>CAZTVF010000035.1:20463-43882 GCA_964616985.1 uncultured Planctomycetaceae bacterium
GGTCGAGTTAGACGCCGAACCGGTCCATGAAGTGGCTGGCAAACGCGGTGCCCAAGGTGAGCACTGCCGCCGGGGTCGGTCCATTCGCGGCCCTTCAGCGCGGCGCTGAGAAAAGGACGGTTGGCAGACAGCAGCCAGAACAGGCTCAACACCAGCCCGGCCAATGAGACAGCGCTGGCGTTGGTCTCCAGCGTGCGCTCGATGTCCCACTCGCGGTCGAGCTCAGCCAGTCTCTGGTCGATCAGGTCCAGGCGGTGCGCGTAGTAGACCAGGTTGGCCTCGATCTGCGTGCGGATGCGGCGGTTGTAGTCGTCGGCCGTGTGGGCCTCAACACGTTCTTCGGTGGCAGGAAGCATCTGATTTTCCCTTTCCCCTCCGCCCACCACTATAGGCGCCCGCGGGCGGCGGGAAGAAAACGCGGCCGTTTGATTCTCGCTGCCGGACGCTCCTAGAATGCCCCGCCAATTCGTATTCCGCCGGCAAGGGCGCGGGGTGGGGCCCTTGACCGGCATTGTTCAACCCGCGAAGGAGTCCGCCATGCTGTCCTCAGGCATCAACCCGTCGATCTGGATGAAACTCACACCGATGCTCTCGCGACAGCCGCTGAAGGAAAACCTTCGATGTGAAGTCTGCATCGTCGGGGCGGGCATGGCCGGGCTGACGACGGCGTACATGCTGACGCGGTCGGGGCGGTCGGTGGTCGTGCTGGATGACGGACTCATCGCCAGCGGCGAGTCCGGGCGCACCACCGCGCACCTGTCCAACGCCATCGATGACCGCTACTGCCATCTGGAGCAGGTCCACGGCCCGGTCAAGACGCGCCTGGCGGCCGAGAGTCACACCGCGGCGATCAATCGCATCGAAGCGATTGTGAATCTCGAGCACATCGACTGCGATTTCCGCCGGGTGGATGGCTACCTGTTCATGCCGCCCGGTCAGACGACGCAACTGCTGGAGCAGGAGTTGCAGGCCTGCCACCGCGCGGGGCTGGTGGGGGTCGAGATGTGCCCGCAGAGCCCGCTGGGACAGGTGAACACCGGGCCCGCGCTGCGGTTCCCCATGCAGGGGCAGTTCAACCCGCTGAGGTACTATCACGGCCTGCTGGCGGCGATCGAGCTGGCCGGCGGGCGTGTCTTCACCGACACGCACGTCGTAGACGTCAGCGGCAAGGGCCTCGGCAGCGTTATCACCCGCGACGGCTGCGTCGTGACGGCCGACACGGTGGTGATCTGCACCAACTCGCCGGTGAACGACCGCGTGGCCATTCACACCAAGCAGGCGGCGTACCGGACGTATGTCATCGCGGCGATGGTGCCGAAGGATTCGGTGCCGACCGCGCTGTTCTGGGACATGGCCGACCCCTACCACTACGTCCGCACGCAGAGCGCCAAGGACCACGATGTGCTGATCATCGGCGGCGAGGACCACAAGACGGGCCAGGGCGCCAGCGCGATGGCGTGGGCGAGGCTCGAGGAGTGGGGGCGGCGGTTGTTCCCGATGATCCAGGGAATTGAGGCGCGGTGGTCCGGGCAGGTGATGGAGACGATGGACGGCCTGGGCTTCATCGGCCGCAACCCCGGCGACGAGCCCAACGTCTTCATCGCCACGGGCGATTCGGGCATGGGCATGACGCACGGGACGATCGCGGGCATGGTGCTCACCGACCTGATCCTGCAGCGGAAGAACGTCTGGACCGACCTCTACGATCCCAGCCGCAGGCCCGTCTCGGCTGCCGGCGAGTTCATCCGCGAGAACGCCAACGTCGCCGCCCAATACAGCCAGTGGGTGACGGCGGGGCAGGTGACCTCGCCCGAGCAGATCACCCCCGGCGAAGGGGCCGTCATGCGCCTGGGCCTGCGCAAGCTGGCCATCTTTCGCGATGAGGCCGGGCGGACGCACGCCTTCTCGGCCGCCTGCCGGCACCTGGGGTGCGTGCTATCCTGGAACGCGTGCGAGAAGACCTGGGATTGCCCCTGCCACGGCTCGCGGTACGACCCCTACGGGCGCGTCCTCAACGGCCCCGGCAATGAGAACATGACGCCCGTGGATTTCTCACACATCCCCGGCGCCAAGGACGAGGCCGAGGTGAAAGGGCACGGAAAGAAGTCCGCATAGCGGCTTTGGCGGCGCACTCACGTAATTGTGGTTAGCCCAGCAAACGAGACTCGGCCGCGAAGGCCTGCTCGCGCGCCTTGAGGTCGGCGGCGGGGGTGGTCTTCCAGAATTCGCGCCAGGCGGCGGCCGAGGCGATGCGGGCCTCGGGGAAGCCTTCGCCCGCGGCCTTGACGGCGGCGGCCAGCGTGTCGCCGACCAGGCACTGGGGCAGTTGCGGGGCGGCCAGGCAGGGCGACACCTCGCACACCTCGACGCACAGCACCTTGTCCTTCAAGGCCTCCGTCTCGGCGCGGACCTGCGCGCCGGCGGCAGTGTACTTCGCCTGCGGGCGATCCTTCACCGCCAGGGCGACGCCGATCGTCTTGCCGCCGCTGACGGCGGCGACGGCGGCGCCCTGCGCCTGGGCCTGCGCCGCGCCCGCGATGCCTGCGGTGACGACGACGGGCGCATTGGACGTCAGCGGCTCGATCTCATATTGGTGGAACGTTCTGCCGCGGTGGGCGCGGTCGGCAAAAGACCGCTCTGTGATCTTCATCTCCTGCCCGCTGGGTGAGACCCAGTGCGTATCGGTCCACGCGATGCCGCTGTGCAGGTCCAGCCGCCGCTGCAAGGACACGGCCTTGCCCGCGGCCAGTTCCATCTTCTCGCCGCCGATCGTGATCGTCACGGCCAGTCCCGCGGCAGGCGCCTTTGCCGCGAATACGCCTTCGCCGGCGGTGTTTGTGGTCAGCGTCCAGAGGTCGCTGCGGAACTTCGCATGCTCCGCGGTCAGGCGCTTCGCATCCACTTCGCGCAGCGAGCGGACGAACACATGCGCGTGCTTGAGCGATTCATAGCTGCCCATCGCGACGGTGGTGAAGCCGCCGTCGATGGCCGAGCTGATGCCCGCGGCGGCGTCCTCGACGACGATGCAGTCCCTGGGCTCGGCCCCGCACGCGCGGGCGGCCGTCTGGAAGATGTCCGGGTGCGGCTTGCCGTGCTTGTACTTGAAGCCGTCGATCACCGCTTCGAAGTACTTCGCGATCCCCAGCCCATCCAGCACCGGCTGGGCGTTCTTGCTGGCCGAGCCCAGGGCGATCTTGATGCCGTTTCGCTTCAGGTCGTCGAACAAATCCTTCACGCCCTCGAACAGGTCGGAGGGGTTGATGCTCGCGGCCAGCCGCAGGTAATGCTCATTCTTCTGCGTCGCAAGCTTCTCCATCTCGGCCTCGGAGAATTTCGCCGCATGCTCGCCCAGGGCAATCTTGAGCGAGGCCATGCGCGAGATGCCCTTGACGCGTTCCTCCAGGTCGGCCGGCGGCTCGATGCCCAGCGATCGCACGAGGTCGCACCACGCCTGGGCGTGGAACTTGGACGTGCTGACGAGCACGCCGTCGAGGTCGAAGATCACGGCACGAAGCGAATTTTGCGGCATGGTATCCTCTCAGTGGGGCGTTTGCGGTTGTCGTCGATGAGCTGGCGGACCTTGTCGGGCGACAGTTCCGTCAGCGATTCGATGATGGTGTGGGCATGGGCGAGTTTCTCTGGCGGCGCGGTGCCCGTGATCGCGATGGCGGCCATGCCGGCGCGAAGGGCCGCCTCGACGCCGGCGGGGGCGTCCTCGACCACCGCGCAGTCGCGCGGGTTGAGGCCCAGCTTGCCGGCGGCCAGGAGGAAGACCTCCGGGTTGGGCTTGCCGTGCGTGACCTGCCTGCCGTCGACGGTGGCGGTGATGTAGCGGCCATTGGGCAGGCAGTCGTGGACGACCTGCACGTTCTCCGGCGGGCCCGACGAGCCGATCGCCATCAGGAAACCCGCCGCGTGCAGCGACGCCAGCAACTCGCCCGCGCCCTTCATCTCGGGGAAGTGAGCCTTGAGGCTCTGGCGGTACAAGGCTTCTTTCTCGTCATCCAGCCGGGGCATATCGCCGGCGGAGACCTTCCCCGGCCACAGGGCGGCGAAGATGTCGCGGCTGGTGCGGCCGAACGTCGCGGCGAACTGCTCCTCGCTCATGGGCAGGCCGTGCCGGCGGCCCAGTTCGGTCCACGATTCCAGGTGGGCGCGGTAGCTGTTGACCAGCACGCCATCCATATCGAAAATCACGCCTTGTGTGCTCATGCGTCCAGTTAACTCCATCGGTTGGGCCGCAGACAATAGCATTTTCGGGGGTAAGGCACAATCGAAGAAGGAGAGACGCGTGTTCGTCGGCTTTTGCGACGCAACCGAAACAGGGCGGGCGTGTTTGATTCTGGATAGGAGTTCACCATGGCAAAGCTTCGTCGGTATGCGCAGGTTGGGTTGGGCGGCCGCAGCGAGATGTACACGCAGGCGGTCACAAAGACGTACAAGGACACGTGCGAACTGGTCGGGCTGTGCGATACCAACCAGGGACGAATGGACCTGGTCAATCGCAAGATCGTTGCCGCCGGCGGGGCGAGCGTGCCGACGTTCGCCGCGGCGGCCTTCGAGCAGATGGTCGCCCAGACGCGGCCGGACGTTGTGATCGTCACCAGCATGGATGTGACGCACAGCGATTACATCTGCCGCGCGATGGAACTGGGCTGCGACGTGGTGACCGAGAAGCCCATGACCACCGACGAGGCCCGCTGCCGCCGGATCCTTCAGACGGCCAAGGCCACCGGCCGCAGCGTGCGGGTGACGTTCAACTACCGCTATTCGCCGCCGCGGTCGCAGGTGAAGGGAATCCTCGCCTCGGGCGCCATCGGCGACATTTACAGCGTGGACTTCTGCTGGCTGCTGGACACGCGCCACGGCGCGGACTACTTCCGCCGCTGGCACCGCAACCGCGACAATTCGGGCTCGCTGCTGGTGCACAAGGCGACGCACCACTTTGACCTGGTGAACTGGTGGCTGGGCGACGCGCCGGAGGATGTCTTCTGCCACGCCAGCCGGCGGTACTACACGCCGGCCACTGCGCAGCGGATGGGGGTCTCGGCCTGCGGCGAGCGCTGCCGCGACTGCGCCGACAAGGCCCGGTGCAAGTTCCACCTCGACATGGCCGCCTTCCCGTCGATGAAGGAAATGTACCTCGACTGCGAGACCCACGACGGCTACGTCCGCGACCGCTGCATCTTCAGCGACCAGATCAACATCTGGGACAACATGTCCGTTTCCGCTCGCTACCAGGGCGGGGCGATCCTCAACTACATGCTGCACGCGTACTCGCCGTACGAGGGCTACCGCATCGCGTTCAACGGGTCCAAAGGCCGGCTGGAGCACAACTGCTGCGAGAACACCTACATCAGCGGCGACGGCAGCGTGCCGGGTGAACTGCAGAAGGGCGCGACGACGATCACGCTGATCCCCGAGTTCTCCCCGCCGCAGGTGCTGGAGGTGCACTCTGCCGCCGGCGGCCATGGCGGCGGCGACCCGGTGCTGCTGGACGACATCTTCCTGCCGGATCGCCCGCACGACCCGCTCGGCCGCGCCGCCACCCAGCGCGACGGCGCCTACAGCATCATGGTGGGCATCGCCGCCTATCACAGCATCGACCAGCACAAACCCGTGAGCATCAGCGGGCTCCTGGCCGGGGCGCCGATCTAGCAGTTCATCACGATGGAACATGTGAGTGCGTTAAGCGGCGGCTTACCGTTCGGCGCTGTCAAATAGGGGTGACGCCCCGCGGCTTCTACATCGCCGAACGGCAAGCCGGCGCCGAATCCCACGGCTGCGCCTTCTTCCACGGAGGAATTCGCCGCGGCCTGGGAAGGCCGCCACGCTCTTTACGACTCGAGGATCGCGACCAACTCGTCCATGTGGCTGAGGATCCATTTCACCTTGCGGTCGATCATCTGCAGGAACGGGAAGCCGTCGATGCGGCCGAAGCTTCCGGTGGCGGCGATGGGCAGCACGGCCTCGGCGATCATGGCCTCGCACATGAGGAAGGGGATCGCCTTGAGCTCGAGCTTGGAGATGACGTTGACGGAGTCGTAGCCGCGCATGAAGCGCTTGAAGCGGGTCTGGTCGACGTAGTCGGGCCACTTGGTGGGGTCTTCGCCCCCGCCCAGGATGGAGAACTGCAGGGCGCCGTTGGCCAGGTCGATCACCCGCTGCTGCAGCCGCGCGGCGTCGTAGTCGATGACGGCCACCACGTGGCGGTCGCGGAAGAGCATGTTGCCCGGGTGCCAGTCGCCGTGGACGATCTGCACGCCCCAGGAGCCCAGGCCCAGGTCCTCGGCCGACTGGGCGCACAGTTTGTAGGCGCGGGCGAGCGACTGCACCGTCTCGGAGATGATCTCCGACGAGGGGCGGGTCTCCGCCGGCAGCGAGACGACCGTGTTCTGGATGGCCTGCTGGATGGCCCCGGCGTTGTGATAGCTGCCGGTGGGCGGGCGGTAGTCGCCGTGGAACCCCTTGAGCAGCTTGTGGTAGAGGCCCAGGATTCGCCCGGAGTCGAAGGTCGAGTCGAGGCTGCCGTCGTAGCCGCCGGCCTCGATGAATTCGAACATCTCGTAGATGGCGTTGTTGAGCACGAGCATCGAGTTGTTCGTGTCCCGCGTGCCCAGCAGGTGGGGCAGGGGGAAGTTCTGCCCGGCCAGCGACAACTGGATCTGGTGCGTGAAGGCGACCTTGGCCAGGTCGTCCTTGCCCTTGGCGCGGCGTTTGAAGAGGAACTTGCCCCGGTGGGCCTCGACGATGAGCTTGGGGGCGCGGCGCGAGCCGCGGGCGAATTCCACGATGCTCCGGATGATCCCGAGGTCGTAGTGACTCAGGCTGATCGCCAGTTCTTCGGCGCCAAACTTTTCTCGTTCAATCGCCATCTATACTGATTTCGGCTAGTTATGTGAAAAGGGAGATGCAAACCGTCTGCAAAATACTAATACGTTTGCTAAGACAATGGAAGCGGATTATACCGGTGGCGGGAAAATGTGAGGCCGCCTGCCCGGCTTCCGCGCGTGACAATTCTTTCTGCGACTAAGGAATCCTTTGACGGGCAAGGGGCTGCTCCTATCCAGCCGCCGATTGGCAGTTGTCCCGGCGCGGCCCCAACATGTCAGCCCACGGCGGAAGCCGTGGGGCCAAGGTTGAACCACGTTCTCCTGAGCGAACCCTCTCCCGCAAGGGGAGAGGGGTAGCAAGTACGGTCATGCACCTCGGCTGACGCCGCGTCTTTATCCCTCCATCGGTTCCCGCTATAATCGAACGATCGATGAAGATCCTCATCACAGCCGACCTGCACTATGACATTGCGCGGTCCCGCGGCCCGGCCGAGGCGCTGGCGGCGCAGGCCCTGGCCGCCGGCGGCGACGTGCTGGTCCTGGTGGGCGACTCTGCCGGGGCCGACCTGTCGTCCCTGCGCGGCTGCCTGAAGCTCTTCGCCTCGTTCGGGGGCCTCAAACTGCTGGTGCCCGGCAACCACTGCCTCTGGTGCCGCGGCGACGAGACCTCGCTCGACCGTTACGAACGGATCATCCCGGCCCTGGCGAGCGAGGAAGGCTTCACGGTGCTGGACCACAACCCGCAGGTGCTGGGGCGCACGGGCCTGGTGGGCTCGGTGGGGTGGTACGACTATTCCTTCGCCGACCCGGGCCTGGGATTGCCGGAGGATTTCTACCGCGCCAAGCTGGCCCCCGGTGCGGCCGCCTACCTCGGCGGCCACGAGCAACTGCTGCAGCGGCACGAGGCGACGCTGACGGAGCGGCACTATTCCATGGGCGTGCGATGGATGGACGGCGTGCACGTGAAGCTGGGCATGAGCGACGAGGAGTTCGTGGTGCTGCTGGCCAAGAAGCTCCGCGCGCAGATCGAGGATATCGCCCCGCGCGTCGACCGCGTGGTGGCGTTCATTCACCACCTGCCGTTCCGCGACCTGGTGCCCCAGGGCCGCCCCGCGAGGTTCGCCTTCGCCGCCGCCTACATGGGCGCCGACGTGCTGGGGCAGGTGCTGATGGAAAACCCCAAGGTCTCTCACGTATACTGCGGGCATTCGCACTGGCAGCACCGCCAGCGGATCGGCCACGTAACCGTCACCAACATCGGCAGCACGTACGTCGAGAAGAAGCTCGAGACACTGGAGATATAAATGAAGCATCTTGGATGGATCCTCGCACTGGCCGTCGGGGCGTCGTCGGCCTTGGCCGGGGCGCCGGCCACGCCGGCCACCTCGCCGTCGGACGACCCCCGCGTCACGCCCGTGGTCAAGGCGTACCAGAAGGTCAAGCCCGCCGTGGTGAACATCACCACCGAGCAGATGGTCACCGCCCGCATGGGCCTGGGGGCCGACCTGTTCGACGACATCTTCCCCTCGCCCTTCACCCGCCGCGTCCCCGTGCAGAGCCTCGGCAGCGGCATCGTGGTGCACCCCAGCGGCTACATCATCACCAACGCCCACGTCGTCCGCCGGGCCGAGAAGGTCGAGGTCGTCTTCCAGGACAAGAGCAAGTACCCCGCCCGCATCATCAGTTCCGAGCAGCAGTATGACCTGGCCGTGCTGAAGATCGAGGCCAACGACCACAAGCCGCTGCCATATCTGCCGCTGGGGCGTAGCGACGACCTGATGGTCGGCGAGACGGTGATCGCCATCGGCAACCCGTTCGGCTTCTCCAATACGGTGTCGGTGGGCGTGGTCAGTGCCACCGGCCGCGACCTGGAGTTTGAAAACGGCGTCAAGATCGCCTCGCTGATCCAGACGGACGCCCCGATCAACCCGGGCAACAGCGGCGGGCCGCTAGTGAACATCCACGGCGAGCTGATCGGCATCACCACGGCGATCCGCGCCGACGCGCAGAACATCGGCTTCGCGATCCCGGTGGACACGCTGGCCAACGAACTGGCCGACCTGCTGGACTTCGAGCGGCTCAACCGCGTCATCTTCGGCGCGGGCGTGGGCCTGCGCCACGGCGAAAAGGGCCCCGAGGTCTACGTGAAGTCGGTTCGGCCGGGCACGCCCGCCGAGGGCAAGCTGGCGAAGGATGATCAAATCCTCACGCTCAACGGGACGCCGATCAAGCAGGTGCCCGACTACGCCTGCGCGATGCTGTCGGCCAAGGCCGACGAGAAGATCACGCTGGGCATCGTTCGCGCGGGGGCGGCGACGGACGTGGAGATCACGCCGACGGCCAAGCCCAAGCCCGACGGCAAGGCGCTGTGCGAGCGGCTGCTGGGGCTGACGCTCAAGCCCATCACGCCCGAACTGGCCAAGGACCTCCGCCTGCCGGTGAACAAGGGCATGGTGGTGGTGGGCATCGACGCCAACAGCCCCGCGGCCGAGGCGGGCATGCAGCTCAAGGACGTGGTCATCCAGCTCGATCGCTTCTACGTGATGAGCCTGGAGGACCTGGGCACGCTGCTGGAGGACGTCAAGGGCGACATGGTGCTGAAGATCGGATTCATCCGCGGCAATGTCCGTGTGTTCACGGCGCTCAAGACTCGCAACGGGGCCGCTGCCCCCAAGACCCTGCCCGCCGCCAAACCAACCCCCAAGCCCGCCGCCAACACGGGTGGAGAAATATGAGAATCGTCATCGCCCCGGATTCGTTCAAGGAGTCGCTTAGCGCCATCGAAGTCGCCGCCGCCCTGGCCCAGGGCGTGCTGGAGGCTGCCCCGCAGGCGACGGTCGATCTTTGCCCCATGGCCGACGGCGGCGAGGGCACCGTCGCGGCGATGGTCGCTGCCACGGGCGGGCGGTACATCAGCGTCGACGTCTTCGACCCCCTGGGACGCGAGGTGCGGGCGCGCTTCGGCCTGCTGGGCAAGCCCCTGGGCCCCTCGCTGCCGGGCGAGGTCGGCCTGACCGGCGCGGTCACCGTGGCCGAGGGCTCGCCCGCGGGTGGCCCCTGCGAACGCTGCACCGCCGTCATCGAGATGGCCGAGGCCTCGGGCCTGGGCCTGGTGCCGATGGACCGCCGCAACCCGATGCGATCGACCACGTTCGGCACGGGCCAGCTGATCCTGGCCGCCCTGGACGCCGGGGCACGGGACATCATCATCGGCATCGGCGGGTCGGCCACCGTCGACGGCGGGTGCGGCTGTGCACAGGCCCTGGGCGTGAGCTTCATCGACGGCGACGGCAACGCGTGCGTCTGCGGCCTGGCCGGCGGCGGCCTGGCCGACGTCGCGCACGTGGATATCTCCGACCGCGACGAGCGCCTCAGCGAGTGCCGCATCCGCGTCGCGTGCGACGTGACCAACCCGCTGACCGGCCCCGACGGCGCGGCCCGCGTGTTCGGCCCGCAAAAGGGCGCGACGCCCGAGATGGTCGAACGACTCGACGCGGGGCTGGCCTCGCTGGCGGCCGTCATTCGCCGCGACCTGGGCGTGGATGTGGAGCATCTCCAGGGCGCCGGCGCCGCCGGCGGGCTGGGCGCGGGCCTGGTTGCCTTCGCCGGGGCGAGGCTCCAGGGTGGGCTGTCGCTGATTGCCGACGCCGTGGGCCTGCGCCGCCGCCTCGAGGGCGCCGACCTGTGCATCACCGGCGAGGGCAAGCTGGACCGTTCGAGCTCGTTCGGCAAGACGGCGGTGGGGGTCGCGGGCGTGGCCGCCTCGCTGGGCGTGCCGGTCATCTGCGTCCCCGGCCAGGCCGATGCCGACGGCCCGTCCGATTGCTTCCGCGCGATCCGCCCGCTGGTCAGCGGCGCTGTCACGGTCCGCCAGGCCATGCAGCACACCGCGCCGCTTCTCAAGCAGCGCGCCGAGGAAGCGATGCGGAAGTTCCTGGCGTAGGTGAGGCCCCGAGGGCGACACAGGCTTTCAAGCCTGTACACCGCTGGAAAGGCTGTGCCGCGCAATGCGTCATGGGTGTTCTCACCCCCAGACGAGTTTGGGGGTGGCACCGTCTTGTTTGTTATGAAGAGAGGATCACCGAATGCCTTTGCCATCGAGTACCGCCGTGCATACGAAGACCAAGATCGTCGCGACGCTGGGCCCCGCCAGCAGCGATGAGGGCATGATCGGCCGGCTGGCGAGGGCTGGCTGCGACGTGTTTCGGCTGAACTTCTCGCACGGCTCACACGAGGACCATGGCAAGCGGCTGGCGGCGATTCGCAGCGTCGAGCAGCAACTGGGCCGGCCGCTGGCGGTGCTGGCCGACTTGTGCGGGCCCAAAATTCGCGTCGGCACGATGGCCGGCGGCAAGGCCCAACTGGTCGACGGGCAGATGCTGACGATCCAGCGGGAGCCCATCGAGGGCACGGCCGAGCGGGTTTCCACCAGCCTCATCGAACTCATCGACGCCGCCCGCGTAGGCGACGCGATCCTGATGGACGACGGCAAGATCCGGCTGGAAGTGGCGGCGACGCACGCACCGCACGATATCGTCTGCCGCGTCATTGCCGGCGGGACGCTGTCCAGCGGCAAGGGCATCAACCTGCCGCACACGCTGCTGACGCTGCCGTCGCTGACGGAGAAGGACCGGGCCGACTTCGCGTGGATCGCCCGGCACGACGTGGACTACATCGCGCTGTCCTTCGTTCGCACCGCGGCCGACGTGCAGGCCCTGCGAGACCTGCTGACGGCGGCGAACTGCCCGGCCCAGATCATCGCCAAGATCGAGAAGCCCCAGGCCCTGGAGCACATTGTCGAGATCATCCAGGCCGCCGACGGCATCATGGTGGCCCGCGGCGACCTGGGCGTGGAGATGGACCTGCCGGCCGTGCCCCTGGCCCAGAAGCGCCTCACCCGCCTGTGCCACGAGATGGGCAAGCCCTGCATCGTGGCGACGCAGATGCTGGAGTCGATGACCGCCTGCCCCACGCCCACGCGGGCGGAGGTGTGCGACGTGGCCAACGCCGTCCTGGACCTCACCGACGCGGTGATGCTCTCGGGCGAGACGGCCGTGGGCGCGTACCCCGAGGCGGCGGTGGCGATGATGGACCGCATCGTCCGGGAGATGCAGGGCGCCCACGACGCCGCCACACTGGGCCCGGTGGCGGCTGGGGCGGCGCCCCTCTTCGCCGGCCTGGCGCGGGCCGCCCGTGAAGTGATCGCGGCCGACAGCATCGCCGCGGTGGTGGTCTACGACGCCGACGGCAGCGCCGCCCGCATGCTGTCGAAGAATCGCCTGCAGCGGCCGATCGTCGCGATCTCCTCCGACGTGCGGCGCGTGCGCCAGATGGCGCTGTACTACGGCGTCGTGCCGTGCCTGGCGGCGATCCCGCCGCAACTGCCCGACATGGTCCGCTGCGCCTCGGGCCAACTGGCCACGCTGCAGATGGCCCGCCCCGGCGAGCGGGTGCTCATCCTGGCCGGCAGCAACGGCGGGGCCCAGCCCAACATGCTGATGGTGCATGAGCTGTCTTCGCTGGGTCTTCGCCCGTGAAAACGCCGATAGAACAGGGTACGATAAGGAAACCTATGGCCCTGATATCGATTGTCATACCGGCGTTCAACGAGCAGGAATGCATCCCGCAGATGGTGGGGCGGCTGACGGCGCTGCCGTGGGGCGAGGATCGCTTCGAGATGATCTTCGTCGACGACGGCAGCCGCGACGGCACGCTCGAACTGCTGCGGGACCTGGCCGCCCGGGACGAGCGGGTGAAGTACGTCTCGTTCAGCCGCAACTTCGGGCACGAGGCCGCCTTGACGGCCGGCCTGGACCACGCCGCCGGCGAGGCCGTCGTCACGCTCGACGGCGACCTGCAGCACCCGCCGGAGCTGATCCCCCAACTGGTCGCGCAGTGGCGGGCGGGAAACCAGATCGTCTACGCCCGCCGCGCCGCCAGCGAGAGCCTGCCGTGGCTCAAGGCCCTCACGTCGCGGCTGTTCTACAAGGCCATCCGCTACTCCAGCCCCGTGGACATCCCGCCCGACACGGCCAACTTCCGCCTCATGGACCGCCGCGCGGTGGAGCAATTCCGCCGCCTGCGCGAGCATGGCCGCTTCGGCCGCGGGTTGGTGGCGTGGACCGGGTTCAAGACCGCCACCGTGCCCTACGAGGAAGACAAGCGTTTCGCGGGCGTGACCAAGTACAACCTGTGGAAGTCGAGCAAGCTGGCCATCGACGCGTTCATCAGCTTCTCCAACCTGCCGCTGGTGCTCAGCCTGTGGCTGGGGGCGGCGTTCGTGGCCGTCGGCGTCCTGATCTTCCTGGTGCGACTCGTGAGTTGCCTCGCCTCGCGGTATGACTACTTTATGTCCGGCGGCACGCTGCTGGCGTTCATGTTCTTCATCGGCGGGGTGATCCTGATGATGCTGGGCATCGTCGGGGCGTATGTCGCCCGCATCTACCAGGAGGCCCAGGGCCGGCCGCTGTACATCGTGGCCGAGAAGTCCTCCTCGCTTCCGGCGGGGCAGGAAGGGGCGGCGAAATGAACAAGGACGCATCCGTCGCGCACGACCCGGTGACTGCCGCCGGCGCGATCGCTCCGGCGTCGCCTGGCATGAGCACTCGCGCCCTGCTGCTGATCGCGGTGGTGGCGCTGCTGGCGGGCCTGGCCGGTCGTGTGTATCTCACCTCGCTGGCGCCCCGGTACGCGTACAAGTGGGATCATTTCGACAACATCCAGATGGGGCGGGCCGCGTCCGAGTTCGGCCTGCTCCGGGTGTACGGGCTGGCGAAGGAAAAATTGCCGACCATCCAGGGCCAGCAGTACGACCAGACGGAGGGCGCGTTCGTCCCCGTCGAAAAGCCGGCCATGCGCGAGGTAAACTACCCGCCCCTGGGCGTGACGCTGTTCTGGCTGCACGACACGTTGCTGCGTACGGTGGCGCCCGGCCCGGTGAACACCTTCGGCTCGCGGCTGGTCATGTCGATCGCCTCGGTGCTGGCGGAGGTGCTGCTGGCGGTCGTGGTGTTCCTGCTGGCGCGGCGCATCGCCTCGGACCGCTGGGCCCTGGCGGCGGCGGTGGTGTGCTGGCTGTTCCCGCCCCTGGCGATGGACAGTTCGTTCTGGGGCCAGACCGACGCGTGGTTCATGGCCCCGGCGGCGCTGTCGCTCTACCTCATGATCCGCCAGCGATGGCTGGGGGCCGGCATCTGCCTGGCCGTCACCGCGCTGCTCAAACCGCAGGGCATCTTCATGGGCCCGGTGGCACTGCTCGCCCTCATCCTGCTGCCGCTGGAAGGCCGGCGGCCTGGAATCGAAGACATGGGCCGCCGCGCGGGCAAGATGTTCGGCGGCGGCCTGGCGGCCCTGGTCGTGCTCTCGCTGCCGTGGACGATCGCCGGCGGCCTGGGCTGGCTGGACAATGCGTACCTCGCCAACTTCGGCATGTATCACGAGACGACGCTCAAGGCCTTCAACATCTGGTATCTCGACGCGCTACGCCTCGACACTGCCGGGGCGGCCACCGCCCTCAACGCCACCGACACCATCGCCGGGATCACCAAGAACGCCTGGGGCCGCCTGCTGGCGATCGCCTCGCTGGTGCTGCTGGCGATATACACCTTCAAGCGGCTGCGGGATAAGCCCGAGCTGGCCCTGGTGGTCTTCACCGGCCTGTGGCTGTGGAGCACGTTCATGCTGCCCACGCAGGTGCACGAGCGGTACATCGTGTACTGCATGCCGCTGCTGATCGTCGCGGCGACGGCCCTGCGGAAACTCTGGCCGGCGGTGCTGGTGCTGGCGATCGTGGGGGCGGCGGAACTGTCGCACAACAACTGGCTGCCGCTGCCGCCGGGCGCGTACCCGGCGATGGTCTCGCAGGGCCAGGAGTTCCGCCAGCAGGCGGGGCAGTTCCTGGCGGCGGTGCCGCCCTCCGACCCGCGTGTTCCGCAGGTGAAGGCCCGCCTGGCGGCCCTGCCCGCACAGTTGGCGGAATTCAAGGACGAGCACGACCGCGCCCGGCCATGGGAGTGGCTGTTGTCCATCGCCTGTGTCCTCGCCTACGGCTGGGCCGTGGTGACGACCTACCGCCGCCCCAAGACGGCGCCCACCCCCGAGCCGCCAAAGTCGCATGGGAAGCCCGATCGCAAGCGAAACAGGTAGCTTCAGGTGAGGGGTGGCGGCCTTCCCAGGCCGCCACCTGCAGACGGCTTTGGTGGCGGCCTAGGAAGGCCGAGCGCAAGAAGAGCAGGTAGCTCCCTGGAAGATATTCGCGGGAGCCGTTGCGGGTACTCCTGCTGTTGCGTCCCTCCGGGACCCAGAAAAGGGCCAAGGCGTTCCTAGCGGTGGCCCACCTCGATCATCACTGGCGCGGTCTTTGCGGGCCGTCGCGCCGGCCCGCTCGTCGCTGATCTGCCTTCGGCGCGGGGCAGTCCGATTGTCCAACACCGCCGCCGGCCTGCCTACGTCATCGCCGCTGCGCCGAACAGGCGACGGTGCGGCAGGTTGTCGGCGCCGCCGAAGATCAGCCTGCCGTAAGCGGGGCGGTCAAAATGATCGCCTTTCTGCGGGCGAAAGTGCGTGTCGAGGCTCATCAACCACAGTCGCTGAAAGCTGAAGGGTTTTGCGCCCACGGTGTCCAGCGTGGAGATGGCGCAGGCGGCGATCTCGGCGGCGTGGTGGATGCCGGAGGCATCGCGGCCAGTCAGTCTGAGCCTGTACATCCCGTCGCGGAGGTAATCCTCCAGCTCATAGTGGAAGACGTAGCCGCGCCGCGCGTTGTCGCCGTCCACCGTTTCCCCATGCGGCAGGATCGACCACGTGAGGAACACCTGCTCCAGGTCATTCTCCGGCACGACGATCTGCAGCCGCTCGCTTGTCATTCCCTGATGATCCTCGAAGAACCCCTTGAAGAACATATCCTTGATTCTCATGGCAGCCTCCAATCCATTCTAGAGTCCTTCACGGTCGAACACGGAGTAAGGCTTTGACGGCGGCTTGCCGCTGGGCGCTGTAGAAGCCTCAGGCGCCACCCAGATCTGACAGCGCCGAACGGCAAGCCGCCCTCAAACGCACCCACATGGCCAGGATGAACTACTGGAACCGCAGCCGGGCTACTTTGTGCGGATTCCGTCGCCGCTTTGGTCAACGGAATATGCTTATGAAGTAACCCCCAGCGGAGACGCACATGGGCCAGACCAGCAAACGGCCAAGAAGACGCAACAGCACTGGCGGCAAGCGAAGGCGCACCGACGCCGATGCCGTGCCGCTCATCCCGGCCGTCGGCGCGACGGCATCTCAAGAGGCACAGGAGGCCGAACCGGCCCCTCCTGCGGCCGATGCGTCAGCGGGGCTGCGGGCTGCCGAAGACCCTGCGGTGGCCGGGCCTGCCCAGGCCGCGCCGCCCCCGTCCGCTGCCAACGCGGCGGACGAGCCAGCCGCCCAGTCGGCGACTTCCATAGGCGATGCCATGGTCCGCGTCGTGGCGAACCTGGCCGCACGCGCCGCCGATGCCGAAGCTCCCGAGGACGAAGATTTGCCCGATGCCCAGACCCTCCGCATCCGCGTCCGCCGCAAGGCCGGGCCGCCGCGCCGCAAGCCCGCCGTCATTCGCCACCGGCCGCGGGTCATCATCGCCAGCCTCGCCGTGCTCGCGGTGGTCGGGTTCTTCGTGGGGCTTGAACTGGGCCAGCGGCAAGGCAGCCTGGGGGCCCGCGAGGAGGTCGTGCGCGAGATGCGGCGGAACTCCGCCGGCAGGACGGAGGAACTGGCGATGAAGTTCGGTTCGAGCAACTGGCCCACGTATCCGCGAACGCACATCGTGAGCCTGGTCAACCTGCCCAACAGCAAGCTCCAGTGCCCGCTGGACCACACCCGCAGCGGCGAGTGGGAGAACGTCGATGTCTTCCGTTCCGGGTGGTACCGCACGTGCCTGTGGGGCGAGAAGGACGTGACGCTGGATATCACCGAGGCCCGCAAGTACGAAGGCGTCCACGCCGCCCGCAACATCGAGCAATTCTATCGCGCCCACCTGGGGTGGGAGGCCGTCCCCGACTACAGCCCGCTGGGCGTCCGCCGCGTCTGGGTCCAGGAAGTCGACGAGGGCGCGCGGTCCCTGCTGCAGATGCGATTCCAGCTGTTCATCAATCGCGCGGTGAACTGACCAAGACGAGTGCCATGCCGAAACGTACCCGCGCCGGCATGCTCGGGCGTCACATGCCGGCGCGTCGCAACGGCGCGACGCCTGCCTTCGGCAGGCAAACTTCGGCACGGCATCATTGAACGTGTGTGAGACCGCTCAGATGGAGATCGTGAAATGCACATCCACATCGGTCGCCGGCTGAAGGTGCAGTTCGTGGATGGCGGTGAGTTGTGACCAGCAGCTTCGGTATTGTCCGATGCCTTCGACGGTCGTGACGTGCTGGCTGAACGGCACGCTCGCATGAACGACGTTCATGGCCATCGCCCGCTGTGCCTGCGGAATATGGATCGCGACCCCCTGAGGCGCGTGCGGCAGCGAGAGCCGCTGGCGAAGGTGCACACCGCGGCCCTCGATCCGCCAGTTCAGCGACAGGCTCGCGGGCCTGCGCTGCCACTGCGGGTTGGGCATCCAGCCGCCGGCGACCTCCTCCATGAGGCTCGAGTACGTCAGCGTCAGCTCGCCCGGGCGTTTGTCCACGCTGGCGGGCAATTCGCCCGGGCCGAACGCCTTGCCCTCCAACAGGACCACCGGCACGCCGAACCGCATCGCGCAGTCGACGGGGTTGTCGAACACGCCCGGGCTGTGCAGCCAGGGCACGTAGTCCGCGCCCAGCCAGGCCGAGACGAACGGCAGCTGGAAGGACATGTGCTCGTTGCGGAACATCCAGACGCCCGCGTTGTGGGGATTGAAACGGATGATCTCGTCGCGCGGCGGAAAGAGCGGGCCCGCGGGCGGCGGCGAGGGCGGCAGATCGCGAAGGCCCCGGGCGGCGCCGGCGGCTGCGTTGAGGCAGTCGAGGCTCATCTGCATCAGCCGCTGCGGCCCGCGGTAGCCGAAGGTCATGCGATCGCGATGCGCCGCCACCAGGTCGTCGCGGAACCACGCGGGCAGTTGGGCCGCCGCGTTGGCGGCCAGGGCCACGATGCGCCCGGCATCGGCGGCCAGGCTATGGTGCAAGGCGGTGATCGCGTGGCCGATCGTGCCGAGGACCGACAGCACGCCGATGGACCGCCCCCAGGCCACGCACGCGCCATTCTCCATGGCCAGCGTCTCGAGGATCCGCACATCGCGGGCGAGGCGGCTTTGCACCAGCTCTCGCGGCATCCGGTGGGTGAAGGGCCCGCAGATCGACATCACGCCCATCGCGTACGTGTCGTAGCGGCCGACCTTGGTGGCGCTGTCGTCGAAGTAGTCCGCCGTGTCGGCCAGCAGCAGGCGGCGGCACTGCTCCAGCGACGCCTCCAGAATGGTCGTATCGGTGAGCAGGCCCAGCCGCTGGCGGGCGAACTCGCCCCGGGCGAGCACCATCCAGTAGTTGGTGGACCATTCGCCGATCGTGCCGTCGGGTTTGTAGATATGGCTGGTGTCGCAGGCGTCGGCGAGGTTCTGGCGCTGGGCGGGCGACATCCCTTCCAGCAGGGCGTTGCCTTCGAACGGGCCCCACTGCAGCAGGGTTTCCCCCAGGCGGAACGAGCCGAACGTCTGCGTCCGCTCGCCATCGACCGTCGTCAGCAGCGACCGCATCCACTCCGTCAGCGGCTTGTCCGCGATGGCCGTGACGCCCAGGCCATGCAACTGTCCCAGCAGGCAGATGGCGTCGATGTACGCGTCGGGTCCGATTACATGCCCGGCATGGAACCGCGGCAGCACCGGCCCGGCGAAGAACCGTCGCAGGATCGCCTCCGTCCGCTCCACCGTCCAAGCCGCAAGTTTTCGGGATAACGAAACGGGTGTGTCTATGGTCGTCAAAGGATGTCCGCCGCGAGGGCCCCGATGGCCTCGATCATGGGTGAGGGGTAGATGCCGAGCATGAGCATGGCGATGAGCGTGGCGGCCAGGGCGGCGCAGGCGAGGAGGGGCCAGCGGCCGCCGGAGGCAGCGGCCGCCGCGGGGCGGTACATCATCGCCACGATCCGCAGGTAGTAGAACAAGCCGATCGTGCTGCCGATCACCAGCACGCCCGCCAGCGCCCACAGTCCCGAATTTACGCCCGCCGCCAGCACGTAGAACTTGCCCACGAATCCGGCCGTCAGCGGAATGCCCGCCAGCGACAGCAGCATCGCGGTCATCAAGGCCGCCACGGCCGGCCGCCGCCAGGCAAGGCCCCGATAGTCTTCCATGTCGTCGGCGTCTCGCTCGGCCGTGGACAGGTACGACACCACGCCGAACGCGCCCAGCGACGTGACGAAGTAGGCGACGAGGTAGTAGCTCACCGCCGCCACGGCCAGGCGGCCGCTGGCGACGAAGGCGACGACGATGTAGCCCAGGTGTGCGATGGAGGAGTACGCCAGGATCCGCTTGACGTTGTGCTGCCGCAGGGCCAGCAGGTTGCCCGCCAGCATGCTCGCCACGGCCAGCAGCGAGAAGACCGCCACCAGCACGGGATAGTCCTGGAGGTTGAGGCCGGCGAAGTAGCGGAGCACCAGGGCGAACATCGCGCCCTTGGAGACGGTGGCGACGAAGGCGGTGACGGGGGCCGGCGCGCCCTCGTACACGTCGGGCGTCCAGAGGTGGAAGGGCGCCAGCGCGAGCTTGAAGCCCGCCCCGATGATGATCATGCCCAGGCCCGCCAGCACGACGATGCCGTGCAGCTCGCCGGCGGCGCTGGCCGCGGCAAGACGGGCCAGCGACATCGTCCCCGTGTCCGCGTAGACCAAGGCCATGCCGAACAGGAGGAACGCCGATGAAGCCCCGGCCAGGACGAGGTACTTGATGCCCGCCTCGATGGCGTTGCGTCGCTCCCGCTCGTAGGCGATCAGCGAGTAGAGCGAGACGCTCAGAATCTCCAGCCCCAGGAAGAACGAGACCAGGTGATTGCTGGCGACCATGACGGCCGAGCCCATCGTCGCGATGGCCAGCAGGACGTAGTACTCCTCCGCGTGGCCGGGACGCTTGCGGAAGTAGTCGTAGGACAGCATCGCCACGATCAGCGCCGCCGTCACGATCAGCGCGATGTAGAACATCGCGTAGCGGTCCATCACGAGGATCGACGTGCCGCCGGTCATGATGACCCGCCCGCCGCCGGAGATCGCGGGCCCCACGGCCGCCAGCGCCGCGGCCAGCCCGGTGATCGTCAGCAGGGCCGTCGCGAAATGGCTGCGGCGGAGGGCGATGGCGAGCATCGCCACCACGCTGGTGCCCGTCAGGATCAACAGCGGCAGCAGGGCGAGGAAGTCGGCTTTGGTCATGGCCGGCCCTCCGGAACGGGCGGGTAAGGCGGCGCCGTGGAGCAGGTGTCATCGGCGGCCACCCCGGGCAGCAGCGCCGGCATCTTGACGGCGGGGCGCGGCGTGCGGCGGGGCGACATCTCCGGCGCCCGCCCGCGGTAGGGCGCCGCCGGCGTGCGGGCCGCGGTCTCCAGCCCCGTGATCGCGGCGTCGGCCTTGGCGATCACCGGCTGGGGGTAGACGCCCAGGAACACCAGCGCCGCCACAAGCACCAACACCACGGCCAGCTCGGCCGCCTTGAGATCGTGCACGTGCAGGTCGGGTTGCTTGGGGCCCAGGAAGGTCTTCTGCACCAGCCACAGCGAGTACAGCGTCGCCCCCACGAGGCCCATCGTGGAGATCGCCGCCAGCGTCGGGTTCACGCGGAACGCCCCCAGCAGCACGAGGAACTCGGCCACGAAGTTGCCCAGCCCGGGCAGCCCCAGCGAGGCCATCGCGAAGAACATCGCCGCCGCGCCCATCCTGGGGGCCGCCGCCCACAGGCCGCCCATCTGCCGCATGTCCCGCGTGCCGAGGCGGTGGCCCAGGAAGCCGGCGATGATGAACAGCGCCCCGGTGCTCAGGCCGTGACAGACCATCTCCATCACCGCGCCCTGCAGGGCGTAGGTGTTCCACGCGAAGACGCCCAGCAGCACGAAGCCCAGGTGGCTGACGCTCGTGTAGGCCACGAGGCGCTTGAAGTCGGTCTGCGCGAAGGCCAGCACCGCCCCGTACAGGATGCCCGCCACGCCCAGCGCCATCATGATCGGCGCCACCGTGTTGGCCGCGTAGGGGAACAGCGGCACCACGAACCGCAGCAGGCCGTACGCGCCCGTCTTGAGCATCAGGCCCGCCAGGATGACGCTGCCGGCCGTGGGCGCCTCGGTGTGCGCGTCGGGCAGCCAGGTGTGCACGCCGAAGGCCGGCAGCTTCACCAGGAAGGCTGCCAGGAAGCCCAGCATCAGCCAGACGCTCGTGCCGAATGGCATGGTTGTGCCCAGCAGCTGCTTGTAGTCGAACGTGTACACGCCGGTCGTGCGCCCATGGACGATGTACAGGCCAAGGATCGCCAGCAGCATGCACAGGCCGCTGATCTGCGTGAACAGGAAGAACTTCACCGCGGCGTAGCGGCGGTTCTCGTGGCCGTAGATGCTGATGAGGAAGTACATCGGCACCAGCATCAGCTCCCAGAAGCAGTAGAACAGGAACAGGTCGATGGCGAGGAAGACGCCCACGATGCCGGCGAGAATCGCCATCAGGTTGAGGTGGAAGAAGCCCACGCGCTCGGTGATTTCCTCCCACGAGACGACCACCGACAGGGCCCCCAGCAAGGCCGTGAGCATCACCATGATCAGGCTCAGGCCGTCGAGGGCCAGGTGGAATTCGATGCCCAGTTGCGGCACCCACGGCCAGGTGAGCTGGATCAGCCACGCGCCGCCGCCGGTGTAGGGGGCGTCGGCGGGGGTGTTGCGCCAGATGGCCCAGGCGAGGAGGAATTCCACCACGCACGTCAGCAGCGACACCCACCGGGCCGCCCGGGGCGCGCGGCCGCCCAGGGCCCAGGCCCCCAGGCCCGCCAGCAGCGGCAGCAGGATCAGCCACAGCAGGATCATTGGAACACCACCATCGTCAGAATGACCGCCGCCCCGAAGGCGATGCCCGCGGCATACCATCGCACGCGGCCGGTCTGCGTGAACTTCAGCGCCCAGTGCAGCACGTCGGTAATCGCGCCCAGGGCGCGGTACAGCAGGTCCACGGCGTCATCCTTGTTGGCCGAGGCGACCCATGCGATCGGCCGCACGATCAGCACGTCGTACAGCCAGTCGAAGCCCCAGCCCGCCAGCCACCACCTACCGACGGCGGCGCCCGACGGGGTGGCCGCGAGCTTCTGGGCCGTCTGCGGGCTCTTGATGTACAGCAGGTACGCGATGAATACGCCCACCAGCGCCGTGCCCAGCGACATCACTTGCAGGGGCAGTTCCATCTCGACATCATGCCCGCGGGTGTGGGGCAGGGCGTGCTCCATGAACCGCTCGAACCAGGGCACGCCGCCCAGCAGGTGCGGCATCTGCACCAGGCCCGCCAGGGCCGCGCCCGCCGCCAGCACGATCAGCACCAGCGACATCGCCTTGCTGCGGCCGTGATGGGGGTGGGGCTCCTGTCGCAGGGCGCCGAAGAACGTCAGGAAGACCATGCGGAAGGTGTAGACGGAGGTCGCCAGCACGCCGGCCATGCCCAGGGCCCACAGCCAGGGGCCGTTGGGGCCCGAGGCCCAGACCTGGTAAAGGATGTGGTCCTTGCTGGCGAAGCCGCCCGTCACCGGTGGCAAGGCCGCCAGTGAAAACGCGCCGATGAGGAAGGTCCAGAAGACGACGGGGAGCTTCTTCCGCAGGCCGCCCATGTGGAACATGTTGTGGTCGTGGTGCATCGCCAGGATCACCACGCCGGCGGCCAGGAACAACAGCGCCTTGAAGAACGCGTGGGTCATGAAGTGGAACATGGCGGCCGACCATGCCCCGGCGCCCAGGGCGAGGAACATGTAGCCGATCTGGCTGATCGTGGAATAGGCGAGCACCCGCTTGATGTCGTGCTGCGCGATGGCGCTGCAGCCGGCGATGACCAGCGTGAGCCCGCCGACGACGGCGACGGCCAGCTGCACCGGGGGCGCCAGTTCGAACAGCGTGTGCGTGCGGGCGATGAGGTAGACGCCGGCGGTGACCATGGTGGCGGCGTGGATGAGGGCGCTCACGGGCGTCGGGCCGGCCATCGCGTCGGGCAGCCACGTCTGCAGCGGCAGCTGGGCGCTCTTGCCGACGGCCCCGCCCAGCAGCAGCGCTGCCGCGGCGATCGCCATGGGCGAGCCCACGGCCCAGTGCTCGCCCGCGGCCGCCAGCATCGGCTGGATCTGCAGCGTGCCCAGCTGGAAGAACAGCAGGAACAGGCCCACGGCCATGGCCGCATCGCCCACGCGCGTGACGAGGAAGGCCTTCATCGCCGCCCGGCCGTTGGCGGGGTCCTTGTACCAGAAGCCGATCAGCAGGTAGCTGCACAGGCCCACGCCCTCCCAGCCGGCGTAGAGCAGCAGCAGGTCGTCGCCCAGCACCAGCAGCAGCATCGAGGCGACGAAGAGGTTCATGTACGCGAAGAAGCGGCCGTAGCCTTCCTCCTCGGCCATGAAGGCGGCGGAGTAGACGTGG
>CAZTVF010000036.1:0-42540 GCA_964616985.1 uncultured Planctomycetaceae bacterium
ATTCAATGCAACTGTATCGTAACCGTTGTCGCCGAGGACCTGCAGGGCATCCCCTTCGTGGGCAGGGCGGGGCAGAAGCTCACCGAGATGATCATCGCGATGGGCCTGCAGCGGCAGGACGTTTACATCTGCAACGTCCTCAAATGCCGCCCGCCCGCCAACCGCACGCCGATGCCCGAAGAGGCCCTCGCCTGCCGCAACTTCCTCGTGCGGCAGTTGCAGATTATTCGCCCGGAGGTGATCGTCACGCTGGGCAACCCGGCCACGCAGAACCTGCTGAACACCACGGTGGGCATCACGCGCCTCCGCGGACAGTGGCAGACGCTGCCGCAGATCGCGCCGGGCCTGGGCGGCATCGCCGTCATGCCCACCTTCCACCCTTCGTACCTGATCCGCTGCTACACGCCCGAAAACCGCAAGGCCGTCTGGAGCGACCTGCAGAAGGTGATGGAACGATTGGGGCTCAAAAAGAAGTAGCGTTCCGGGCCGAGGCCGCCGGCCGATGGCGAAGCGGGAGGCATTGAAGATGGGACTGGTCGATACACGGGTCTCAGGCCGCACCATCATCCAGCTGTATGTGGAAGGCAGAATCACCGCCGCCCAGGCGGGCAGCCGGCTGGCACTGGCCGAGGAAGATGGGGGCCTGGAAAACGGGCTAAGGGACTTCTTTCGATCGCTGCCCCCGGGTCTGCTTGGGGACGCGATCGGGCGCCGCGGGGAGCGGGCGAGGCACATCCTTCTGAACTCCTTACTGTTCATGAAGACCAATCTCGCCTATCACGCGCCGCGACCACGCGGGGCCCGCGGTCTGGGCGTGACGGTCGCTATCGTGTTCGGCTGCGCGGTCCTGATGGGCGGCTGCTGGGTCGCCGGGGTCCTGTCCAGCGTTCAATTTCCCCTCTGGGCCTGTGCCGTCATCGCGCTGGTCGGCATGGCCGCCGCGGCGGCTGGCGGCCTGAAGATTTCATCCGGGTTGAAGCGGCGACGCGAGTCAATGTTTCCCGCCCACTGGCCGTTCGCCACCGTGATGACCTGCGAGGCTGCCCGCGCCACGGCGGCGAAGGAAGAAGCGGCTAAGCATGAGACTCCTTGAGCACATTTATCGCCCGGCGGCGGGTTTTCTCGGGGCGTTCGGGCTGCTCAACGTCATCGGCGACCGCCTTGTTGCGGGCTTCGACATCAATTTCTGGTGGATCGACCTGCGCCCGCTGGCGTCGACCTTGGCGGATCTGTTCGTGCTGCTTTGCTCGGCCGCCTTGCTCGCGTGGGCGGTGCGGCCGGCAATGGGGCGCTGGCGCACCATCGCCACATGGGCGCTGCTGCTGCCCCTGCTGATGTGCGCGGCCTGGAACATGGCCGGATACTATCGCCTGCTGCGTGCGGGGGAGATTCAATCGAGCTTTCCGGTGCCGCTCTCGCTGATGGTGGCGGCAATGATCGTATCTCTTCTTGTCGCGATGTGGCGGCTTTCGAAGAGTCCTGCCGCGGCGGCCGCGCGGCCTTCACGAGGAGCCAGACGCAGGGGGGCAGCGCTGCTTGCGGTCGTGCCATTGATCCTGGCGGCGGCAATCCTGCCGTTGGCGCAGATGTACTGCTTCGGCAAGACAGACTACCGCCGACCAGCCGACGTAGCGGTTGTTTTCGGCGCAGGGGTGTTCGCCGACGGCACGTGCAGCGATGCACTGCAGGACCGCGTGGCGGCCGGGTGCGAGCTTTATCGCCAGGGCCTGGTGTCGCGCCTGATCTTCTCCGGCGGCCCGGGCCAAGGTCCGGTGCATGAGGTCGAAGCCATGCAGCGCCTGGCCGTCTCGCTCGGCGTGCCCGCCGAGGCCATCGAGCTGGACTACGGCGGCGTAAATACGCAGGCGACGGTGGAAGACAACGCGATCATCTTTCGACGGCTAGGGGCGCAGCGAGTTCTCGCTGTCAGCCACTTCTACCACCTGCCGCGAGTCAAAATGACCTATCAGCGTGCCGGGTTCGCTGTGTACACCGTGCCCGCCCGCGAGACGTACGTGCTGAAGGCGATGCCGTACTACATCGGCCGTGAGATCGCCGCGTTGTGGTCTTATTACCTGCGGCCGCTGAAGTGAACGGACGTTTGAAGCAGGATGATTCAACGTCCGCCGGAGGGTCTCATCGGGAGCGGGAGGCGACATTGATCTTCTACAGCGCCGAACGGCAAGCCGCCGCCAAAGCTGCACGCACTACCGATGTACCAGTATGCTCAGGCCCCGGTGAGCAGGTCGAGGCGGCCGGCGTAGGCGTGGAGCATTTCCTTGCGGAGTTGCTGGTGTTCGGGGGCGTTGAGGCCGGGGTCGGCGCGGACGATTTCGAAGGCGTCGCGGCGGGCCATGCGGAGCAGTTCGAAGTCCTCCAGCAGGTCGGCCACGCGCAGCTCCGGCAGGCCGTGCTGACGGGTGCCGAAGAACTCACCCGGGCCGCGAATGCGAAGGTCCTCCTCGGCAATCTTGAAGCCGTCGCCGGTCTTGGACAGCACCTCCAGCCGGCTGCGGGCCTCGGGGCCGCCGCCGGAGGCGACCAGGAGGCATAGCGCGTCCTCACTGCCGCGGCCGATGCGCCCGCGGAGCTGGTGCAACTGGGCCAGCCCGAATCGCTCGGCGTGCATGATGACCATCACGTTGGCCGCGGCCACGTCCACGCCCACTTCCACCACCACCGACGCCACCAGCACGCGGATCTTGCCCGCGTGGAAATCCTGCATCACCGCGTCCTTGGTCGCCTGCGGCATCTGGCCGTGGACAAGGCCCACGCGGTACTCTCGCAGCGGTCCGGCGGCGAGCTGGCGGGCGGCGTCCTGGGCGGCCGTCAGCTCCACGTCCGGCGAGGGGTTCACCAGCGGGTAGATGAAGAACGCCTGCTGGCCCGCGGCGAGCCGCTGGCGGACGCGCTCGAACACCTCCGGCATGCGCGGGGCCTCCACCACCTGCGTCGTCGTCTTGCCGCGGCCCGGCGGCGGCGCGTCGATCGTCGAGACGTCCAGGTCGCCGAACACCGTCAGGGCCAGCGTCCGCGGGATGGGCGTGGCCGTCATCACCAGATAGTGCGGCGCGTAGCCCTTGCCGCGGATGCCGGTTCGCTGGCGCACGCCGAACTTGTGCTGCTCGTCCACGATCACCAGGGCGAGCTTCTCGAACTTCACGCCCTCGCTGAGCAGTGCGTGCGTGCCGACCACCAGGTTGATCTCGCCGGCGGCCAGTGCCTCGAGCACCTCGCGCCGCTCGGAGGCGCCCTGCCCGCCGATGAGCAGGCCCACGCGGACGCGACTTCCCGCGAGATACTGCTGGATCTTGCGGTAGTGCTGCTGGGCGAGGATCTCGGTGGGGGCCATGATGGCGGCCTGCTTGTGGTTGGCCACGGCCAGCAGTGCCGCGTACAGCGCCACGACGGTCTTGCCGGAGCCCACGTCGCCCTGCAGCAGGCGGTTCATCGGCCGCTCGCGGGCGAGGTCGTCGCGGATCTGCGCAACGGCCTTGTCCTGCGCCGGCGTCATGGCGAAAGGGAAGCGGGCGCGGATTCGCTGGTCGATCTCGCCGCTGGAGGGCAGCGGGTACGCCGGCCGGTATTCCTCGCGCATCCGCAGCAGGGCGATGCCCAGCTGCATCAGCAGGCATTCGTCGTAGGCCAGACGCCGCCGGGCCTGCGCCCAATGCTCCTTGTCCTCGGGGCGATGCATGGCCGCGACGGCGGCGGGGCGGTCCATCAGCTCGCGCTTCTGGAGGTACTCGCGGTCGAACCACCGCGGAACCAGCTCCGCTGCCAGCGGCAGCACGTGGCGGATCACCTGCCCGATGACGCCGCTGGAGAGCTTGCCCGAGGCGGGGTACACCGGCAGCAGTTCATCCTCGGCGAGCTTGGCGTTCTGCGGGTCGAACAGGATCTGCATCCGCGGGTTGATGAACTGCGGGTATTCGCCGAACCGCGTGACCTTGCCGCTGACGGCCAGCGAGATGCCGGGCTTGATCTTGTCGCGAAGGTAGCCGCCGTAGAACCACTTGGCGTTGATCATGGCCGTGCCGTCATCGAGGGTGCATTCGAAGGAGGGCTTGCGGCCGAAGCTCTTGTCGTTGACGGCGACGACCTGCCCGGCGACGGTGGCGGCCTCCTCGATGCCCTTGAGCGTGACGATGGGCTGGGCCTGCTTGCGGAGGTCGAAGCGGCGGGGGAAGTACATCAGCAGGTCCTGGACCGTGCGGATGCCCAACTCGGCCAGCTGCTCGGCCCGGGCGGGGCCGACGCCTCTGACATATTGCACGGGCGTGTCGAGCTGGATGGTTTGGGTCATAGCGAACGACCGTTGCGGCGCCCCCGGCACGTGCCTCCGCAGCACCGCCAGCGCGCACAGAGCCCCGACACGGCGTTGGCGGGGCAGACGATGGAGACATCGCCCCGGCAACGCCGTGCCGGGGCTCTAAAGGCAACCGGCGTTCGCTCGAACAACCAAGAAGAAGGCGACCTTACTTCGTCGCAGGCAGGTTGATTTCCTGGCCTTCCTTCAGCTTGTCGTAATCGATGCCCGGGTTGGCGGCCTTGAGGTCCTTGAGCTTATGCTCGTCGCCGAGCTGCTCGCGGGCGATCTTGATCAGCGTGTCGCCCTTCTTGACGGTGTACTTCTTGGCGCCCGAAGCCGCGGGAGCGGCCGAGGCCGTCGGCAGCGGCTTGACGGTCGGCGCGGGCGTATAGGTCCGGTTGCTCGAAAGCGTGTCGTCAGGCTTCAGAACATCCTTGGGGGTGTCTTTGACGATGGGGGCGGGTTCGGGCGTAGCGGCGGGGGCCTGCTGCTTGTTCTTGTCGTTGCAGCCGACCGTGAAAATCGCCAACATCAGGGCGGGGGCGAAAACGTATCTCATGAATATCCCTTTCAATAGATGCCATCCGTAACGGACACGGTCCAAATCTTATCACTGCCGGGGGGCAAGTCAAGCATCGCAACCTGAAAAGAAGACGCCCGTGCCTCTATCACAGGCAAGGGCCGAATTGGCGGCCGGGGCGCTCACTTGGCCGGCGAGGGATACACGACGTTGCTCTTGCCGGGCTGGGCGATGAGAATGTCCTTGAGCTCCATGGAAATCGTGCGGCTGGTGCTCTCGGTCACAAAAATGATGCGGAATGATTTGTGGACCTGGTCGCCGGCCAGCTTGAAACGGGCGGTGAACTTCGTGTACTTACCGAACGGGTCACCCTCGGTCCATCGCCCGCCGCCGAGGTCCTTGTTGTCGGGGGCCAGGGCGTGGATCGCCTCGATGAACGTCCCTACCGTTCCCGTCTGCGGCCGCTTGTAGTCCATCACCACCGTCAGCTCACGATCCTTGGTCATCTCCAGCCGCGTCGTCCGCACCGAGATGCCGTCCAGCAGCTCCTGGAAATCCTCCATCACGCAGGCAGGGATGATCTTGTCCTGCCGCTTGACGGCCACCAGGACATCGGCCTGCAGCGAGAGGGTTCGCATGAACGTCGGGTGGCGGGAGAGGTCGAACTTCTCCACCTCCATGTACGCCACCGCATCGTGGAACGCGTTGTACTCGCCGTTGCCCCATCGCGGGCTGGCCGGCGTGGCGGGGGGCTTGTACATATTCGTATTATTGGGGTCCTGGGCGGCGGTGACGCGGAACCGCTTGGTGACGCAGACGGCGTCGACATTGCTGGGCGCGTCGAACGACCCCCACAGCTCCAGGCAGTGCCGCGTCTTGGACTCGGTGTTGTAGTCCATCTCGGAACTCACCTTGGCCCGGGCCAGGGCCACGCAGAACTTCTCGCTCTTGCACGACGAGCCGCTGGCCGTCGTCGGCGGCACCCACGAGGAGGCGGTGGCCGATGCAATCATCGCCAGCGGCGCCAGCAGCAGAAGCAATCGTTTCGTCACGGTCGATACCCCGTTTTCGATGAGAAAACCATCTCCACGTGCAATTGCACGATCGGCGGATTATCTCTCATTCCGCCGCGCGTGCAAGGGTATACTTGTGCCGCGAAAGGACACGAAATGGACATGATCGAAGAGCGTCGTATCAAGCAGGACCGCGTCAGGGAGTATCTCGACTCGCACAAGCTGGACGCCGTGCTGCTAAGCCGGCGATGCAATTTCAGCTGGTTCACCTGCGGGGCCCACAACTTCGTCAACAACGCCTGCGACGTGGGCAACAGTTGGCTGCTCGTCGACAAGGACTCGGCCGTCGTGCTGACGTCCAACATCGAGGCGCCGCGCCTGCAGCAGGAGGAGCTGGCCTCCAGCGGCATCGAAGTGATTGACTTCCCGTATTACCATCCCGAGGCTCGGGCGGGCGCGTTCGAGAAGCTGCTTGCCGGGCGCGCGGTGGCGGCTGATGCACCGCCGCCGGCGGTGAAGCTGCCCGCCCTGGGCAGCGACTTCGACCGCCTGCGCTGGACGCTCACCGAGAGCGAGGTCGAACGATACGCCGCCCTGTGCACCGACGTCGCCGGGGCGGTGGAGTTCATCGCCCGCGACGTGGATCCCGGGCGCACGGAATACGAGACCGCCGGCATGCTGTCGGGCGCCATCCGCTGCTGCGGGGCCACGCCCTGGGTGTTGCTGGTGGCGGGCGACGAGCGGGTGAGCCAGTTCCGCCACCCGCTGCCGACGGACCTGGTGATCCAGGACTACTTCATGCTCGTGATCTGCGCCGAGCGCAACGGCCTGATCGCCGCGTGCAGCCGCCTGGCGAGTTTCGGCCGCCTGAGTGAAGAGCTGGCCGCCAAGCACCGGGCCGTGGCGATGGTGGACGCGGCGTTCATCGGCGCGACCAACCCGGGGGCGAAGTTCGGCGACATCTACGCCGAAGGCCAGGAAGCGTACGCCGCCGCCGGTTTCGCCGACCAGTGGCAGTTCCACCACCAGGGGGGCTCGTGCGGCTACCTGCCTCGCGAGGTGGTGGCCGGCCCCGGCGACGCGACGGTGGCGATGGCGAACCAGGCGTTCGCGTGGAATCCCTCCATCGCCGGCACCAAGAGCGAGGACACCATCCTGTGCACGCCCGACGGCCCGCAGCTGCTCGCCGCCCCTGGCGACTGGCCCATCCTGAAGGCTGAATGGAAGGGTGCGGCCATCCCGCGCCCCGATATCCTGGTGAGGTAGGGTATTTCCCTTTTTCGCCTTTGGGTGTAAGCTTTGACGCTTTGGCCAATACGGAGAATAAGTATGTCGAAATACTGCATGGGCATCGATCTGGGCGGCACGTTCATCAAGTTCGGCCTGCTCGATAGCCAGATGAAACCGAGCGGCCTGTTCCAGCTCCCCACGCCCACCGAAGGCTCTGACGCGGTTGTGCGGCAGATGGTGGCTGGCGGCCTGAAGCTGATGCAGGACCACCAGCTCACGGCGCAGGACATCGCCGCCGTCGGCATCGGCTCGCCCGGTCCGATCAACATCACCAAGGGCGTGGTCATCTCGCTGCCGAACATCCCGGGCATGAACAACGTGCCCCTGCGCGACATGGTGGCTGCGGGCCTCAAGCTGCGGGCGGTGCTGGAGAACGACGCCAACGCCGCCGGCCTGGGCGAATACATCTGCGGCGCGGGCAAGGGCGGCGGCGACATGGTGCTGCTGACGCTGGGCACCGGGGTGGGCGGCGGAATCATCGTCGACGGCAAGGTGCTCCACGGCCTGCACGAGATGGGCGCCGAGCTGGGCCACATGATCGTCCAGCCCGACGGCGAGCCCTGCAACTGCGGCCAGAAGGGCTGCCTCGAGCGGTACAGTTCGGCGACGTTCCTGGCCCAGTACGCCACGCGGCTGATCAAGGAAGGGCGTCCCAGCCTGCTGCAAAAGCCGCTGGCGGCCAAGGGCGAGATCGACGCCCGCGACACCGTCCAGGCCTCCAAGGCGGGCGACTCGCTGGCGACCGAGGTGTGGGACCGCGCGACCTTCTACCTGGCCCTGGGCTGCGTGAACATCTGCCGCATTTTCGACCCCGGCCGCATCGTCCTGGCCGGGGGCATGACCAAGGCGGGCGACGACCTGCTGACGCCGGTGCAGCGGCACTTCGAGCGGCTGCACTGGTCGCTGCACAAGCCCGTCACGGAGATTACGCTTTCAACGCTCGGCAACGACGCCGGCGTGTTCGGCGCTGCCGGCGTGGCGTGGGCCTTCGCCACCGCGGCCAAGTAAGAAAACATGGACCTCCCTTCATGAAACATTACTATCCGAGCTTCGACGAATTCCTCCGCCTCAGCGAGCAGGGCAACACCGTCCCGGTTTACCGGCAATTGCTGGCCGACGCCTTGACGCCGGTGATGGCCTACCAGCGTCTGGCCAAGCCCATCGGGTTCGCGCCGTCCACCCACGCGTTCCTCCTGGAAAGCGCCGAGATCGGCGAGCGGGCGCGGTTCTCGTTCGTGGCCTCCGACCCGGAATCGACCTTCGAGGCCCGCGGCGAGAACATCACCGTCCGCCGCCGCGGGCGCGAGGAGAAGCTCACCAGTGCCGACCCGCTGTCGGAGCTCAAGAAGCTGCTGGAGGGCTTCAAACCCGTGCACGTCGGCGGCCTGCCGAGGTTCACCGGCGGCATCGTGGGATACGCCAGCTACGACATGGTCCGCTATTACGAGAAGCTCGGAAGCGGCCCCGCCGACGACCGGAACCTGCCGGACCTGGCGTTCGGGATGTATCGCACCATCGTGATCTTCGACCACTACTACAAGACGATCAAGGTCGTCTGCAATGCCCACGTCACCGGCGACCCCGGGGCCGCGTACACCGCCGCGCAGGAGGCCATCGAGCGCACCATCGGCCGCCTGCAGGAAGGCCGCGGCCAACCCGTGGGCGAAATCGCCCTGGGCCCCTTGCCGCAGAAGCCCTTCGAGAGCAACTTCACCAAGGCCCGCTTCGAGCAGGCCGTCACCGCCTGCAAGGAATACATCAAGGCGGGCGACATCTTCCAGGTCGTGCTCTCGCAGCGCATGTCGGTGAACACCAAGGCCACGCCGTTCGACATCTACCGCGCGCTGCGCGTGGTGAACCCCTCGCCGTACATGTTCCTGCTGAACGCGGCCGACGTGACGCTGATCGGCAGCTCGCCGGAGATTCTCTGCCGCGTCGAGGACGGTGTGATCACCAACCGCCCGCTGGCCGGCACGCGGAAGCGGGGCGCAAGCGACGCCGAGGACAAGGCTCTGGAGGCCGAACTGCTGGCCGACCCCAAGGAACGGGCCGAGCACATCATGCTCGTCGATCTCGCCCGCAACGACGTCGGCCGCGTGGCCGAGCCCAAGAGCGTCGTGCTGTCGGACGTGATGAGCGTCGAGCGTTACAGCCATGTGATGCACATCGTGTCGGACGTCAAGGGCAAGCTGGCGGCCGGCATGGACGCGTTCGACGCGCTGCGAGCGACGCTGCCGGTGGGGACGGTATCGGGCGCGCCGAAGATCCGCGCGATGCAGATCATCGATGAATTCGAGCCCACCCGCCGCGGCCCCTATGCCGGCGCGGTCGGCTACGTCGATTTCTCGGGCAACATGGACACGTGCATCGCCCTTCGCACCATGGTCGCCACCGGCGGCAAGGTCTACCTGCAGGTGGGGGCGGGTATCGTCGCCGATTCCGAACCCGCCATGGAGTACCAGGAGACGCTCAACAAGGCCAAGGCCCTGTTCCGCGCCATCGAGGTCGCCGAGGCTGGGTTCAACGAGTAGCTGATCGATGGTTGTGGCCGGTGCCATGCCGAAGGCGGCAAGGCCGCTGGGCGCCGTGGCTGATGAGCGAAGCCAAAACACGAGTAGTTCATCACGATGGAATATTGTGAGTGCGTCTGGCAGCGGCTTGCCGTTCGGCGCTGTAGAAGCCCAAGGCGTCACCATCATCTGACAGCGCCGAACGGCAAGCCGCCGCCAAGGCTTTGCTCCCAGAATTAAGCGTGAAGGACTACTAGCCACGCCCGCCACCGAGTTGTACAGGCGCACCCATTCGCCACTTCCATATTGGACCTATGGACCTTTAAGGCCAAGCCACCCTTTCCCAAACATGCTTTTGCCCCTGCGGGGCGAAAAGCATGGCACCCGGAGGCAGAGCGTCCAAAAGGCCTTGGGTCGCAAGGGTGTCCATTCCCCACTCTTGTTCTCACCGCGGTCTGCGGCTGGCTCAGATGGAAGGATCGCGGCGGAGGCGGATCGCGAGGGCCAAAAGCGTCAGCGGCAGGCCGATGCGAGCGAGCAGCATGGCGGCAGAGAGCAGGAAGACGCTGAAGTTGTTCAGGCTGGGCGTGATGCCGGCAGACAGGCCTGCGTTGCCGCAGACGCTGAAGGCCTCCAGGAACAGGTCGATGAACTTGTGGCTCCGCATCGCCATCGACAGCAGCAGCGTCACCATCCCGGTCACGGCCAGATACATGACGCCGATGGCGGTGGCCAGTCGCAGCACTTCGGCGGACATCGATTTGCGCAGCAGTTCGACGTCCTTGCGCTCGCCGATGATGCTCCACGCGGCCAGCATCAGCAGCACGATGATGATGACGCGCATGCCGCCGGCGGCGCCCGTGGCGTCGCCGCCCACCAGCGTCATTCCGCTGAGCCACAGCTTGCCGGGCGTGCTGACCTCGTCGATGTGGATCGTGGTGTAGCCCGTGCTGCGGGCGGAGATGGCCAGGAAGATCGTGTGGGGGATGCGCTCGGTGACGGTCATGCCCGGCCAGTCGGCCCCGCGGCCATAGGACTGGTCGGCGATGTGGTAGCGTTCGCTCTGGATGCCGCTCTCGGCCGACTTGGATTCCAGCAGCAGCAGGCCCGCGGCGCCCATGACGATGATGCCCGCCGTCATCCACAGCACCAGGCGGCTGTAGGTGGACATGGCCCCCTGCGAACGCCCGCCCAGGAGCGAGCGGATGCTGGCGGCAACTTCCGAAAGCACGGGCAGGCCGACGCTGCCCAGCACGATCAGCGGGGCGATCACGCCCATCACCTGCCAGTGGCTGCGCAGCGGCTGCTGCCAGCCTTCATTGAGCCCGGTGGCCAGGTTGCCCGCGTACGTCGAGTAGCCTGAATTGCACAAGGCGGAGATGCTGTGGAAAATGCTCTGCCACACGGCCGCCAGCGTGCTGGAAACGCCGCCGGTGGGCGAGGCGGCGGTGTCGAACATCGGGAATAGCAGCACCGCCCCGACGGCCTCGGCGATCAGGACGAACGCGGTCACCGTCTTGGCCGAGCGGGCCAGGGCCGTCACCGAGTCGTCTCGCAGCATGGGCGGCAGGAGTTTGCCCGCGCCGCCCAGGCCGCGCGCCACCATCGTCACGCCCAGCACGCCGAACAGCATCGCGCCCAGCCCGCCCGCCTGGATCAGGGCCAGGATGATTCCCTGCCCCAGCGGCGAGAAGATCGTCAGGCCCGCCTCGCGCGTCGGCAGGCCGGTGAGGCACGCGGCCCCGGTCGCCGTCAGCAGCGACTCGGGCAGGTAGAACGAGGCGGTCGTGGCGTTGACGGCCGTGGGCAGCATCAGCAGGCCCGTCCCGCCCAGCGAGAGGACCAGGTACAGCCCGGCCAGGGCGGCCACGGGAGGGATGCCCCCGCGGCCCCGCTCGATGTTCACGCCCATCTTGTGGATGACGGCGCCGATCAACGCCGCCAGTTGCGACAGCACGATGTACAGCGCCCCGGCCGCCAGCATGCCCCACCCGGCGAGCAATGCCGCGACGAAGCACGCGGCCACCACGGCGGCGTCGACCATCCGGCCCGTTCTGCCGGGGGCGCTGGTGAAGGCCAGCAGCGCCGACAGCGCCAGGAAGGCCGCCATCGCTCCGGCGTCGGCCAGGTGCAGCGCGTTGAGCGACACCAGGCGTCTTCCCTCGTGGAAGCCGTATTCCAGCACTAGGGCCGCCCCCGCCAGCAGGGCGAGCAGCGCGAAGGCCGGCCAGACGGCGGGGGGGTTCGTGGGGAGGCTGGCAGACGTCGGGTTGTCGCTGGTGGGCATGGGGCGCCTTGGCTACTTTTTGTAGACCTTCTCGGGATCGAACAGCTTCTCGCCGCGGACTTCCCAATCGCCCTCGCTGGTGAGGTGGCGGTAGAAGCACGAGTAGTAACCGTCGTGGCAGGCGGCGCCGATCTGCTCGACCTCGATCACCAGCGTGTCCACGTCGCAGTCGGTGTAGATCGCCTTGACCTGCTGCGTGTGGCCGGAGGATTCGCCCTTCATCCAGTACTTGTTGCGGCTGCGGGACCAGAAATGCGTCTTGCCGGTCTTGACGGTGTCGGTGAGGGCGTTGGCGTTCATGTACGCCACCATCAGGACCTGCTTGGTCTTGTGATCGACGATGACGGCGGGAATGAGGCCCTTGTCATCGTACTTCAGCTTCGCAACGGTATCTTCCAGCTTGCCCACTTCGATTGCTCCTGTCCAAAGGTTTGAGGAAGCGCCCATGCTAACGAGCGGGCAGGAGATCGTCAATTTGAAGTGGCGACAATGGCTTTTGCAGGCCGCCCGGTTTCTAATCTGGGGACGCTCTAATAGAACCGCCCGGCACGCGTCATATAGGGTGAAGAGCGGACGCAAGGAACCATCGATGGCGAATCTCCAGTGGATCCAATCTGTGATGGGGCAGTACCAGCTGCGGCTGCTGCGATACGCGCGCCGGATCGCCGGCAGCGAGCACAGCGCCGAGGATGTCGTGCAGGAAGTATTCGCGCGCCTCTGCGCCGCCTCGCCTCCGCCGGAGGATGCCCGACTGGCGCAGTGGCTGTTCACGGTCTGCCGCAACCGCGCCATCGACGTCCGCAGAAAGGATGATCGCATGACCACCTTGAGCGACAACGAGGTCCATCAAGCCAGCCCCGCGATGGGCCCGGCGGAAGCGGCGGAGCATCGCGACTTGGCCAGTGCGGCGATGAGGATCCTCCAGACGCTTCCGGCCAACCGGCAGGAGGTCATCCGCCTGCGGTTCCAGGAGGGGTTCAAGTACCGCCAGATCGCCGAGATTACCGGCCTGTCGGCCAGCAACGTGGGGTTCCTGATTCACACCGCCATCGCCAGCATCCGCGCGCAGTTCGGCACGGGTGCCGCGCCGGCCCTATGAGGTTCATCATGAATATCACCAAAGACGATCCGAGATTGACCGCGTATGCCCTTGGGGAATTGGAGGGGCAGCAGCGCCAGGACGTGGAACGAGAGGTCGCCGCCTCGGCAGAGTTGCAGAGGGAGGTCGAGGGCATCCGACGCACGGCCGAGATGCTCGAAGGGGCACTGGCGGCAGAGCCGCTGCCGACGGGCGAAGAGGTCGCGCCGGCGGCGGCGTCGCAGCCGATCCACTTCGCGCCGCGCAAAATGCGCTCGCCGCGCGCGGCCCGCTGGCTGTGGTTCGCCGGCAGCCTGGCCGCGGCATGCGTCATCGGGGCCATTGTGATCCCCATGAGCTTCTCCACCGCCAGGAACAGCGTGAAGCAGAACGAGATTGAGGTCGCCGTCGCGCCCTCGAGCGTGGAGTACCGCGGGAAGAAGGCCAAACTCGAGGCGGAGCGCGATAGTTCTCCCCCCGCCGGCAGCGCCAGCAGGACCAAGTCGCAGGAGCACGTGGTCGGTCTCACTCCGCGTGAGGCGCCAGCCGCAGCGCGAGCGGGCAAGGGCACCGCGGCGGCGCACGACGCCTCGGGTGCGGCCGGTCCATCGTCTGGAAGCAAGATTGCCGGCGCCTTTGCGCTGACATCTCTCGCTGAGAAGGAGCAACCCCACGGCGAGGCGGCTATGAAGGGGTTTAGCGACGGCGAGTTCAATACCGAGGCGTACGACCACGGCGAAGACGGCGCGTTCCTCCGGGCTGCGGCCAACCCGCTGTCGACGTTCTCGATCGACGTGGACACGGCATCCTACTCCAATGTGCGGCGCATGCTGACGCGGGGCCAGCGGCCGCCCAAGGGCGCGGTCCGCATCGAGGAGATGGTCAACTACTTCCCGTACACCTACCCGTCGCCGGCAGAGGGCGAGGCGTTCTCGATCAACATCGACGCTGCCTCCTGCCCCTGGGCCAGCGGCCATCGGCTGGTGCGGATCGGCCTCAAGGGCCGCGAGATCGCAAGCGAGAAACGCCCGCCGCTGAACCTGGTCTTCCTGCTCGACGTGTCGGGTTCGATGAACCAGGCTAACAAGCTGCCCTTGGTCAAGAGCAGCATGAAGATGCTGGTGGGGCAGTTGACCGAGAACGACCGCGTGGCCATCGTGGTGTACGCGGGCTCGTCGGGCCTGGTGCTGCCGAGCATCACGGGCGACCGGCACGAGAAGATCAACGAGGCGCTGGACAACCTCAGCGCGGGCGGCTCGACCAACGGCGGACAGGGCATCCGCCTGGCGTACAAGGTGGCCGTGGACAACCTTATCCGCGGCGGCGCCAATCGCGTGGTGCTGTGCACCGACGGCGACTTCAACGTGGGCACGACCAACCAGAGCGAGTTGGTCGAGCTTGTCGAGAAGAACGCCAAGACGGGCGTGTTCCTGTCGGTGCTGGGGTTCGGCATGGGCAATCTCAAGGACTCGACGCTGGAGAAGCTCGCCGACAAGGGCAACGGCAACTACGCCTACATCGACGACGCGGCCGAGGCCCGCAAGGCCTTGGTCGAGCAGCTGGCGGGCACGCTGATCACGATCGCCAAAGACGTGAAGATCCAGGTGGAGTTCAACCCCGCCAAGGTGCAGGCCTATCGGCTGATCGGCTATGAGAACCGCATGCTGCGGAGCGAGGACTTCAATGACGACAAGAAGGACGCGGGCGAGATCGGCGCCGGCCACACCGTGACGGCGATGTACGAGATCGTCCTGCCGGGGGAGAAGCTGGACCTGCCGGAGGTCGATGTGCTGAAGTATCAGCAGCCCGCGACGGACATGGGCGTCCCGGCGGCGAAGACGGACGAACTGCTGACTGTGAAGGTTCGCTACAAGCAGCCCGATGGCGACAAGAGCACGCTGCTGTCGCGCGGCGTGCGGGACGAGGGCAAGACGATGTCGCAGGCGTCGGAGGATTTCCGGTTCGCCGCCTCGGTGGCAGCGTTCGGCATGGTCCTTTGCGACAGCCGCTACAAGGGCAGCTACACGCTGGACGCCGTGGCCGAGTCTGCCTCCTCCAGCTGCGGAGCCGACAAAGGCGGCTATCGCAAGGAATTCGTCGAACTCATCGCCAAGGCGAAGAAGATCATTGCGGGCACGACGAGCGGGGAGTGAACGCGATGCACGTTCTGCGAGACATGGATCACTGAAGTGACCATGCCTGAAGATCAGTTCGCTTTACAGCCCCGGTGTCCAGAGGTAGAGGAACTGGGGGCTGGCGAGGCGCATGAGCTCGGGGGCGGAGATGTTCACCAGGTTCACCTGCGTGCCGACGCTGGGCTCGCCGCTGCCGCTGGCGGCGTAGGCGTTGGGGCGGTAGCCCCAGGGACGGCCGTAGATCACGGCCTTGGCGCGGTTCATGTGCCCCATCTTCCTGGCCAGGGCCAGGGCGTCGCGCATGTAGCCGATGTCATCGATCAGGCCATTCTCCTTGGCCTGATCGGCCGTATAGACCCTGCCGTCGGCGAGCTTGATGATCTGCTCGGCCTTGAGCTTGGGCCGCCCGGCCTGCACGGCCTCGATGAAGTGCTTGTAGAAGTTCTCCACCATGCCCTGGATGACGGCGGTGTCTTCCTCGTTGAGAGGCTTCAGCGGGCTGCCCATGTCCTTGCGCGGGCCGCTGGTGACGGCGCGCACCTGCACGCCGATCTTGTCCAGGGTGTTGTGGATGCTGAAGGTCTGCACGATCACGCCGATGGAGCCGGTGATGGCCGTGGGGTGGGCCATGATCGTGTCGCCCGCGCAGGCGATGTAGTAGCCGCCGCTGGCGCCCACGTCCTCGATGATGGCGACCACGGGGATCTTGCGGGCCGCCTTGAGCTCCACCAGCCGGCGGTGCATGATGTCGCTGGCCGTCACGCCGCCGCCGGGGGAGTTGATCCGCAGCACCACGGCCTTGACCGACGGGTCGGCCTGGGCCATGTCCACCTTCTCGACGAAGAGCGTGACGGGGTTGTCGTCCAGGCCCAGCATGCCCATGCGCTGGTTCATGATCAGGCCGTCGACGTCGATGACGGCGATCTTGTCGGAGATCCACATGCCCGGATCCGAGGCGATGGTCGTCTCCACCAGCCGCTCATCGTGGGGGATGGGCTTGACCACGTACCCCACGTTGGGCCCGCAGCCGGCCGCTGTCACCAGACACGCGAACACCGCCAGGATCGACAGGTTGATAGTGTTTTTCATATGCAAGATTCTATGGGCGGCCGGGGTGGGGTTCAACAAGGCGGCCGGAAGCATTTTGGGTTGGCTGCGGCCTGGGCTTGCTGCCGGAGGCAGGAAGGCCCCCACCCATCACGATGCCCGACTTTGGCAGGCAAACTTCGGCACGGTTCCCCAGGCTCCCTTCGCCCGCTCACACCAGCGCCGGCAGCAGGAACAAGGCGGCGGGGGCGGCGATCAGCGGCGAGTCGATCATGTCCAGGATGCCGCCGAACTCGGGCACCAGCGCGCCCGAATCCTTCAGGTCGGCCGATCGCTTCAGCAGGCTCTCGCACAGGTCGCCGAACTGGCCGATCAGGCCCAGGACGACGGCGAAGATGATCGTCTGCGTCACGCCCATCTCGACGCGCAGCAGCCATCGCACCAGCAGCGTGATGACCGCGGCGAAGACCACGCCGCCGGCGAGTCCTTCCCACGATTTGCCGGGCGACAGCCACGGGATCATCTTGTGCTTGCCGATGGCTGTGCCGGTGAAGAACGCGCCGATGTCGGTGCACTTCACCGCCACCAGGAACAGCACGAGCACCTCGATGCCGTACAGCAGTCGCAGCCACAGGATGGCGGCCCCGCAGCCGCCGATATAGGCGACGGTCAGCAGCGTGCAGGCGAGCTGGCGGATGGCGTCCTGCTTGCGGTGGCGGATCATCTGCTCGGCGAAGACCAGCGCCACGCCCAGCCCCACGAAGGCCATCTCAGGCACGAAGAAGGCGTTGGGATTATGCAGGGCGGTCGTCCACATAGGCGCGACGATCAGCAGGATCGTGGCGGCCAGGCCGCCGGAGCGGAGGGTCTTGACGCCCGCGCCGCCGGCCAGGCGGGACATCTCGCCGAAGGCGACGTATGCCATCAGCCCGATCATCACCATGAGGATCAGGCCGGGATAGTTTCGCCCAGCGAGGTACACGCCCTCGGTCATGCGGTCCGCCAGCAGCAGCGCCGTCAGCAGCACCAGCATCAACGCGCCGAACACAATCCGCTTGGTGATCTTTCCCATGGCGACATTAGAGACCAGACGCCGGCCAAATTCCAGAAGAAGACAGAAGAAGAAGCATCAGCAGGGATGAAGAGGATAAAGAGGGATAAAGAGAAGAATGAAAACACAGTGATCCCGCGGCCGCCTGAGCTTTCTTCTCTGTCTTGCAGCTGTTTTCCTCTTATCCGCGTTTATCCTCTTCATCCCTGCTGAAGCTTTTCCGTTTCTTCTTCATCCGTTCCACCGCCAGTTGGTGATCTCCGGCGGGTCGAAGCCTTCGCGGTCGATGAAGGTGCGGTGGTCTCGGATCTTCTGCTGGTACTTGCGGATGACCTGCTCGCACTTGGACCCGATCCTGGGGTTGCGCGTGGCCATCTTCTGTGCGGCCTGCATCACCAGGTGGTAGCGGCTGCAGCGGTTGCGGACCAGCATGTCGAACGGCGTGGTCGTCGTGCCTTCTTCGCGATAGCCGTTGATGTCGAAACGGCTCTGGCCGGGCCGCTCCCAAAGCAGTTGCTTGATGGCCGCCGTGTAGCCGTGGAAGTTGAACACCACGGGCACATCCAGCGGGAACAGCCGCTGGAACTGGTCTTCGGTCATGCCCGGCGGGTACTTCTGCGGGATGCCCAGCACCAGCAGCCTCACCACGTTCACCACTTGCACGCGCCAGGCAGGGGCGTCCTGCCGCAGCAGGTCGGCCGCGGCCATCACTTCCAGCATGAGGCTGTCGCCGCAGCCGCACAGCACGACCTCGGGGTCCTCGCCGTCGCCGGTGCACGCCCACGGCCAGACTGACGCGCCCGCGCGGCAGTGCTCGATGGCCTCGGGCATGCTGAGCCACTGGGGCATGGGCTGCTTGCCGGCGATGATGAGGTTGATCAGGTCGGTGCTCGACAGGCAGTGGTCCACCACCGACAGCAGGCAGTTGGCGTCGGGCGGCAGGGCGATGCGGTACGTGTGGCCTTTGCGCGTCAGCAGCGTGTTGATGAAGCCCGGCCCCTGGTGCGAGTAGCCGTTGTGGTCCTGCCGCCACGCCTCGCTGGTCAGCAGGTAGTTCAGCGACGAGATCGGCTTTCGCCACGCCACCTCGCCGGAGGATTTGAGGAACTTGGCGTACTGCGCCATCATGCTGTCGACGATCGTCACGAATGCCTCGTAGCAGGGGAACAGGCCGTGCCTGCCCGTCAGCAGGTAGCCCTGCAGCCAGCCCTGGCAGTTGTGCTCCGACAGCACCTCCATCACGCGGCCGCTGGTGGCGAGGTGTTCGCTGTTGGGCGGGATGGGCCAGTTGAACTGGCGGTCGGTCATCTTGAGCACCTCGCCCAGGCGGTTGGACTCCAGCTCGTCGGGGCAGAAGATGCGGAAGTTGCGGGCGAGCTGGTTCTTGTCCATCAGCAGCCGGAGGTACTCGCCCAGCTTCTCCATGCCGCTGAGGACCGTCTGGCCGCGGCCGGTGATCTGCACCTCGGTGCTGCAGGTGGTGGGCATGCGGAGCGGGACGCGGATGTCGCCGCCGAAGGTGTGGCGGTTCATGGCCATCCGCAGCGGGCCGCGGGGGCATTGTTCGAGGATGTCGGCCGCCGGGCGGCCTTCGGCATCGAACAGCTCCTGGGGGTGATACGACCGCAGCCAGTACTCCACGATCTGCAGGTGCTGCGGGTTGGTCTTGAGGTCCTTGGCCGGCACCTGGTGCGAGCGGAAGGAGCCCTCGATGGGCTTGCCGTCGATCTCCTTGGGGCCGCCGAAGCCCTTGGGCGTCCGCAGGATGATCATCGGCCAGGCGGGGCGGGGGATGGGGGAGCCCTGGCGGGCGGCGGTTTGGATCCTGCAAATCTCGCCGTACGCCCAGTCCAACGCATCCTGCATGTGCTCGTCCAGCGCGTCGGTGTAGTTTACGGTCCGCACGGCCCAGCCATAGCCGCGGAACAGGGTGTCGAGCTCCTGCTCCGTCATGGCCCCGAAGATGGTGGGGGAGGAAATCTTAAAGCCGTTGAGGTGCAGGATCGGCAGGACCGCGCCATCGCCGACGGGGTCGAGGAACTTCGTGCTGTGCCACGCCGTGGCCGTCGGGCCGGTCTCGGCCTCGCCGTCGCCGACGATGCAGGCGGCGATGAGGTCAGGGTTGTCCAGCACGGCCCCGAAGCTGGTGGCCAGGGCGTAACCCAGCTCGCCGCCCTCGTGGATCACGCCCGGCAGGGCGGGGTTGAGGTGGCTGGGGAAACCGTCCGGCCAGGAGAACCGGTGCACGAACTCGCCCAGGCCTTTGCCGTCCAGCGTCAGTTCGGGGTAGAACTCCCCCAGCGAGCCGTCGAGGTACATGTTGGCCAGGTTCGCCGCCGCCCCGTGCCCCGGGCCGGTCACCAGCAGCACGCTGGCCTGCGTGCGAAGGATAAGGTGGTTCAGGTGAGCATATATAAGGTTGATACCGGGCGCGGTTCCCCAATGCCCCAGCAGCCGGTCCTTGATGTCCTTAGGTTCCAGCGGTCGCTCCAGCAGGAAGTTGGAGCGGAGATAGATCTGTGCCGCCGCCAGGAAGTCCGCGGCGCGGCGGTACCGCTGCATCGGAGTCTGCTTGGCCGCGTGCTGGTTCGTCACTGCCTGCGGATTGCCATTCGACATAGTGCGACCTTTCGCAATAGATGAAGCGCATTCGGTGCATCCCCGGTTAAGACCGGCCAATTTTACGCCCGTCTCCGCACAAATGCCATGAAACGCCTGCCTGATTCCCAATTGCGTATGGCCGCGGAGGTTGTCGAAAAGATTCTGGCCCTCGCCTCACCCTCACCGGGGCCTTGCGGCCCGACCTCTCCCTGGGGGAGCGGGGCTGAAATATCTTCCCAGTCTGCAACTGCCGCAAAACCCGCTCCCGGACCTGTGGTTGTATTTAAGGTCAGGAGACACAGGCATGATGAATCTTCGTGCATTCGGTTGGGCATGTGCGGCGGTGATGATCGTGGCGGGCGCGGCCGGTGCGGTCGAGACGCCCACTTCCTACGGCGAGGCGGCGACGGTCGATACGCCGCTGCTCCGCGTGCCGCCGGCGTCCAAGGCGCCCACCATCGACGGCGTCATGGGCGAGGGCGAGTGGCAGGACGCCTCCAGCCTCTCGGGGTTCTGGTACGACTACGCCCAGAACGACTTCCGCTTCATGGCCCCCATCGAGACGCAACTCCAGGTCTACACGATGTACGACAAGGAGAACCTCTACTTCTGCTTCACCTCCCCGGTGTATCCCGAGGCGTCGTGGCTGAAGGCCCAGGGGCGTTTCCCCGACGTGCTCAGCCATCCGCAGTACGGTGCGCTGTGGGACGACCACACCGAACTCGAGATTCGCCCGTATGACAAGATCGACAAGGGCTTCCAGCTGGGCCTGCTGCGCTGGGACGTCAACCCCATCAACACCATCGTCGACTGGTACTGGTCCCAGCAGGGCGGCCAGGACCTGACGTGGAAGTCCAATGCCATCGTCCGTTCCAGCGTCACCGATAAGCGGTGGGTGATCGAGTACGCCATCCCCTTCAAGAGCATGCTCACCGGCAACTACACGGGCAAGGACCAGAACGGCCAGCCGCTGGTGACGATCCCGCCGCCGGACGGCACGGTCTACCGCACGTGGCTGGTCCGCGGCATCGGCGGCAACGGCACGTTTTTCAACGCCTTCGACAACCACTGCTGGAACACCACCAAGACGCAGCTGGTCTTCGACTCCAAGGCCGTCAGCTTCCAGATCAACGAGTTGGGCCCGATCCTGGAGGACGTGATCGACGTCCGCCTGACGCTGAAGAATCACAACACGCAGTCGGAGACCGTTCGCCTGGGCTTCTTCGTCGAAAACGCCGAAGGCCTGGTCTACTCCAGCTACGATTCGCCTGATCTCAAGGAGGGCCTGCTGGAACTGCGGCCTGGCGAGGTGAAGGAGCTTCGCCTCCGCAAGAGCCTCCCGGGCATCAGCACCGAGGGCAACGTGCTGTGGTTCGACGTGCGGTCGGCCGGCACGCCGGCCAAGACGCTGTTCCGCACCCGCCTGATCCGCTTCCATTCGATGGAGGGCGGCGCGCAGGGCGGGCAGAAGCAGATCGTCGACCCCCAGACGGGCGAGTCGAAGCTCGTGGACAAGAGCGTCTCCTTCCGCGACCGCCGCATCGACTCCATCAAGGACCTCCGCCCGCCGAAGCGCGACTTCGACTTCACGTGGAGCTTCTCGGCCTACAACAAGCGCCTCACCGCGACCGTCGACCGCGGCATCCACGGGGCCAGCGAAGAAGTGAAGACGGCCAAGGAAGTCAAGCTCGCCATCATGCGGAAGGACGGCGACGAGACGGTGATCAAGGAGATCAAGTGCCCGATCACCACCGCCTTCGCCTGCCTGGAGGCCAACCTGCCCGAACTGGTCGACGGCGAGTCGTACCAGATCTCGCTGCTGCTGTTCGATCAGAACATGCGGATCGTCGGCGAGCGCAACAGCGATCGCATCAGCGACGGCCGCAATGCCGCCCCCTTCGTCTACAAGGTCGAGCCGTGGATGAACAACAAGATCGGCCTGGACGACGTGTGCTGGGACCCGTATACGCCGATCCAGCTGGCCGGCGGCGCGCTGGACATGCTCAAGCACAAGATCACCGTCTCGCCCGTGGGCCTGCCCGCGCAGATCGACATCAAGGCCGACAGCCGCGACCTGCCGCTGGAGAAGCGAAAGGGCGCCGCGATCTCGCCCGCCGACCTGCTGGAACTGGGCCGCGGGCCCCAGCTGCGTTCGGCCATGGAGATCCGCGCGGTCATCAACGGCAAGCCCGTCGTCGCTCAGGCCGCCTCGCCGGCCAAGATCACCCGCCAGTGGAAGAGCGAGGTGGAATACACCTCGACGCTCAAGATCGGCCCGCTGGACGGCGAACTGGTCACCCGCTACGACTGCGACGGAACGATGCACTGCCGCTTCGTCTACGGCGCAGCCAGCCCGGCCAGCATCGAGCGCCTCGAACTGGTCATGCCTGTCGACGGCGCGGTGGACCTGATGCTGTCGGACACCGGCAATGGCGGCATGACGGGCGCCGACGTGTGGGAGTGCACGCTGCCCAACAAGGAAGGCGTCGTCTGGGACTCGACCCAAACGCACATGGAGCTGTTCCGCAGCCGCTTTGTTCCCTGGTTCTGGTTCGGCAACGGCGACCGGGCGTTCACGTACTTCTGCGACAGCGACCGGGGCTTCATGCTGAACAAGGAAGGCTCGGCCATGCAGCTGGAGCGCGATAAGGCCGGCAAGGTCACCTGGAGCGTCCAGTTCGTGAACCATGCCGTGCAGGTGAGCGGCCAGCGGACGGTGGAGTTCTCCATCCTGACGCACCCGGCCAAGCCCAAGCCCAAGAACTACCGCAACACGATGTGGCACTACTACGGCGGCAAGAGCTGGGCGGCGGGCTACGCGATCGAGCCCTACGACCTGCCCGAGGCGTACCTCAAGGCCCGCATTCGCGAGGCGACGGGCGCGCCCAAGGAACTCTCCGACGAGCAGGCCGCCGCCTATCGCCAGGAAGAGGGCCCGTACATGCGGTACGGCAAGTGGCGCAACGTGCAGAGCAACTGCTGCGCCGAGATGGACCAGACCTGGGAAGACAAGGCGACCTACCTCTTCGAGCGCCAGATCCGCGTGGGCCGGCGCGTCGGGTGGTGGATGGATGAGTACTGGCCCGTCGGCTTTGGCCGCAGCAACAACGTCGCCACGGGCAACGCCTACTTCCGCGACGCCAACACGATCGACTCCAACGAGATCCCCTGGCAGAGCGGCTTCCTCACGCGGTACATGCGGAACCACTACAAGCGGCTGGCCCGCGTCAGCACGATCAACAACGTGCCCCAGCGCCAGCACACCTGGAGCAACAACGCATCGACCATGCTGGAATCCTGCATCTGGAGCTCCATGCTGGTGGAGGAGTGCGGCGCGCAGCACCGCTCGTTCGAGGTCGACCAGGTCACGCAGTTCCCCAACTCGCTGTTCCGTTACATGGCCCACAACTGGTCGGGCCTGCTGACATGCATCGCCGCCGACGCCACCGACGCCAAGGCCGGCGACGACAAGCGGCTCGACCGCCAGCACATGGGCCGCGCCCTGCTGAACGACATCGGCCTGATGCCCTCGGGCGCCCACGGCATCATCCACCACCGCGAGCAGGCCTCGCGCCTGCTGAGTCGCCTCGCCGGCTGGGGCCTGTTCGAGGACTCCGGCGTTGAGAAGCTGCCCTTCTGGCGGATCGAGAAGTACGCGGCGATCGGCGACAAGCCCGCCTCCGAGAGCCAGGTCTACATCACCGTCTATCGCCGGCCCACGCCCAGCGGCAAGGGCACGCAGACGCTGTTTGTGATCATGAACGAGAGCGACAAGCCCGTTGAACTGCCCCTGAAGGTGCTCGACGCTGCACGCGTCATGGGCGGGCCTAACACGCTCAAGGCCGCGACCGTGCAGGGGAATAACAAGATCCCCGACGCCCTGAAGGAATGGTGGCAGACGATCAACAAGACCGACGCCGACGCCACCGTCCTGATGGACCTGGAGACCGGCGACGTGGTCGCCAAGGCCGATCCCAAGGCCGAGACCTACGGCCCGGTATTCGTGCCGTATCACGACTTCCGGGTCCTGACGGCCGTCAGCGAGTAGAAGGTCGTAGGCAGAAGGTCGTAGGTCGTAGGCAGTAGGTGGTAGTGGAAGATGGACTGAGCAGAACAGACCGGAGAGTCTCATGAAGATAGCCCTCGTTAGTATGTTGGCCGTAATCGCGTGTGCGTCTGTGGCCTTGGCCGCCCCGGCGGCGACGCCGGCGCCGTTCCGCTTGGAGCCCAACGCCATCGTCACGCCCCGGCACGTCTTCGTGCAGGGGGACAGCGGCCTGCCGCAGCAGATCCAGATCAAGGCTGAGACCTATGAGATGCCGCTGGAAAAGCGAGGCCCCAAGCCTGCCGACGCCGACCTCGCCCTCGTCGGCCGCGGGCCCCAGCTTCGCGCTCCGATGCGGCTGGAAGCCATCGCCGGCGGCAAGACCGTCGCCCTGGTGGCCGCCGAGGCCCCCAAGGTGGCGATGGAAAATGACGTCGCCGTCAGCACGGCCAAGGTGGCCGGCGCGGGCGTCAGCGCCACCGTCGAGGCCCGCTACGCCAAGGACGGCGCGATGAGCGTGAAGATCACCTACGGCGGCGGGGCGGTCGATTCGCTCGCCGTCGTCATGGACATCGCCGGCGCGGTCGACACCGTCATCGCCGGCGCTGGGGCCGACGCCAAGGCGCTGCCCTTCGCCTCCGATGACTACGCCCTGGCCGCCGACGAAGGCGTCGTCTGGGGCAACGGCAAGGCCGTCGCCGCCGCGCCCACGCCGACGCCCGCACCGGCCACCGCACCTGCCACCATGCCCACCTCCGGCCCGGCCCGCAAGCCCGCCATCAGCCGCGGCGCGCCCGGCGTCGTCCCGCACATGTTCTTCGGCAACGGCGATCGCGGCTGGACGTTCCTGGCCGCCGGCGACGCCGGCTGGGTCGTCGACCCCGCTGCCGCCACCATGCTCCTGATCCGCGACAAGGACGGCCTGCTCACCTGGAAGGCCCTCCTGGTCAACAAGGCCTCCAAGCTCGACGGCGAGAAGACGGTCGCCTTCATGCTGCTGACGCATCCCGCCGCCGCCCGCCCGCTGGGCTTCCGCAAGGCCGCCTGGCAGGAACTGCCCTTCGCCGGAAAGACCGGCGCCGCCGCGCCGCTGACCGCCGCCGGCCGAACGGGCGACAAGGGCGTTGTTCGCGCCGACGCTGCCAGCGTGTATGAGTCGCTCGCCTCGGCCGCCCAGTTGCAGGGCATCGCCGGCGGCGACGCCGCCTCGGCCGCCAGCACGCTGGCCGAGACCTACCCCACGCCGCTGTTCCGCTACCTCGCCGGCACACACACCAGCCTGCCGGCCTGGCTGAGCACGAATTCGGGCAAGCTCATCCGCCCCGGCCAGAGCGACGCCCTCGACCGCATGGCCATCGGGCGGGCGCTGCTGAACGACATTGGCCTGGACGCCGCGACCGTCGCGCACAAGGCGCTGGCGGCCAAGGTGATGGCCGCCCTGACGCAGTTCGGCTACTTCGAAGCCGATGGCAAGACCGATTACCTGCCGTACTGGCGCAGCCGCGAATTCATCCGCTACGGCGAGCCCTTCACGGGCAAGGACGCCTTCAGCATCACCGCCGAAGACCCGATGGCCCGCGTGTTCACGTCCGTCTGGCGTCGCAGCGCCCCGGCCGGCAAGAAGGGCACGCAGGCGATGATTTTGGTCGTGAACGAGACCGACGTCCCCGTCCGCCAGCAGCTCTACGTCCTCAACGTCGCCCGCGTCTTCGGCGGCCCCAACCGCATCACGGCCGGGGCGGTCATCGGCACGTGGGATTTCCCCGGGATCCCGGCCGACAGCGACTGGGCTTCCAAGTCCCTCGCCCGCAGTTCCAGCCCCGGCGACCGCAGGACGCCCAACCCGCACCTGATGGATATGGAAGACAGCGGATATGTGACCCTGGCCTCGTCCAGGGGTGGTCAGGAGATTTACGGCCCGCTGTTCATCCCGGCCCACAGCTTCCGCCTGCTCTACGGCGCGACCGACGCCGACGTATTGACCCCCGCCGCAGGGCCGGAGAAGAAGTAATGCACGGTAATAATGGCAATGCCCGCGACTCACGCCCGGGCCTCGGCTTCGCATCGGGCGCGGCCGCCCGCCTGACTGCCCTGTGCGCGTGCATGGCAGCGGTGCTGATCGTCGGCGCCGTGGCGCTGGGGCAGAAAGCGGCCACCTCCAGCCCCGCCAGTTTCGACGCCGAGCCCAACGACCGTGTCCTCGTGCTGGACCTCAAGACCCCGCTGGAGCCGCTGGGCTTCGCCACGTTCAACGAGAAACGCGTCACCGCCACGCTCCGCAAGGTGCTGGGCAAGGATAGCGACACCAAGGCCCGCGTCACCATCGGCGATTTCGTCAGCAACCACCCCGCGTACGAGGGGCTCAATCTCTTCATCCGCTCCATCGTGCCCATCGACGCCAACGGCCGCAATCATGGCGAGCAGTCGTGGTTCGACATGCATGGCCGCCTCCTGCGGACCGTGCCCTGGAACGCAGGCGTCCGGGACGGCAACGAGATCGTGCTCGAAGGCAGCGGCCGCCAGGAAATCCCCTGGAAGAACGGCAAGATCGAGGGCATCCGGCGGATGTACTTCGCCGACGGCAAGGTGCAGACCGAGACGACGTACGCCAATGGCGTCGCGGCCGGCCCCGCCCGTTCCTTTGACCGCAACGGCGACCTCATCCGCGAATGCACGATGAAGGACGACAAGCGCAACGGCACGCAGACCGAATATTGGCCGGCGGAGAAGAAGCCCAAGCGCGTCTCTGAGTACAAGGACAACCTCCTCCAGGGCACGGTGAAGGAATACTACCTCAGCGGCAAGATCAAGCGCGAGACCAGCTACGTCAACGACATGCTGCATGGCCAGGAGCGGCAGTTCGACGAGAACGGCCAGCTCACGCAGACGCGGTACTGGCTCAAGGGTGAACTGGCCTCGAAGGAAGACTTCACCAAAGCCACCGCGAAATAATCATCCCGGGTTGCGGCCTTCCTGTCTCCGCCAGCCAAGCCTCGCCGCCGCCCCTTGCGGTGGACGGCACGCGACGGGCGGTGACACCTCATCGCGGCAGGGTTCCTGCCTAGTAGTTCATCACAATCGAGTGTGTGACTGCGTCAGGCGGCGGCTTGCCGTTCGGCGCTGTAGAATCCCCAGGGCGTCACCCGGCTTGACAGCGCTGAACGGCAAGCCGCCGCCAAAGCCTTACTCCCAGATTCAATTATGAAGGACTACTAGCTGGCTCGCCGCCATCACGCCTCGCCGTGGCTCTTCTGGCAATACTCGCGGTACATGCAATACCCGCAGTGTTCGCGGTGGCAGCGGTCGAACTGGCCGCTGCGGCGGGCGATGGTCAGCCGGGTGGCCAGGTCGGCCAGGCGGGCGCGGGCCTGCTCGATGCCTGCGGGCGTCAGAGCCTGCACGTGGCAGGCGCCGGTGCGGAGGAAGTACAGCGTGATGTCGGCCACGCCCTCGCCCTCGCCGGCCGCGCGGAGGTACCGCCAGGCGGCCTCGGCGTAGATCTGCATCTGCAGTTCGTACCGCCGCGCGTGCACCTCGAGGCCCTCCTCGCCGACGCGATCGGATTTGTAGTCCACGATGTGCCACGTGCCCCCCTGGTCCTGGAAGAGCAGGTCGATCTTTCCTCGCAGCGTCGCCTGGGGCGTCCGCGAGACGAACTCCAGCTCCGCCAGCCGCCGCCGCGCCGTCGCCAGCTGCCCCCCCAGCGGCTGCTTGGCCAGGCGGGCGATCATGTCCTCCAGCATCGCGCTGACGGCGGGGATGGCCTCGGCGCCAAGCTCCATCTCCGCGGCCGCCTGGGCCGCCAGCGCCGCCGCCGGCTGGGGCGCGGCGAAGTCCAGCAACTCCATGCAGCGGTGCAGCAGCGTGCCCATGCTGGCCGGATCCAGCGGCTCGCGCGGGGCCCCGGGCGGCGGGGGCGTCAGCGGCCCCGCCCACGGCACGGGCACCCGCAGCTCCTGCTGCCAGCGGTAGTACATCGGGCAATACTCGAAGTCACCCAGCGCGGTGGCCGCCAGCTCGACCCTCGCCGCCGTTGCCGGAAGCGGGCCCAGCAGCGGCAGCGTGCCGTCGGCCGCGGCGGGCAGCTTCAGCAGGCCCGCGGCCAGTTCCGCCGGCGTGGTGGCAGTATCCAGCAGCTCTTCGCCCGCGCTCTTGTCGCGGCGGGTCGGGCGCGGCGCCTTCGCCGCCACGTGGTACACCGCCGCCTTGAAGCGCCCGTATGGCAGCGTGCCATCGGCGATCGCGGCCGAGAAGTTCAGCTGGCGGTCGAGCATCGCCAGGTACCCGCTCGTGTCGGCGATCTCGCCGGTCTTGGTCCGCAGGTCCGCCCCGATCAGCACGAGGTGGTCCTGGTGACGCGTCATCGCCACGTACAGCCGGCGGATGTCCTCGGCCGCGAGGTCCTCGTTCTCCGCCGTCTTGGCCAGGCGATACGACAGCGGCTGGGCGGTCTGGGCCGCCTCGTCGTCCTGCGGTGCGGGCACCTTGGCCGCGACGCCCCAGTCCCAGCGGCAGAGGATGTCGGCCGACACGCCGCGGCGCCCCGCATTGAGGTCCGGCAGCACCACGATCGGGAACTCCAGGCCCTTGGCCTTGTGCACCGTCATCAGCCGCACGACGTTCTGCGCTTCGCTGGCGACGGCCGCCTGCTCGTAGCGGGACTCGTCGATGACCTGCTCGTTCATCTGCGAGAGGAACCCCGCCAGCGACATCTTGTCGCGCGAGGCCGCGCGGGCCAGCTCGGTCAGCCGCTGCACGTTGCCGGCCATCCGCTTGCCGTTGAACTGCGACAGCAGCATCGCGCGGTAGCCCGTGGCATCCAGGACGTGCTCGATGAGCTCGTCGATGCCGAGGGCGTCCTTCCTCGCGTGCAGCGACTGCACCAGTTGGCACGCGCGCCGGGCGGCGGCGGCCATGCGGCCGTCCATGCCGGCCAGGTCCGCGGCGGCGATGGCGGGCAGGTAGGGCGGCTGGCACCGCGCGGCCAGGTGCATCAGCGCGTCGTCGTCGAGCCCGAAGAGGCTGCCTCGCAGCACGCCGATCACGCTGAGGTCGTCGAACGGGTTGTCGATGGCGGCCAGCGCGTTGAGCAGGTCGAACACCTCCTGCTGGCGGAAGAAGCCCGTGCCGCCCACGACGTAGTACGGCACGCCGCGGCGGGCGAGCATGCTCTCGTAGTCCAGGCTGCTGGTCATCCGCGAGAACAGGATCGCCACGTCGCGGTACTCCGCCGGCCGCCACGCCTTCGCGCCGCGATCCCACACCAGCCGCTGGCGGGCCTCGACCATCCGCGCGATCCGCTCGGCCGTGACGGCCGCCTGCGCCCGCGAGGCCGACGCGGCATCGGTGATCTCGATCTCCCTGCTGGACGTCGCCAGGATGATCTCGACCGACTCCTGCGGCGGCAGTTCCTTGCGGTGGGCGGCCGTGGGCTCGTAGCCCTCGCCCATCAGCGGGGCGAACAGGTGATTGACGAACGTCGTGCCGGCCGCGTGCGTGCGGAACGAGTCGCGCAGGCTCTCCTGGTTGTCCTTGCCCAGGCGCGAGCACAGGGCCTCGAACACGCTCACCTCGGCCCCGCGGAAGCGGTAGATGCTCTGCTTGGCGTCGCCCACGATGAACAGCTTGCCCTCGGGCAGCGCGTCGCCGGCCTGGAGGCCGAAGATCAGCCGCTCCAGCAGGCGGATCTGGAAGGCGTCGGTGTCCTGCGCCTCGTCGACCAGGAGCTGCTCGATCTGCTTCCGCGCCGCGGCGGCGACGGCGGGATGGTTCTCGATCAGCCGGCCCGTCTGCTCCAGCAGGTCGTCGAAGTCCAGCACGCCCTGCTCACGCTTGCGGGCGGCGAACAGCTCGTTCGCCTGTAACGCCAGCCTCGCCAGCACCGCGAGCATCTCCGCCGCCTGGCGATCGCCCTCTCCCAGGTCCTCGGCCAGGGGCACGTAGGGTTCGACGGCGGCACAGAGCGACTTTATCGCGTCGCGCACGGCCTGGGCGGTTTCCTTGGAGCCCCACGCCCCGGCCGTCCCGCCGCGGCAGGAAACGCTCAGGAAAGCGAAGTCGTCCATGGCCGGGTACTGGCGGCGCTTCAGCAGGCCGCGAACGCCGTCGACGAGCTGCTCGCGCGGCGCGCAGAGCTTGTCGCCGTCATCGGCGCAGTGGAAGCTCTCCAGCTGCTCCAGGGCGGCCTTGACCTTGTCATCGGCCCCAAACCGCGGCCAGGCCTCTTTGCGCATCGCGGCCAAGCGAGCCTGCCAGCGGGCGAAGGTCGCGTCGGCGTCGGCCAGGGCCGGCAGGTCGCACGCGGTGCTCATGGCCGACAGCCGCTGCACCTGTTCGATCAGCCGGTCGAACTTCACCACCAGCAGCAGCGGCAGCACGTCCTTGTCTTGGTGCTGCACGGCCGCCAGCACGGCCCGCTCGACGGCGTCGGCGTGCATCTTGCTCACGGCCAGCGTGTCGGGGCAGACGGCGAAGCCCGGGTCCAGCCCCGCCTCGATCGCGTGCGTGCGGAGCAGCGACGAGCAGAAGCCGTGGATCGTCGAGATCCTCGCCTCGGGCAACTGGCCCAGCCAGTCCAGTACGCGGCGGCGCTGGGCGGCGGGGCACTGGGCGGCGTACTGCATGAGCGTCTTGCGGACGCGGGCGATCATCTCCAGCGTGGCCTTGTCGGTGAAGGTCAGGGCCACGAAGTGCGACAGCGGGTCATCCATGTCCTCATGCGTCAGCAGCAGCTGCGCGTACCGCCGCGCCAGCACCAGCGTCTTTCCGCAGCCGGCCCCGCTGCGAAGCGCCAGGTTGCGGTCCACGCTTTCCAGTGCGGCAAGGCGCTGGCTGGGCGTGAGGTCGCGGTCCTGTTCCATCTCGTGCGTCATGCCGGGGCCTCCTCGGCCGGCGGGTTCTTCACGGCCCGCCGGGCGTCGGAGATGTGGCAGATCAGTCGGAACGGGCAGTACGACGGGCACTTGCCCGCGGGCGACAGATCGAAGCGGCCGCTCCGCATGCCCGTCACTGCCTCGGCGGCCGAGGCGATGGCGGCCGCGGAGTCCGTCTCGTACTTGTCGTTGGCGACCAGCTGGCCGCCGTCGGGCTTCACGGCCGCGAAGTACTGCTCGCGCTTGTCGGCCTTGCCGATGCGGTGGAACGCCCCGCCCAGGCAGTCGGCGCCCAGCAGCGTCGCGGCCGCCAGCGTGTACAGCGGCAGCTGGAGGTTGCGTCCCTCGACGATGTCGGCCGGTTTGGGCAGGGCGCCGGTCTTGTAGTCGATCACGAGCAGGCCCTCGCGGGCGCCGGCGCCGGCGCGATCGAGGCGGTCGATCTTGCCCCGCAGCAGGATGCTGCCGGCGGGCGTGTCGATGGCGACGGGCGCGGCGCTGCTGGCGGGGTCCTGCATCTCGGGCACGACGCGCTCGCCCAGCCCGAACCCCAGCTCGAAGTGAACCCCGCCGGCCGTGGGCGACTGTCGCTGGAGGCGCAGGTACTGGCGGAGTTCCTGCCGCATACCCGCCCGCTGCAGGTCCCACAGCACCGGGTACGGCGGCCGCTGCAGGGCGATGCGGCGAGACTCCTCCTCGATGGCGGCGTCCAGCGCCGCGTCCAGGTCGGCGTCGCTCACGTCGGCAAGCTTTACCGGCGTGCCGCGGCTGCGGGCCAGGGCGGTCATCAGCGTGAACAGCACGTCGTGACAGAACGATCCGCGCGTGACGGGCTCCAGCAGGCGCTGCGGCTGGGCCAGCGGCGACAGATGGAGCACATACGATGCGAAGAACTGCCACGGGCACTGGCCATACGTGTTCAACTGGCTGGCGGAGTAGACGGCCTGTGGCCCGAACCGCTCGGCCAGCGCCGCGTGCAAGGCGGTGTCACTGAGGCGGCCGTCGTAGGCGTCGCAGGGGCCGCTGCGCCAGCGGCGGTCGCGGGCGAACAGCCCCTGGGCGATGCGGTCCAGCAGCGGCGCCTGCTGGGCGGCGGCGCAGGCGAAGGCGCGGGCGTCGCCGCCCTCGGCGCCGAACACGTACGCCATCGCCGCGTCCAGGGCCGCCTGCGGCGAGGCGATCTCCTCGGCCGGGGGGATGAAGCGGCCCTGCGGAATCCGCGTGAACGCGGGCGTCTGTTCCATCGCGGCCAGGCCGCCGAAGGGCTCCAGCAGGGCCAGCAGGAACGGGCTGGCCGCGCCGGGCGCGCCCGAGGCGTCGGATTCCAGGTAACTCACCGTCAGCTGCGCGTCGGCCCGCGAGGCGGCGAGGTAGAACAGCAGCATCTCGCGGCTGGTCAGGTCGCTGCGGCTGTCGAGGACGATGTTGTGGCGGGCGTACGCCTGGCGGTCGGCCTCGCCCAGCAGCGACCCTTGGCTGAAGCGGCTGGGGAACTCGCCTTCGCTGGCCCCCAGGAGGAAGACGTGCCGGTACCGCAGCGAGCGGGCGTCGAGCACGTCCAGCACGTCCACCACGCTCTCGCCGCGCGGCGGCGGGCAGGTCACGGCCGCCAAGGCCTGTCGCAGGTGGGCCAGGTCGCTCCACGGCGGCGACAGCGCGCCCAGCGCCTTGCCCAGGGCGTCCAAGGCTCGCAGGTCGCGGGCGAGCAGCTCGGCGTCGTCCATCGCCGCGGCCGCCTGCCGTAGGTGCAGCCCCGCCGCCAGCGTCGCCAGCGGGTGAGCGGCGTCGGCGTCTTGCGTCGCCGCGTCGACGGCCGCGGCGCCCACCAGCGTGAAGAGCGCCTGCAGCATGGCCCCGGCGGCCAGGATGTCCTCACGCGACGCCGCCAGCGGCCCCAGTTCCAGCGTGCCTTCATCGTCATCGTCGGTGGGGCGGATGCGGCGGGCGAGCCGCTGGGCCGCATCGCTGTACGCGGCGGCGCCCTCGACGACGTTGCCCTCGCGGATGATCATCTCGGCCACTGCGGCCGCCGTGGCCGGGAAGTCTCCCAGGGCCGCCGGGCGGAAGTAGCTGCTCTTGACGACCGCGAGCACCTGCTGGAAATCGAACTGCGGGCCCAGGCTCGCCGCGTCCAGCAGGAAGCGGATCACCGGCACATCCGTCAGCACCGCGGGGGCGGCGGCCACCGGCAGGCCGTCGCGGCGGAACACCCGTTCAATGGCCGGCCGATAGCTCTCCATCGAGCGGGCCAGCACGGCGATCCGCCCCGGCGACTCGCCGCCCAGCAGCAGGCGCTTCACGCGGGCCGCTGCGGCCGACACCTCCGCGTCCATGCCCGATGCGGCGATGACTCGCAGCCCCGGCGGCAGCGGATGGGGCGGCGCGTCGGGCTCGAAGAGGCTGCCCACCAGCGTCGCCGCCAGCGAAGGCGGGGCGGCCAGGTCGATCTCGGTCAGTTCGGCCCCGAAGCGACCGCGAATGGCCGTCAGCGTGCGCCGCGTCCACCGCCACATCCGCAGGCGGTTGTCGTCGGCGCAGGGGAGCGTGATGACGACGCGTGCCAGCCGCCGCGAGAGGCGCTCCAGGATATCCAGCTGCGTGGGCGTGAAGTCGGTGAAGCCGTCGACGACGATGGCCTCGACGTCACCCAGCACGTCCGCCGTCGCCAGCACTTCGCGGGCTTCCCAGTGCAGGCCCTCGAGGTCGTACACCCCGGCCGCAACCAGCCGTTCCTGGTACGCGCGGTACACGTGCAGCAGGTCGCGGGCCTTGCCGCCGCCGCGGCCTTGGGACGCCAGGGCCGCCTCGAGGGCGGCAGGCTCCAGTGCGGCACGCTTGAGCTCCGCGATGGCCTTGTCCACGGCCTCCACCAGGCCCGGCGTGTCGGCCACGCGGCCCAGTGCGGTGAGCTTTCCCGCCGCCGCCAACTCGGCAATGATCCGCTGCAGCATCACGTATCGCTGCAAGGCCGGCAGCGGGCGTTTGGGCTTGACTCCGGCCGAGACGATCTTATTGGCCAGCGACGCGAAGGTGGTCACCGCCGGCGAGACCAGGACCCCGCCCAGCGCTTCGGCCAGCAGCAGGCGTTTGAGGCTCTCGGCGGCTGGGGCGTTTGGGGCAACGAGCAGGCACCGCGAAGCGGCGGGAGAGTTGAAGTGGCGGTACGTCGCCACCGCGGCGGTCGTCTTGCCCGACGCCGCCGGCCCGCGCAGCAGCACCACGCGATGCGTGCTCGAAAGGATCCGCCCCAGGATGTCATCGCCGACCGCCATTGGGCGGTATTGTATTCGCCGGGGGCGGGGAATCACAACGGCGTCGTTGCACCGCCTCGTCGCATCGGGGGCCGGCAGCGGTTGCGGTGAAGCGCCATGCGCGAGCCGGCGGCGCCGAATTCATGAAGCTGCGACGCAGAGAAAACTAACCTCCGTCGATTCCGCATGTCCGCTTTAGTGTACGCGATGAAGGTGAAGCGAAGGCGGAAACACTCCCATATATCCAGGCCAGGGCACGTTATTTCTGGTCGGGGCCTTGGCAGGGGCCGGATGAGTCATCCGGCCCCGTTTGTTCATTCCGGGTCGAGATCGAGTTCCACGCGCACCGTCTCCATGACGTATTCGGGCTCGGCCGCGGGGGCGCGCCTCCACCGCCGGAGCAGCCCGCGGACGTGGGCGAAGGTCGCCCCGCTGAGAACCATCATGAACGCCACGCCGATGGCGGGCGTGAAGAGGTAGCCCGCGCTGGCGAAGGGCGTCCATTCCGTGGAAAGGTGCACGCGCCCCAGCACCAGGCCGCTGCCGTCTTCCTGGCTGCGACACGCCAGCACCCTGCCGGTGGCGTCGATGATCTGCGAGACGCCCGAGCTGGCCGCCCGCACGAAGCAGCGGCGAAGCTCGATCGCGCGGAACGGGGCCATGTTCGCCTGCTGCCATCGCTGCTGGACGGGCCAGTCGGCCTTGTTGTAGATCGTGCCGATCATGATCTGCGCGCCGGTGGCGGCCAGGCGGCGCATCACGTCGGTGAAGGTCTCGTCATAGCACACGTACAGGCCCACCTGCCCCAGGGACGTGGGGCACGAGCTCTGCGTGGGCGCGGGAAGGCCGTCGTCATAGAAGGGCACGGGCACGGACTTGGCCTGATGGAAGATCGCGTTGCCGTCGGGGCTGAACATCAGGGCGACGTTGTCGAACGTCGAGGCCGAGTGGCCCGACGCGGCCTGGGGGCCCAGCGGCAGGTGCGCGCCAACGGCGAGGTAGCAGCGGTTCTCGCCGGCGACCCGCCCCAGCTGGCGGGCGAGCGAGTTGGCCTCGTCGCGGATGGACAGGTCGGTGATGACGTGCTCGGGCAGCACGATGAGCATCGGGGCCGTCGGACCCTGCGCCGCCTGCCGCGCCAGCCGCACGTAGGAGGCGACGTCATCGGGCTCGTCCTGCACGCAGGCGACGGAGATCGTCTCGCCCGCTGCACGCTCGCCCGGCTGCACCAGCCACGTCGCCACGACCAGCACGGCCGCCAGCGACAGGAGGTAGCCCATGGCGAAGCGGCTGCGGCGAAGGAGGGCGAAGGCGATGGCGGCGCTGGCTGCGGCCAGCAGGAGCGTGAGGGAGTAGATGCCGCAGATCGAGGCCAGCTGGGCGACGGCCGACTCGTGGCTTTGGCTGTAGCCCCACGCCCCCCAGGAGAAGCGGAACAGCGGCAGGCCTTCGCAGCGGATGACCTCCTGGCCGACGAAGCACAGGGGCACGGCCCAGAGCATCGCCGCCGTCGAGAACCGTTTCATGAGGATGCGGGCGAGGAGGATGCCCAGGCCCATCAGCGCCGCAAAGCCCGCCATGCCCATCAGGGCCGGCCAGCCGTGCAGGCCGTAGAGCCAGTCCAGCGTGATGCGGTAGAAGGCCAGGCCCATGACGCCGCCGGCCCAGAAGGCCTGGCGCCCGCTGAGACGCGGCAGCACCAGCAGCAGCGGGGTCATGGCAAACCACGCCAGCCAGTGAAGATTCAGGGGCCAATAGCACGCGGCCATGAGCAGTCCGGAGGTCGCCGCCGCCAGCAAGGCCAGCACCGGTGCAGGGAAGAATCGCTCGACGCGGTGGTCATTGCCGTTCATGCATCCTCACTTGTTTCCGATGACGCGGACTGTTATCTTGTCAGCAATCCGCGGCGCTTCCGCGGCGTCTGCGGGCGGAGCCTGCCCGCACCAGGAGCTTCTATGAAACTGTCCGTGGTGATTCCGGTTTACAACGAGATGAAGACCATTGACGAAATTGTCCACCAGGTACAGTCTGTGCCGGTGGACAAAGAGATTATCCTCGTCGATGATTACTCCACCGATGGTACGCGTGAGAAGCTCCAGAAGATCGGCGAAGCTCCGAATATTCGCGTCCTGATGCACGAGAAGAACAAGGGCAAGGGTGCGGCCCTGCGGACCGGATTCAGCGCCGCTCGCGGCGACGTCGTCGTCATTCAGGACGCCGACCTGGAATACGACCCGCAGGAATATCCCCGGCTGATGAAGCCGATCATCGACGGCAAGGCCGACGTCGTCTACGGTTCGCGATTCGTCACAGGTGAAAGCCATCGCGTCCTGTACTTCTGGCACTGCGTCGGGAACAAGTTCCTGACGTTCATGTCCAACTGCCTGACGAACCTCAATCTTACCGACATGGAGACCTGCTACAAAGTCTTCCGTCGCGAGATCATCCAGTCCATGCCGATCGAGGAAGACCGCTTCGGCTTCGAGCCCGAGATCACGGCCAAGCTGGCGGCGATCCGCTGCCGCATCTACGAAGTCGGCATCAGCTACAGCGGCCGCACGTATGAAGAGGGCAAGAAGATCGGCTGGAAGGACGGCGTGCGCGCCATGTGGTGCATGCTCAAATACAACTGCTTCCGCAGCCGAACCAAGCTCCTCGCCCGCATCGCCGCCTTCAAGCCCGCCGAGCAGGCGTAGACGCGGAGCAGTAGCTCGCGGTTTGTCTCCTATCGGGATGGCGCCCTTCCCAGACGCCATCCACAAAACCGACATCACTCCGTCTCCCTCTCGAACGCCCGTCCGTCTTACGCCCCGCGCTCGTATAAGGTATATGAAAGCCTTGCTTCTGCAGGACATCCAGAACGACTTCCTGCCCGGCGGGGCGCTGCCGGTGCCTCGGGGCGACGAAGTGATCTCTATCGCCAACCAGTTGATGGACCGCTTCGAGATCATCATCGCCACCCAGGACTGGCACCCGCCGAACCATTGCAGCTTCGCCGCCAGCCACCCCGGCCGGCGGGTGGGGGACACGATCGAGATCGCCGGGCTGACGCAGGTGCTCTGGCCGGTGCATTGCCTGAGGGACACCCATGGCGCCGACTTCGCCCCCGGCCTCGACCGCGACCGATTCACCCGAGTCCATCGCAAGGGCGACAATCCAGCCATCGACAGCTACAGCAGTTTCTTCGATAATGGCCACAGTCGCTCGACCGGCCTGGCCGAGTGGCTCGACGCGCAGAGTGTGAACGTCCTGTATATCGCCGGCCTGGCGACGGACTACTGCGTCAAGTTCACCGCACTGGACGCCGTGGCCATCGGGTATGACACGCACGTCATCCTCGACGCCTGCCGCGGCATCGACCTGTTGGCCGGCGACGTGCACGCCGCCATCGAGCGGATGAAGGTTGCACGCGTCAATATGGTCGAGAGCCGACAACTGCTGGAGAACGAGCGAGCATGGCCGAGCCTGCAAAGACGGTAGTGGCGGAAGGCAAGTTCCTCCGAATGGTCCGCAAGGGCCACTGGGAATACGTTGAACGCGTGAATGTCACCGGCATCGTCGGCCTGGTGCCCATCACGGACGATGGCAAGATCGTCCTCGTCGAGCAATACCGCCCGCCCGTCTGCGCCGCCGTCGTGGAACTGCCCGCCGGCCTGGTGGGGGATGTCCCCGGCCAGGAGACCGAGGCGCTGGCGGCCGGGGCCCGGCGCGAACTGCTGGAGGAGACCGGGTACGCCGCGGGGGAACTTCGCGCGGTGGCCATGGGGGCCGCCTCGGCGGGCTCCACCAGCGAGATCATGACCTTCTTCCTTGCCACCGGCCTGAGAAAGATATCGGCCGGCGGCGGCGACGGCGGGGAAGACATCATCGTGCACGAAGTGCCGCTCTCGGCCGCCCCCGCCTGGCTGGCTGCCAAGGCCGCCGCCGGCGCCGTGATCGACCTCAAGGTCTACGCCGGGCTTTACTTCGCCAACACAAAGAGAAGAGAGCGGGATTAAAAGATTTGAGGGATTAACTGGATCAGTAACCGTTCATGATTGAATCTGGGATTGAGGCTTTGGCGGCGGCTTTCCGGCATGGTCACTTCAGTGATCCATGCACCTGGATCATCCACGTAGCCCTCCCGGCCTACCGACCAGCGACCCAACGCTCCCTTCTCTGCAAATCGAACCCGGCGACGGTGACGTTACTATGGCCGCCCCGCATTTCCTCAGCCTTTCAGGCTGGAAAACGGTGCCCGGCAAGTCGCCCCCTCTGCAAATCGAACCCGCCGCAGGCGGGGCTTTGACGCACCGGGGGTCGGTGGGTGTTCTCACCCCCAAACAAGTTTGGGGGTGGCACCGGCCAGGCGACATATTGAGGTGCTACCCTCAGACGCATTCGGGGCCAAATGGAAAAACGAACCCAAGACGCCCCATGAAGCCGCCCTCGTTGCCTTCGGTGGACCCATGGGGCCGGGGATCGAATAGCGGCCGGCAGAACGAACCCGAGGCAGTCGTCCAAGGTGACCAGATGGTCTGCCATGCTGCCCCCTGTAGGGGGGGTACGCACAATGGGGCGGAAACCGGAAAGGGAAATCGAGCTTTTTGAGGAAGTATTGGAGTAAACATGCTTTTGGCTTTCCGGGCCTAAAAGCATGACACCCGGAGCGTGGCGCCAGGAGGACCTCGCCCCGCAACGCCAAACATGCTTTTGGCCCTACGGGCCTAAAAGCATGGCATCCGGAGATGTATGCCCTCCGGGCCTAAGAGCATGGCACCCGGAGACCTGCGTCAGATCGCCTTGCCGATGGCGAGGCCGGCGAGGAGGGCGATGATGCCGATGAGGTTCTGGGCCAGCAGGTTCGCGCCGGCCCAGAGCCACTCGCCGTCGCGGAGCAGCTGGCCGGTCTCGAACATGAACGTCGAGAACGTCGTGAACGCCCCCATGAAACCGATCAGCAGGATCATCCGCAGGTCGGCGCCGATGGCCATGCGTTCGCCCAGCGACCACACGATCCCGAACGCCAGCGACCCCGACACGTTCACCACCAGGGTGCCCCAGGGCAGGCTCTTGCCGATCAGGTCCTGCACCAGCGTGTTGAGGCCATACCGCACCAGCGTGCCCGCGGCGCCGGCGACGATCAGCCAGACGAACTTGTAGGCCAGATTCATCGGGGGGATTATACGGCGGAGGTCAGGATTCCACCACAAAGGGCACAAAGAGCACAAAGGAAGAAAAGAGGAGGGGTGGGCACGTGCGGATTGCCCGGGTACCGCGCCCAAGTGCCTTCGCCTATGTTCACGCGTGAAGAAGGAATCGGGAATGCAACGGGCCGGCTATCGCTCGCCTTTCAGCGCTGTTGGCGATGATTCAGAGCGAACAGCGCAGAAAAGCGAGCGACTTCGGCATTTGCCTTATACGACGTTCTAGCGATGCCTCAGAAACCGAATGCACCCGCCGACTTTGTGCTCTTTGTGTCCTTTGTGGTGAAAGCTGTTTCCCCCCACGCCGCCACCGGCGAATCGGCAATGGGTCTTGCCTATTGCCGCCCGCCTGCCTACACTTCGGCCGATTATGAGAGCAATCGCGATAGTTCCGGCCCGGTTCGGCAGCAAGCGCCTGCCGGGGAAGGCGCTGCTGGCCCAGACGGGCAAGCCGCTGATCCAGCACGTGGTGGAGTCGATCGCCTCGGCCCGGCGCATCGACCGCGTCGTCGTCGCCACCGACGACGCCCGCATCATCGAGGCCGCCAAGGCCTTCGGCGGCCAGGCCGTGCTCACGGGCGAGAACTGCCGCACGGGCAGCGACCGCATCGCCGAGGCGGCCGTGGCGTTGAACCTGGCCGACGATGACATCATCGTCAACGTCCAGGGCGACGAGCCCGAGATGCCGGCCTCCTGCGTGGACAAGGTCGTGCAGATGCTCACCGAGAGCGACGCCCAGATCGCCACGCTGGCCACGCCCATCACGCCGGCCGAGGCCGCCTTGCCGAACATGACGAAGGTCGTCTTCGGCCTCGACGGCAGGGCGCTGTACTTCTCGCGGGCGATGATCCCGTGCGATCGCGACAACCTGGGCATCTCCAAGTATCATCTCCATCACGGCATCTACGCCTACCGCAGCGGCTTCGTGAAGCTGTACGCCCGCCTGCCGTCGACGATGGCGGAAGAGGCGGAGAAACTCGAGCAACTCCGTGCCCTGGAGCACGGTTACAAGATCGTCGTCGGCGTGGTTGACTATCGCGGTGCGAGAATCGACACGCCCGAGGAATACGCGGCGTTCGCCGCAAGGATAAACGAAAGGAAGCAGTGAGATGAGACCCATCAGCATTCAGCTTTACACCGTTCGCGAGATCGCCGCGAAGGATTTCTTCGGTACGCTCAAGCAGATCGCGGACATCGGCTACAAGGGCGTCGAGCCCGCCGGGTTCCATGGCAAGAAGCCCGCCGAGCTCCGCAAGGTTCTCGATGATCTGGGCATGGTGTGCTCGTCTGCGCACGGGCCGCTGATCAACAAGGACAACGTGGCCGAGCAGGTCGAGACGGCCAAGACGCTGGGCTATGACATCATCATCTCCGGCTTTGGCCCCAACGAGTTCAAGACGATGGACGGCATCAAGGCCTCGGCCGAGAAGTTCCAGGCGGCGGCCGAGCTGCTCAAGCCCCACGGCCTCAAGATGGGCTACCACAATCACTGGTGGGAGATGGACGTCATCGACGGCAAGCTGGGCTACGAGCACTTCTTCGGCCTGGCCAAGGACGTCGTGAGCGAGCTCGATATTTACTGGGCGTCGAATTTCGGGAAGGTCGATGTGCCGGCCCTGATCGCCAAGTGCGGCAAGCGGATTCCGCTGCTGCACGTCAAGGACGGCCCGCTGGTGAAGGACCAGCCGCACACCGCCAGCGGCAAGGGCAAGATGCCGCTTCCGGCCTGCATCCAGGCGGCCGGCGAGACGACCAAGTGGCTCGTGGTGGAACTCGACGCCTGCGCCACCGACATGATGACCGCCGTCCGCGACAGCTACCTCTACCTCACCGGCCAGAAGCTGGCCCAAGGCCGGAAGTAACAGCAGACGTTGACGAGCAATCTGAATGAATCGACGGGTGGCGGTCTATCGAAGGCCGCCGCCCGTTGTCACATAGCGAGGTGAAGCATGCAGGTTCCTTCCGATCTCCGTCAGGTCACGATCCAGTACGCCAGTTCGATTGACGGCCTGGCGCCGCTGCGGGCCGACGTGATCTACCGTCCCGACGGCGTGCCCAAACCGCTGACGGCGGTGCTGCATGGGTTTCACTGCACGCGGGGGCACGTGACGGCCGACGGCGTGGCCCTGGCGCGGCGCGGGCTGTTCTGCGTGGCGCCGGACATGCGGGGGCATGGCGACTCGGCCGGGGCGCACGACTGCGGCGGGCTTCAGATATACGACATCGTCGATGCGTTGGCTGCCGCGGCTCGGCAGTTCCCGCAGGACGCGGACACGTCGCGCGTGAACGCGGTGGGCTACAGCGGGGGCGGCGGCAACATGATGTCGCTGGCCACCAAGTTCCCGCAACTGCTGGCGGCGGGGGCGTCGTTCTTCGGCATCAGCGACTACGACCTGTGGTATCGCACGCAAGGCCGCGTGGACTGCAACCGCACCATGGAGCGGGCCCTGGGCGGCAAGCCCGAGGATGTGCCCGACCGCTACGCCGCGCGGTCGTCGCTGCGGGCCATCGGCAACAACCCGCACACGCGGCTGCACCTGTTCTGGGATGTGGAGGAGAAGGCCTGCCCGCCGGTGCTGAACGAGTGGCTGGTCGATGCAGCCGCCCGCCTGGGCCACACGAACATCGTGCCCCACGTCAGCAAGCCCGGCGACGCGTCCCGCTGGATCCACGGCTACCGGACCGGCGTGCCTCAGTTGGAGGCCGCCGACGCGATCTTCACGCCCGATTTCCTCGCCGCTCCCCGCGATGCCGCCCTGCCCGGGCACGGCGAGCTGGATGTGGCTGGGTATGTCGTCACCTCCCGGTTCTCGGCGTGGCTGGGCGATGGCCTGTCGGGCCTCGCCCGCATCCGCTACGACGTCAGCGGCCCCTCGCCCCGCGTGAGCGTGTTGCACGGGGCCGACCCCGCGTGCCTTCGCGTGGGCGCGGGATTCGTGATGGGGGAGTAGTGCGAGAACCGATGACGGAGCTCGACCGTGTCGGAGATCGTGCGCGTGGAAGACCGACCCACGCAATGAGTCGGCGCCAGGGTGCGCCGGAGATCGACATGGATGGTCGCAGGGATGGTGGGCAAGCCTGCCCACCCTACAGAAGGAAGACTTCGTTCCGGGGGAATTTGTGTTTGCGTGGGGCGGGGGCGTCCGCTACAGTCTAGCTCCATGAGCGATGCCATGGATCTCCTGCGTTCGGTCAAAGATCGAACCGACGAAACGGAATTCTACACCCCACTCCCGGACGGCTACCAGCTCGGCAAGGTCAAGTACGTTGTCGTGATGGGCACAGTGATGAGCGGCCTGGGAAAGGGGATCTTCTCGTCGTCGCTGGCGAAGCTGCTGAAGG
>CAZTVF010000037.1:0-42047 GCA_964616985.1 uncultured Planctomycetaceae bacterium
TATGCCCCATTGGACTCTCTCTGAATATCCGGCGGTTTATTGGGGGCAGGTCACACCAGAAACACCCCATTCCGCCGGTGTTCCTGCTGGTATTACATGATTCATCCGGGGCATCATGCAGCCCCCCGGTAGTAGCTCTTGAGCAACCCGCCCAGGCGTTCACGGCATCGCACCTCGCCCACGGTCGGTGGGGGAGTATCCGGTTCGATAATCCGGCGCCCCAGCACCCCGAGATCATCCGCAAGATGCCCATCTCCGTGCCTCCGTTGGTCTGTCTGGAGGCAGAATCCTACGGCCAAGAGGCGACCTTGGCAACAGGCGTAAGTCGTGTAGAATCAACGCGGACGGAGTTTTCGGTACGCACAGGTCTGTCCCCGACCGGAAAAACGCGCCTTCCGGAGCCCGCGAATGGGGCTTGGACGCTGTTCGGAGGGCTCGGCAAGGGCTTGGGAGGCTGGGAACTCGCTTGTCAAGGCGCGAAGGCGACATAGAATCATGGAAACTGCTGACGACGGTCGTCAGCGAAAGGCCATCCGGGAAATCCCGGCCCAAAGGATCGACGCATGCATGAAAAGATCGTCCTCATCGGAGCGGGGAGCGCAATGTTCACCCGCGGGCTGGTGGCAGACCTGATTCGCACGGGCTGGGAGTGTGAGCTCTCGCTGATCGACACCGACCCGGCGGCGCTGGCCATTGCCGAGGGACTGACGGCCAAGATGATCCAGGCACGCATCGCGCCCATCCGCCTTTCAGCCGACACCGACCGCCGCCAGGTGCTGGACGGGGCCACGGTCGTCATCTGCACGATCGGCGTCGGCGGGCGGCGGTCGTGGGAGCTGGACGTCGTCATCCCCCGCAAGTTCGGCATCTACCAGCCCGTTGGCGACACGATCATGCCCGGCGGCTCCAGCCGCGCCCTGAGGATGATCCCACCCATGGTGGCCATCGCTCGCGACGTGCAGCAACTGGCGCCGTCGGCACTGTTCTTTAACTACGGCAACCCCATGGCCGCCGTCTGCCGCGCCGTCGAGAAGGCGACGGGCGCCGGGATGATCGGCCTCTGCCACGGCGTCAACCACGTGGGACAGTACCTAGCCGCTCGCTTGGGCGCAGAGCCATCCCAGCTCACTTACACCGCCGTCGGCATGAACCACCTCACATGGTTCACCGAGATCCGCGTTGCGGGGCAGGATGTTCTGCCTCGCCTCCACCAGGTCGCCCGGGAGATGCTCGCCGCCGCCGAGCCTCGCGACAACCCCTTCTCCTGGGAGTTGCTCGAACTGTTCGGTGCCTTCCCTGCGGTCCTTGATCGCCATGTGACGGAGTTCTTCCCGCAGCTGTTCGCCGGGGGCAAGTATTTCGGCCGCACGCTCGGTGTCGACGTGTTCAGCGTGGAAGAGACGATCTACTGGGGCGACCGCATCTTCGACGACATGCGAGCGATTGCCACGTCGCACGATGCCCTGCCGGGGGACTACTTCGGCCGCATTGGCGGCGAGCATGAACAGGTGATCGACATCATCGACAGTGTCCGCCGCGACGCCCGCCGTATCTACTCGGCCAACCTGCCCAACCGCGGCCAGGCGCCGAACCTGCCGCCGGAGGCCGTGGTTGAATCCCCCGTCATCGCCGACGCGTCGGGCCTGAGGCCCATCGCCCTGCCGCCGCTGCCGGCAGGGATCGCCGGCACGCTCACCCGCCCGCTCGCCTGGGTCGAGGCCATCGTCGACGCCGCCCTGCACGCCAGCCGCGACGAGTTCATCCAGGCCCTCGTTCTCGACGGCTCGGCCGGCATGCTTCAGACGACTGCACAGCTTGCCGACGAGTTGCTGGCCGCCCATGCAAAGCACCTGCCCGGCTTCGCCTGCACACCGGGCTTGAGGCCGCCGTTGGTGTAGCCGTTGGGCAGGAGGCGCTGACGCTGGATGTGCATGGGGATTGAGAAAGCGGCGGTGAGGTCGTTGGCCAGCACCAGCCCCATGACTCCGCCGCCGCCGTACTGTTTTGCGTCATAGGGGAGGTTTTTGCCTCCCGTGACCATCGTCATGCGCACGCTAGGGTCCACCTGGCCTGCAAAGTTGTAGCCCTCACAAACCAGTTTCACCTCGTCCTCGGCGAAGCTCCATTCGGCGCGCGCCGTGCCGGAGCGCACCGCCACTAGGCTGCCGGTGACATTCACCACCGTGTTGGCGAAGGGCTTGTCGCCTGGCTGGTCGACGAAGCGGTGGGCGAGGGCCGGGGCGCCCTTGACGCTGAGGGTGCCGAGGCTGCCATCCTTGCCGATGCTCACCTCGTACACCGGGGTCTTCACCTCCACCCCGCCATCGGGGGTCTTGGTGACGCTGACTTCGGCCTGCAGGCGGGCTAGTGTGGTCCACACCCTTTTCAGCAATGCGGTCCATGAAGGCCGTGTCGTTGCGCATCTCCGGCGGCAGTGGGCTGAGCAAGTGGCCGATCCCCACGACCTCCGGGTTATGAGCGGCTAACCGGGGGTTTGCCCTAAGTCCTTGCCAGATCTGCAACTCGCGACATTCTCGGAGATTACGCAATCTCCGATGACCTTCCCATATGTACCATGTTTACCGGAATTTGATGTACAGTCTAATGTACAATTTGCACATGCAAAATGCTCCATAGATCGGGTGGGGCATGGCAGCGGTGGGCCGGGCCACGGTCCGGATCCCGGTCGCCGGGAACGACGGCCGCAGTCAACTCCCGCTCGGCCTTGCCGCTGAAGTATCCCCGCCCGGAGGTCAGGTCGGCGACGGCGCGATCCAGGTAGGCCTCGCGCAAGTGGCCCCCGGACAATGCGACGTCTCCGAGTGGTGAGAGATCGTGGCGGTGGCGTGCGGGACGGAGCATACATTGGGGCTTCGCTCTGATGGAGTTGTCGTCTCGACCGCGTTGAGAGGCACCAGCGAACGCGCAAAAAAGGACAGACGGATGTCGCAGGTTGGACCAACGTGATAGATATTCATGCATGCGGTTGGGCCAGTATCGCCCTGCGGGCCGACGGCACGGTGTTATTCACCGGCAGCGACGAGGTCCGCCGACGTCTCGACGTAGGCAAATGGAGGACATCGTGGTGATCGGGGTCTGCGAGTTCAACTCCTATGGGGTCAAACCCGATGGATCGGTCGTCGTGGCCGGGCCGGGGAGTTCAAACCCCAGAAACCCGGTGCTGGGGGGGGGGCTGGGCTGGAATCTGGGCTCGCCGAACGGCTCCAAACTACCTCGCGTCCCCCATGGGCGCGACCGATGCATGCCTTGGCCTCCGGCGGACTGGAAACCCAAGATCGCAGCGTCGGCACCCTCGATGCCGGCGGAGGCACGGCAAGTGTCTAGTTGAACCACGAGCTCGCGAAGTCTACCGCTGCACCGGCGTCGGAAATGGCCTCACCTGTCCGGCGACGTCGTCGGGATCCTGAAACGAGACGAACACTCCCCAGCCCCGGCCGCCGGATCGATCCAAGGCGATGACAATTCCATGTTCCCCGCGCCTCATCGCGACGCGGGCTTGGGTTCGACGGTACGGTGCGGGGTTCTCGAGCCCCGGATTGGCAGCCACGGGCTGGCCGTCGATGAACACGCGCACGCCGCCGTCGTGGCCGACGTGCAGAATCCATTCGTGATCCTCAGAGACATCGACTTGGTTGGCAAGATAAACCAGGCCATCCGGGCCGGCAAGTTCGTGCACATCGATGAAGTCGGTGCCGGAGGACGGCACCTGACGCCATTTGACATCTGCAGCGAGGCCGCGATACGGCGCACGCGCGACGTCGGCCTGCGGCATGAGCGGCGAAATCTGCCAGCCTCTTGTTATGAAAGAGTGGCCCCGGGGTTTGACGTGGCGTCGGTAGGCTTCGAAGGCCGGGGCGGTAGCGGCCTGCCACTGCGGCTGATCGGGAAGATCCCGCTGCATCTGCCAAAAGAGGATCCATGGATCGAGCAGGATCGTTTCGCCCCGCTGGTGGACCTTAAAGACAAAATGGCTGTGATCGACGGCGCCCGAGAAGACGCCGGCCCCGCGGGCAAACTGTTCACCCTTCCTGATCGGAACATGCTCGGCCACGGTTAGCTCGGTCATATGACAGGCTTCGAGAATCCACTCCGAACCATCGGGCCAGCGGCGGATGCCTCGCCACCTGTTGTTCAAATGCCCCATGGCCAAGCTGTTGAAGTAGAAGTGATCGTCGAGGTCCAGCGGCGCCCACAGCGGCGTGCCCGCCGGATGGTTAAGGTCCAGCCCGCCGTGGGCGGCGGCCCCGAAATATGCCCCCAGCCAGCAGTCTTCGCCGCAGTAGCAGTGCTCGATCCGCAGCCCTTCCTCCGGCCAGGGGCACCACGGGTGCAGCGGCTCTGGACATATCCGCAGGGTCGCGTCCTGCAGGGCCAGGCGGGCGTGCTTGTGCGGCCGGCAGGGGCCGTGATTTTCCGTGAGGAACTCGAAGATGTCATCGACCGCGTCCAGCCAAATTCGGACGCCGTCGATCTCCCAGGGCTGGTAGAAGCTGCGCTGCGTGGCCACCTCTCGCTCCATCGCGTGCACGATTCCGTTGATTCGCAGTACGCAATAGAAAGCGTAGTCGGTCCGCCCACCGCCAACCTCCACTCGCAGTTGCGGCAACGTCGTGCGTAGGATGCGTGCCCCGGTGGCGACCAACTCCAGGCGAACCGAGGCGCCCGAGACAAGCTCGAACTCGACGACCTCCTGGCGGTTCATCTCGATCGCCGTCAATGTCTGGTTGGCTCTAATCTTCATGTGGCTCCTCCGTCTCGGGCGCGTCCCGTATTCCTTCAGACCGTGCTCAGTCGCTCTTATACGCCTCAAAGCCTACCACGCAGATGGCTCGCCGCATAGACCACGCTCACACAGCATCAGCTCGCGGGCGACAATGCCTTTCGCGGGCGGCGTGAAAGAGGCACACAGTCCATCCGCAGGAAACCGAGGCAACGATTGAAAGCCATGCCTGCGACGAATGTTGTTGCTCTATTGGGGCTAACGAGCAATAGTAGGACAAGGCGAGACCTATGAAGGCGACGATGCGAGTGACAAACGACGTCCTGGCGCGGACGGACGAGCAGGTGCTGTCAAACAATTTCGAAGCCCATGAGAACACCATTCCGGCGATGCTGTCGGATCGCCACGACCTTCTATGAGAATGGCCGCGGTGTCAAGACGGAATCTTCGCAGTGGCTTCCTGCGTGGAAGCGGTTCAACCTTCTATCAGCGGCTCACTGCCTGAATGCACCCAGACAGGTCCGAACATGGCCACGACCTCCAGGTTATGAGGGGTACAAGGTCGTGGGTTCTGCCGCCTCTGGCCGCTCGCTCGCAAGGCTGTCGCGTTTTTCGTAACCCATTGGCACACACGGAGCAACAGTCTGCGGATAAAGCCAAGGGGATTGCTGCCGAAGGGCGAGATTTCATCGTGTTCATCGTATGCCACTGCGGCCATCGTGGGTAATTACGCGCGCCGCACGTTTTGGAAACCGCCTCCCGGACGTCTACTCGAGTATCTACTCTCGATGCCTTTGCGCTGGTTTGGGATGCTGTGTTCAGGTGCGTCAGATGCCCGCCCGCCGCAGAATCTCATCTGCTTCAGCCAGTTCCTTGGCCCGTTGCCAGTGGCGGTCCGTTCGGCCGTTGTTCCGGCGGCGGTAGTGGCCAAGTCGGGCGGCGGTAAGTTCGTCGACGAAGAGATCGAGCCATTCAGCCGTGGTGAAGAGCCTGCGGCCCACGGATACGAACTGGAGGCGGATCACCTCGTCTTGGCCTGGCACGGAAAGGCCGTTGATGCACCATCGCCACACGGTGGATCCTGAGACTTTGATCGGCAGCAGCTTGGCGGCCTGGTGGAGCGTGATGTACTTCCGCATGGTTCACCTCGTGTCGTCGCCGGTTGGGCGACGAACGAGGATGAGCTACCTCAAGAGGCGAGCCGCTGGGAAGGGGATTCAGGATGCCTTCACGGTTCACGACCTTCTATGCCGGACCCCGGAGGTCGTCGGGGCGGGCCCATGCGACCGGCTGCGCCGGCCGCGGAGACGCGCCTGTTCGGCAGAGGAGATAGATATCTCTCTGTATTCCTTGAGAAACGGCAGGGGTCGCATGTCTGGTCTGGAGCCCGGGAAGCTTGGAACGGGAAGGGCTCCATTCCCGAATCCGCCTGCTGGAAGCCTCGTTACGCTTACGATCAAGCCAATCCGGACACCGTTCTGCAGCCGGACGAAGCCTTCGCGATGGGCAGGGCCTTGCTTCGGAGCATCGCTCCCCGGTAAAGTCGCGTGGCAGGAGTGACACATGAGCCGATCTTCCACTGAACTAGCCGCCGACAGCAGCCTGCTGGAGATCTGGGACCGGCGAATCCCGTTCCCCGCCGCCGAGGACATGGAGGATCTCGATGCCGTCACGCACGTGGCCGTCGAGCGCGCCCAGGCGGAGGGCTATCACTACCTCCACGAGTCAGCCATGGCGTTTCATCAGGGCGTGCTGCACCTTGGATGGGCGAACCACCGCGTAGCCGAGTTCAACATTTGCGACGAGCTCCTCCGCGGCCGGCGGTCGGCCGACGGCGGCCTGACGTGGGGCAAGCCCCAGACGTGGGTCCAGCGCCCCGACAGCGGCAGCATCAGCTTCAACCACCCGGTCCTCTGTGCCGCCCAGGGCAAGCTCTGGGGCTTCTTCGTCCGCTGGGACGGCGACATGACCACCCGGCGAGCGATCGCCGAAGGCCTGACCTGCTGCGACCGCGGCGGGCCGCAGCCATCGACCGAGTTGTTCGTCTTCGACGACGATCGCCAGGCATGGACCAGCCAACACGTCGTCATTCCAGGCTTTCTTTCATTTGGCGCCCCGATCCGCCTGCGCAACGGCAACTGGTTGGTGAGCGGCGAGCTGTCGTGGTACGAAGCGGCCGTGGCCATCAGCGACGGCGACGACTGGACGCGCTGGCGAGTCGTGCAGATTCCGCGGCCGGCCGAAATCGACCTGCTGTTCCCCGAGACGACGGTGATCGATCAGGGCCATCGCCTGCTGGCGATCGTGCGGCCCAAGGGCGCCCAGACAGCGTCGGCCTCGGAAAGTACCGACGGAGGCGAGAGCTGGCCCCCGCTGCGCCTGAGCAATTTCCCGCTGTCGGAGAGCAAGCCCCTGGGCAGGCGGCTTTCGACGGGCCAGCACATCATGGTCACATGCGGCATGGAGACGGGCCGCAGCCTGCTGTCGATCGCCGTCGGCGAGCCGGGCGCGGCGACCTTCAGCCGCATCTGGAAGATTCGCCACCAGCAGTATCCGCGGCGCCGCTTCTTCCCCGGCTACCTTGTCGGCGGCAAGATCCAGGGCGACACCCGTGGCGCCGCGACGGAGTGGTCGTACCCCGCGGCCGTCGAACACGACGGCAAGCTCTACGTCAGCTACACCCAGGGCAAGGAGGATTGCGTCCTGTCTATCATTCCGCTGACGTCCCTGGCCGTCGGCCGCTGAGCCCGCGTACCGACAGGGCATCCGCAGGCGCAACTCGACCGAATGCGCCCCAGGCCTTTCCGTCATTTGTGGACAGAGCCAGAACGATGCGGTTGGAGCCCTTTCTCCAGAGAACGGACACGACGTATTGGCCGTCAATCGCAGGATTCGACGCATCCCTGCGGCAGTCCACCGCGCGGTCGTTGACCCAGACCTTGACAGGGCCGTCGGCCCCAAACGCGAAAAACCCTCGTTCCTTTCGCGGTCGGTCGATGCTCGCCTCGAGATAGAGCAACCCGTGCTTGCCCGCATGAAAACTTCGAACGTCGTTGAAGTGTGGAAGCTGGCCAGGCAGTTCGGCAATGGCACTGAAGACGAGCGATGCCGACGGCGGCTTGACGATCTGGATATCGGCGGCCTCGTTCTGTAACGGCGAGCATGCGAAGCGCAGGCTGGCAGCGGTTCTCTCCAGATCGAGCACGTAGTCGATACGGGCCTTGTCGTGCGGATGGCCGTTCAGCATCAATGTGGCCTGCACGGAACAAGGCTCGATCCAGGAGGAAGTACTTTTCTTACCGATCGCCGCCTTGGGCACGAGCTGCAACAGAACCTTCCGAGTTTCCTGGGCCGGGACATTCAGGGTCACCCGCTTGGCGGCGTCCGAGCCCCAAGCTTTTGGCCACGAGAGTTCGAGCCGTACGGTGACGGTCGTGCGGCCCCAGTTGTGCACGCGGTATTCGACTTCTTCGGGCTCGCCTGGCACGAAATTCAACGCGAGCTTCTGCCTCTGCGCGTCGGCCTGTCTCAACATCTGGCCTGGCCGGCTGACGGCCTGCAACCAGACGTGCCGTTCTGCTTGCGGCGGCTGGGCCGAAGGCGTGAAATGGGGGGCGGTCGGCACGGGCTTGAGCGTCAGGCGCGAGGCGTCCAGCCCTCGCACAAAGGCGGGCTCAACGGACAGTTTGACCGTGGCCATCGGCCCCGTGAGATCCGCGAGCTTCTCGCCCACCGCGTTCACCAGCAAGGCGCCCGCCTTCACGGGCAGATCGAACGATCCCTCCGCCGCCGCCCAGGATTGCCCCGGCGCAAACTCGGGCAGTCGCGCGTCCCAGCCGTCGCAGAGCGGGCTTCCTTCCAGGGACCAGACCAAGGCGACGCAGTCGCCGCTTTGTCGCTCGAACACGATGCCGTATCGCTTGCCCTCCTGCAAGACGCCGATGACATTGGCTTGCTGAACCTGCCGGATGAGCGTCGCCATCGCGACGAAGGCGGGCTTGGGGTCCAGGTTGGCTCGCTGAAGGCCCCAGAGATTGACCCCGTATTCGAGGAATTCCTGAAGATAGAAGTACATGAACCGATCCAGGCCGGCAGCCAGGCCGCAGGCATAGGCACGCAGCAGGTAGGAAACCTGCAGCCGTTCGGGAATGGCGTACGTCCCATCATTCGCCGGCACGGAGCGACGCCCCATTTCGGTCATCCAGATGGGGCGATCGATCCCGGCGGCGGCCATCAGATCGCGGTCTTCCTGGATTAAGGCGAACACCTGCTCGGGAGCGCCGTAGAAGTGCTGGTTCCAGATGTCGAAGAAAGGGCCGATCCCGTTGGCCAGGAGGCAACGCCAGAATTCCGCGCCGGCCGACCGGGACGATTTCAGGACGCCCACCGTCGGGTCGGCGTCCTTGATCCCGAGATAGCCGGCCTTGATGATGGCCGCCATGTCCCACGGATGGCCGCCAAAGAAGAAGATGTCCGGCTCGTTCCACAGTTCGAAAAACCGGACGGCCGAGCCCAGGTCCAGGGTCAGACGCCGGGCGAATTCGTAGACCGTCCGTGGATCGTCGGGCGGGTAGTTGCCGCGATCATCAACGGCGGCCACCCGCGCCCACTTCGGGGTGTCATGGAAGACGGGATAGACGTCTATGCCATGAGCGCGCTGGATATCGGCATTGGTTCGGTATCGTCCCCACTCAAAGCGGCCAGGCTCGGGATTGACGGCACTCCACGACAGGCGCTCCCGCAGGGAGCGCAGCCCCACCTTGGCGCAGGCGGCTGCCGCCGTGACGCTGCGGCGTTCGTCTGCGCCTCCGTCCGTGGGCCACGAAAGCCCGGCGTCGAGCGAGATGGGGCTGTCGTGCCGCGGCGAGAAACCCAGCAGTGGCAGGCTCCCCAGCGTGCGGGTGACATGGAATGGCGAGATACCCTGGCCTTCGACCGTGAGCGACAGCTCGTAGTACCCCGGCGGCAGGGCCGGCAGCGACAGCGTCGTCCTGCCTTCGCCATCGGATAGTCCGATGGGAAGCAGGCCCTGGGCCACCTTCCGGCCGGCATAGTCAGCCAGGGCGTAGTGGACCGTGACCTGGGGCAGCTCCACCGGCGCGCCGCGCACGGCCAGGAAATAGTTCACGGGCAAATCGACATCGAACAACGCGGCCGTGGCACAAGGAGAGGCATCGAGCAGCAGGCTGGGGGCGAACTGAGACGGCGCGATCCACAACGATCCCATGGCCGGGTGCATGTCAGGGGAGGCGGGTGCCAGACGCACAGCGGCGCAGGCCGTGACGGCCTCTTGCGGCGCCGTGGCCCAGATGCGGAGTGGGGCGTAGCCATGTTCGAGGAAGGTGTAGGCGGAAGCTTCTTCGCGAATCCCCGAACCGTCGGCTGCGAGCCATCGAAGGCGAAGTTGGCCGTGGGCGTTTGCCAGGGCCGTGCGAATCTGCATCGAGAGGCAATAGGCCCGCCCGGCCGTCACCGGCCGACACTGCTTTTCCACCGCCTCCGTAACTTCTCTGGGATGAACGGCCAGCCGCAAGGCATCCTGTTCGCCGGGTGCTGCCCCGGGTTCGATGATGCAGGCGTCTGCGAGACTATCGGCGGGCCGGGTGACCCGCCATCGCCCATACCCCGCCCTTTGACGACCTGTCGCTTGGGGGTCCTGTCCTGCCGTGCGTTTCTTCGCCATGGATTCTCCGTTCTCGCTCGCAGATCATTCCGTCATGGAGGCGGCCGGGGGAGCCGCCCGGGGCATATGCCAGCAAGAGGGGGGAGCTTGCCGACGACGATATGCTACCGATACAATCGCTGCGGGCAAGGTCAAACTCGAAACACGTTTCGGCGGCTGCGGAACAGATGGCGAGGGCGGAAGGCAGGTTGGGCAAACCGAAGGTACCTGGGGCATTCAGGCGATTCTGGCGGCGATCCTGGCGACAGCGTTGGGGCAGGTCAGCTGTCCTACTTCCCTTCCATGACGCTGACACTTCCAATGACCAGGTACTTGACGCCAGCCAGGCTCCCCTGTGACTTCGCGCTCTTGACGATCTCGGCAATCTCAAGGTCTTTCTCGCCGAGAACCGCCTTCATGTTTAGCCGCTCTTTTACATCAAACCACGCGGGATGCCCGTAAGAACCTTGCGACGGTCCAGGGGCTTGCGCCCAGGGAACTTCGCGCGACGTGGCTTGGGCGGTGGCAAGAGTGGCTCGATCAGGCCCCATAGTTCGTCATCCAGCAGCGGTCTGGCCATCGGCTCTTCGTTATCAATGATGTGATGTGACGACACGGCCGTTCTGAGTCTGGACCCCTCAGCAAAGAGCTTCTCTGCCAAGGCATCAATGACCTCAATTCCAAACTCCCGGACCTCCTCGTCAATGCCTGATCCGTTCGCAATGTTGGTGAGAATGTACTGTTCGGTCTCGGTGAAATCCATGTCGTCCAAGTTGGGCCTTACGGAGAGTAAGGAGCCGTTCAGTCGAATCCCCATTAGTTTCTTAACGAGAGCGATCCGTTTCATTCGCAGCAAGAACAAAACGCATTCAATAAGTTGTCCTAGACAGGTCTCCTCATCGTCTCTACTGATAAGCTGCGTCGCCACGGCAGTATTGATCCTGGCAGCCGTAGCACGCAGTTTGTCCACTAAGCGACGATGCTTCCGCTGAGGTTGGTTGCGTACAGATTCCATTCGCTATCGAAAGCCAGACCATAGGGTCGATCCAAGTACTCTGATGTGAACACACCAAGATAGGCACCCGAGGGACCGAACTTCTCAACGGCGAAAAGCCGGGTACCGCATCGCGGCGTAGGCGTCGTGTCGTGGCGACTGTCCTTCCATTGGAGCGGAAGTTTACGCACAAACGCCGCGAAGGCACAACAATCAAATGCAGCAGCCGGCCGGCCGGTGGCGTCAAGGCCGCCAGAGCGTGCCGTCGGGCAGGCGCGAGACGGTCCAGGCCGGGTTGTCATCGTCACGGCATGGATACTTGGCCGCCAGGGCCTCGTCGAACCCCAGCCCCCAGCCGGGCTGGTCATTGGGGTAGACGAATCCGTTTTGAATCTGCGGCAGGCCGGGGAACATCTCGTATTCCGCCGCCAGCCGCGTCATCCACTCCTGGATGCCGAAATTGTGGCAGGCAACATCCAGGTGCACGTTGGCCACCATGCCCACGGGTGAGACATCCAGCGGGCCGTGCCAAGCCGTCCGGACCCCGAACGCCTCGCACAGGTGCGCCAGCTTCAGGGCGGGGCTCACCCCGCCGATCTGCGAGATGTGCACGCGGATGAAATCGATCAGCCGCCCGGCCACCAGGGGCGTGAATTCGCGCGGGTGGTTGAACAGCTCACCCATGGCGATGGGCGTGGCGCAGACGCTGCGGATATTGGCAAACCACTCCAGATCCTCCGGGGCCAGGACATCTTCCAGGAAGAACAAGCGGTAAGGCTCCAGGGCCTTGGCCAGCCACACCGCGTCGATCGGCGCCAGCCGTTCATGAATGTCGTGCAGCAGTTCGACCTCTTCTCCCAACTCGGCCCGAAGATGCTCGAACAGCCGGGGGATGCTCACCAACTTGGCCCGCGGCTGGAAGTATTCGCCCGGCGGGGCGCCTTGAGGTTGCGGCTTGGCCAGTTCGCCGCTGTAGCCGCTGAGCTGGCAGCGAACATGGCGGTAGCCCTGCTGCATGCACTTGCGGACATTCTCCGCGCACTCTTTGTGGTCGCGTCCGCCGGCGTGGGCGTACACAGCCGCGGCCGGCCGGCACTTGCCGCCCCAGAGCTGGTAGCAGGGCATCGACGCGAGCTTGCCCTTGATGTCCCACAGGGCCATGTCCACGCCGCTGATGGCATTGTTGAGCACCGGGCCGTTGCGCCAATAGCCGTTCACCATCGCCACCTGCCAGAAGTCTTCGATCTCGCGCGGGTCGCGGCCCACCGCCAGCGGGCCGATGTGTTTGTCCAAGGCCGTCTGCACCGCCCGATGCCGCTGCGTGAAGGTCGCGCAGCCCAGGCCGAACAGGCCGCTCTGGCTGGTCTCCACCTTGACCACGATCAGCCGGCAGGGGCCCGGCTGCGTGAGGAACGTCTGCACTCGCGTAATCTTCAGATCGCTCATGAATGCTGCCTTTCGAAAAGCACGCTAGATGAATATGCCCGGCGGGCACAACTGCACCGTGATGCCGCCGTCGACGTAAAGGACTTGCCCGGTGATGTACGAAGAGGCATCGGAAGCCAGAAAAGCGACGGCAGCGGCGATATCCTCCATGCGGCCCATTCGCCCCAGCGGGATTCGTTCGCGGGCGTTGGTGCGGGCCTTGTCATAGGAGGGATGGCCGGGGCGGGTGTCGGTCGCGCCAGGCGCCACCGCGTTGACGCGGATGCCATGGGGCGCCAGGTCCAGGGCCATCGAGCGGGTCAGGGCGTCCATCGCGCCCTTGGACGCGTCGTAGCCGGCCAGCCCGCGATGTGAGCGAAGCCCGCCGACAGAGGAGATGTTGATGATGTTGCCGCCGCCGTTTGCCGCCATGTGCCGCGCCACCGGCAGGCTGATGTTGTAGACGATGCGCATGTTCTTCTCGAAGGAGGCGCGATAGACATTCTCCTCGAGTTGCAGGAATCCTTTGGAGTTGAGGCAGGCGGCGTTGTTCACCAGCAAATCGACGCCGCTAAAAGACTCCAAGGCCTTCTTGAAGACTTTCTGCGCGCCGGCGCGTGTGGCCAGGTCCGCCCTCACCCATAGGCATTGGGCGTTGCGACGCGCCAACTCATCGGCGAGCGACTTGCCTTCGACGGCGGAGCGGGCGCTGATCACCAGCCTCATGCCCTGGTCGGCAAGAAAATGCGCGATGCCCCAGCCGATGCCGCGGCTGGCGCCGGTGACGATGGCAACTCGCCCCGCCAGGTCGGGGAATCGGACGTTGACGGGCGGCGCCTTGAACGTATGGCTCATGAATCTGTCTCCACGGATCAAACACGCTGCGCAGGGGCCTTTGGGCCATGCAGGCAACGGTCAGGTGGTGTATCTACCGTCGTCGTGCGGGGCTGTCAATGTTGCGCCGACAACGTAGAAGCTATCGGGCTAACGCAACCTCACGAACCTCATATGGTGAAAGGGTGTGAACCGGCGCCGCCGGGAGCGCGGCGTCGATGGCGATGGTCTGGGCAACGGGGGTTCGGTTGATCAGCCATAGCGTGACGCCAGAGCCTTCTTCCACGGCGAAGGCGTCTGCGGGCGCAGGCAGCGGGCCGGTGATTTCGATCTGGCGCAGTGCGCAACCGGCCAGAGGCGCGAGTCGCTGGTGCAACGCCCCGGCGGGCCCGGCGTCAAAGGCGAAGGCTGCCTCATCGGCGCCGGCCATCGCCATGTGCTTGATCAGCGAGGCGCTGAAGGCGGCCCCGATCGGCAGGCGGCAGCGTTCATCCAGATCGGGCAATCCGGGAAAGCGGATGAAGATCGGCCCGACGCAGATCTTCGCCGCAGGCGACCATTGGCGAATCAGCCGAACCTGGTCGGCCACAGTCGGGGCATTCTCCATGATCATGTCGTCGTCATTGAGGTGCACAATCGGGTTGAAGGGCCATGAGACGGCGGCCGCGCCGGTGAACTGCTTGGGATCATTGACCACGTGGAAACCATACCCTTCGACGTGGCTGGGCATCTCCACCTGGCGGATTCGCGGCAGCCGCGACGGTGCATGCGGAAGCACGCGGACGCGGCATAGGTCCTGCTGCACCGCGGGCGAGCCGGCGCCCCGCACCGTCAGGATCAGCGTCTGCGTCACTCGCCGGCCTTGCGGCACGGCGGGGTAGGCATAGGGCATGAAGGTGTAGACCTTGTACGAGCTGTCGCCGTAGTTACGCTGATCTTCAATGCCCGCTACGCCGCCCTCCAATCGGGCCGTTACGCCCAGGCCGTCAGGCCAACCGTACTGCAGCACGTTGAACCTGTTCCCATGATCCCAACTCCGTAGGGCGATTTCCTTCGGAAATGGCGCAGTGCACTCGTTTCCGTCGGCGGATATCCGCTTGAAATCCAGGCCGCCCAGGGTGGTCCCAAACAAAACATTCAGGCCGATTCGAGGCGAGGGGAAATCCCTTTCGGCGCCGCCTTCCACACGGAACGTGACCGTGCCGTCCGAGCCGCCCTCGATGACGCCTGTCCAGCCGTAGTCGGCCCGCTCGTTGCGGCAGTGGGCCGCCATGCGGATGACGAAGCCGCCCGGCCGATCGGTCACCGTCATGTGTCGAAATATCGGCATGGGCGTCTCGAACCGTTCGTCACGCACGGCGAAATAGACGCGGCGCACGGTCTCCCGCTGTCCCACGTAGAGATATCGCAACTCGCCGTCCTGGAACTTCATCCGCACTGGCCCGGCCTGCAGCCAATGCGACGAGCCCGGTGCTATCGATGTATCCATGGTTACTCCATATTCATCACAGGTCACAGGAGGTCACGACAAGCGCCGGCGTTACACGGCCGCCACAACGCTCCAAATCACCGGCCAGTCTACCGGGGGCTGACGTTGTGCAGCAACAGGCCTGCAATAAGCCGACATTTCCCAGATGATAACCCCACGACCTCCGAGGGTGGACCTATGCGACCGGCTGCGCCGGCCGCGGCGCCCCACCTGTTCGGCAGAGGAGTTCTCTCTTTCTCCGCCGCACCAGAAACACCCCATTCCGCCGGTGTTCCTGCTGGTATTACATGATTCATCCGGGGCATCATGCAGCCCCCCGGTAGTAGCTCTTGAGCAATCCGCCCAGGCGTTCACGGCATCGCACCTCGCCCTCGGCCGGTGCCCTCTATGGCGGGATGAACCGCTGCGACCTCCTGGTTATGAGCGGCTAACCGGGGGTTTGCCCTAAGTCCTTGCCAGATCTGCAACTCGCGATATTCTCGGAGATTACGCAATCTCCGACGACCTTCCCATATGTACCATGTTTACCGAAATTTAATGTACAATTGTTGCATCCAACATGCTCGATGTATTGCGTCGGCTTTCGTCGTGGAAGGCTGGGTGGCGGTCTGGACCGAAGGGATCTTCGAGCAGCCCGTGGTCGAGCATGCCCCGCCTGACGGTCTGCCAGTGGGCGTCGTAGCCGAGATTCTTGAACTCCCGGTACATCCGGCCGTATCCCCACCCGGCGTTCGCCTGGGCCATCTGGATCACCAACTTGGGGATCGAATTGGCCTTGGACGGCTTGGGCCCGCGTTTGCCGCAGCGGTCCAAGCTGTCGTCCTTCCGCGCGACAAAGGTCCGCTGCCACTTCAAGAGCGTGTCCGGCGAGAGAAGCGTCCCGAACTGGCGCAGGAGTCCGCGGCCCAGCTGCGACGCGGCTTCAGCCAACCGGCGCTTCTGGCCGTCGTTCAAGAGGATGCGTTTGTGGCCGAGCTTCTCCCGCAGAATGCGGTTTTCCGTCCGTAGATACTCGATCGCCTCCTGCTGCTGCCGGTTCTTCCAGCCGGCAATCGTCACCGCGACAAAATGCAGTGGTTTCCAAGTCATAAGGCGGGAGATTCTACCCGCTGCTGGCGCAGAAGAAAGCCATTAGTAGGCCGGGGGAACCCAAAAAAGGGCACCTGTGCCTTCGGCTAGCCCTGGCACAGGAGCTTGGCCGGCAGCGTTGCCCTCTCCCTGTGGTGATGGATGATGTGCTCGCCAACTTTGACCCGGTCAGGGCTCTCGTCGTGCCACAGGATATTCTTGGACTTCACCATTGCCACAGCCGTCTCCAACCGAGTTTATCTATTCTATAGCCGCTCGCCTCCAGGGGGAACTGCGGATGCCGGATTTTGCGACCGCCTTGAGTCGGGGCAGGGTTGACTATTGAACTGCCCCCTTGTGTGGCGGCGAATGTGGTATAAGCTCTTTACCCTGCGGAACGTGATGACCCGGTGCCACGGCCGTCGGAAGGATCATCAAGACGAGGTCGAACGGAAAACAGGCAGGCGGCCGCCTGACGCCGAGGCTTTAGCACGCCAGCCGCGGCAATGGAAAGGTTACGAACATGCCACTGAAGGTCGCTGTCGTCGGGATGCGCGGGATCGGGGACAACCACGCCGGAGCGTACTCCAGGGATCCGCTGGCCAAGTTGGTCGCCGTCTGCGACGTGGTCAAGGACCGCGCCGACGCCGCGGCCAAGAAGTACGGCGTCAAGGCGTACTACAGCGTGAAGGACCTGCTGGCCGGCGAGGGCGACCTCGACGCCGTCTCCGTCTCCACCGGTGGGTATGAGAACGGGAGCTGGCACTTCGAGCCCGCCATGGAACTGATGGAGGCTGGCAAGAACGTCCTGGTCGAGAAGCCGCTGTCCAACGACATCGGCGAGGCCCGGCAGATGGTCGCCAAGGCCGCCCAGAAGAACGTCTATCTCGGCTGCAACCTCAACCACTTCTTCACCCCCACGGCCGAGAAGGCGAAAGAGTACATGACCGCCGGCCACGTCGGCGAGTTGGTTTACTGCATGCACAAGATGGGCTTCAACGGCAGCGACCTGACGTACGGCCCCAACAGGGACGCCCGCTGGTGGGGCTTCCCTTACGCCCACCTCAAGGCGTTCCTGACGCACCCCTTCAGCGTGATGCGCCACTTTTGCGGCGACATCACGCACCTGCAGGCATTCGTCGACCGCCCTGGCTGTCGCAAGTCGGCCGGCGACGTGATGACCTCCATCGCCTCCATCAACATGCGCTTCGCCAACGGTTGCGTGGGCTACCTGCTCAGCCAGCGAGGCGACTCGACATTCGGGCTGGGCGGGTGGTGGAGCCTAGAAGTCTCCGGCACGCGCGGGGCCTTCTGCATCGAGAACTGCATCGAGAAGGTCACCTACTGGCCGGGCCCGCGTCCGGCTGGGGCGGCGAAGCCCGAGAACCTCGCCGTCGGCGCCCCCGAAGGCCCAGTCGAGACCAACACCGGCATCAAGGATTTCGGCCAGACGTTCCCCTTGCGAATCCACGCCTTCCTCGAGGACCTGACCGCCAAGGTCCACCGCGAGAAGCTGCGAGGTTCGGGCCGCGACGCACTGGCCGCCCTGGAATACACCTGGGCGGTGATCGAATCGTACGAGCAGGGCGGCGCGATGGTCCGCCCCTGCCCGCTGCCGCCCGTCCACGGCGACCCGGCCACCATGTAACCGACCAAGGAGCCCCCATGATCCGACTCGGCGTCAATTCCGTGTTGTTCCAGGAACACGATCTGGAAGTCGCCATGAAGCACATCGCCTGGGCGGGCTACGACGGCATTGAACTGTCGGCCATCCAGGGCATGTGCGAGCATCTCTTGCTGGACAACTGGGCTCCCCAGGTCGACGCCATCCGCCAGATGGCCGAGCACTACCGCCTGGCCCTGCTGAGCACCGAGATTGCCTCGCTGGACGAGGCCCGGCTGATCAAGGCATTCGATGCCTGCAAGGCCATTGGCATCCCCATCGTCAATGTCGGCCCCGGCGGCAAGAGCAATGTCGAGGAAGACTTCATCCGCCAGACAGACCACATCGCCCGCATGGCCGACAAAGCCGCCAAGTACGGGCTGACGCTGTGCTGCAAGGCCCACGTCGGCGGGAGCATCTTCAGCACCCCCACAACGCTGCGGGCGATGGGGCGGATCACCTCCAGGGGCTTTGGCGTGGACATGGACCCCAGCCATATCTACCGCGCCAACGAACTGCCGGAGAATGCCCTTCCCGCAGTGATCAGCCGCGTGAAGCACATCCACATCCGCGACTGCAAGGGCCGCGGCCCCAGCCCCGGCGACGCCTGCAACCAAGCTTGCGGGCGCGGCGACATTGACCTCATGGGCTACTGCCGCGCCATGGTCGAAGGCCACTACGACGGCCCCGTCTGCCTGGAGATCATAGGCGCCGCCAAGTACGAGCTGTCGCAACGGGCCATCATCGCGGCCGAGAGCTATGGATACATCAACGCCTGCCTTAAGACGCTGAAGGTACGATAGGAAGTCGCCATGAATACTGTCAGGGTCGGAATCCTGGGTTTCGCCCACGGGCACGTCAACAGCTACTGCGCCCGTTGGCGCAGCATGCCGGAACTGGGCATCCACGTGACGGCAGGCTGGGACCATGACGCGGCCCGCCTGGCCCAGGCGTGCGCCAATCTCCAGATTGAGCCCGTCGCCTCGGCCAAGTCGGTGCTTGATCGCTCCGACGTCGATGCCGTGGTGATCGCGGCCGAGACGTCGCTGCACGCGGACCTGGTCGAACAGGTGGCCGCCGCGGGCAAGGCCATCGTGCTGCAAAAGCCACTGGCACTGACGTTGGAGCAGGCCGACCGCATCGTCTCTGCCGTCAACGCGGCGAGGGCTCCCTTCACGCTGGCGTGGCAAATGCGGGTCGACCCCCACAACCTGCGGATCAAGTCGCTGCTGGCGGGGGGGCAGTTCGGCAAGGTGTTCATGGTCCGCCGCCGTCACTGTCTGCCCACGCAACTCTGGAAGGATTTCGAGAAGAGCTGGCACGTTCAACCGGACCTCAATGGCGACATCTTCGCCGATGACGCGTCGCACCCGGCCGACTTCATCTACTGGCTGATGGGCGAGCCCGTCAGCGTGACGGCCGAGATGGGCACGCTGCTGAACTCGGCCATCGTGAACGACAACGGCATCGCGATCTTCCGCTTCGCCGATGGCCGCTTCGGCGAGGTGTCGTGCACGTTCGTGGCGCTGGCGGGCGAGAACACCACCGAGGTCGTCTGCGAGAACGGCGTGATCATCAGTAACTACGGCGACTCGCCGAGCTGCAACCTCGCCTGGCCTGTGGGCGCGGTCCAGCTGAAATGGTACCTCAAGTCCACCGGGCAGTGGACTGCCAGCGACCTGCCCGACATTCGAAACCATGGCGAAAGACTTACCGGCCTGGCCGCCCCGCTGGCGGAGTTCTTGCACGGCCGCCGCTCGCCGATCGCCACGGCCGAGGAAGGCCGGACGGTACTGAAGATGGTATTGGCCTGCTACGAGTCTGCCCGGCAGGGCAGGAGAATCAGCCTAACCCAGTCCTGAACGGACGGCCGCACCCCTGGCGCGGCGAGCCCCCAAGGCCCAAGGAGCGCACATGTTGCAGAGCAAGTCCACGCTGAACGTAATCGTGATCGGAATCGATAGTCTCCGCGCCGACCACATGAGCATGTACGGCTACAATCGCCTGACAACGCCGCACATGGACAAGTTCGCGCAGGGCGGCACCGTGTACGAGCGGTGCTACAGCCCGCACATTCCCACGACCAGCGGCTACGGCGCGATGCTGACGGGCATGGACTGCTTCACGACGGGCCTGGTGGCGCTGCGGCACCACGGCGACCTGCACCCGGGCGTCAAGACGCTGGCGGAAATCCTCCGCGAGCAGGGCTACTTCACCGTCAACGTGGGCTTCCGCGGCAATCCCGCGGGGCGCGGGTTTGACAAGTACCTCGACTACGCCGGCTGGGGCTCGTGGGAAGGCGGCCGCAGCCTCAAGGCCGAGGCGCTCAACGAGGTCATGCTGCCCGAACTGAGGCGCCTGGCGAAGGAACCCCAGCCGTTCTTCCTGTTCATGCGGCACATGGACCCCCACTCGCCGTACCTGCCGCCCAAGCCCTTCGAGCGGATGTTCTACGACAAGGACGAGTTCGATCCGGCCAACAAGTCACTGGAGCCCGTGTACAACTTCAAACCGTTTTGCGACTACTTCCGCACCTGGTTCCCGCCCGGGGTGACCGACAAGGACTACATCATCGCCCAGTACGACGGCGAGGTGGCGTACATGGACGCGTGCATCGCCAACATCTTCGCGACCGTCGAGGCCCTGGACCTCACCGGCAACACGCTGATCGTCATCGACAGCGACCACGGCGAGACGCTGCAGGACCATGAGTGCTACTACGACCATCACGGCCTGTACGAGCCCACGCTGCGGGTGCCGCTGGTCTTCCGCCTGCCGGGCCGCATCGCCGCCGGCCAGCGCATCAGCACCGACACCACGCTGATGAACGTCACGCCGACGATCCTGGACATCCTGGGCATCGACACCGGCATCCGCTTCGACGGCGAGAGCCTCCTGCCCGAGATCCACGGCGAGGCGCGCAAGCCCAACTCGGAACTGTACCTCACCGAATGCACCTGGATGCGCAAGCACGGCTGGCGGACGCCTCAGTGGAAGTACATCCACGCGCTGGAGCCCGACTTCCACTTCAAGCCCGAGGTCGAGTTGTATGACCTGCTGGCTGACCCGACGGAGTCGGTGAACCTGGCGCTCCAGGATGCGGGCCTTGTCCGCATGTTCGAGGAGCGGATGCAGAACTGGATCGCGCGTCGCGAGAAGGAGTCGGGGCACAAGAACCCGATCCACGAGAACCTCCAGTGGCACGGTACGAAGGACGTGCCGGGCCCGTTCGGCTCCAGCCAGGAGGCCTACAACAAGCTGCACATCGGCGACCCGGAGACGGCCAAGCGGCTCCAGGCGTTAGGCGAGCAGCGGAAAAAGTAAACGAAAGGAAGCCGCGATGTCCGCTCCATGGGTCACCATCATCGGCCGGGGCCACTCGGGCACCCGGGCGATCTCGCAGACATTGTCCGACAGCGGCGTCTTCATGGGAGCCCCGCTGAACGTGTCGTGGGACCTGATTCCGCCGGGTGACATGTATGACGCCTGCCGTATTCTCGCCCGGTACGTCAAGTGGTCCGGCGGCCTCCAATGGAACTGGAACGCCTTGCACACCATGGAGATCCCCGAGGAGTTCACGCGGCGGATACAGGCGTTCCTCAAGAGCGTGCTGGCCAGTAATGCCCTTCGCGCTGGCTGGAAGATCCCCGAGACCACGCTGGCTTACCCGTGGATCCGGCGGATGTTCCCCCAGATGAAGTACATCTTCTGGATCCGCAACCCCCGCGACTGCATCCTCAACGGCCACGTCACCGACGACCTGAACAGCTTTGATGTGAACTACGATCGGACCGACGACATCCGCCTTCGCAGGGCCATTTCCTGGCAATATCAGTATGACCTTGTGATGGCGACACCCCGCCCGCTCAACTGGATCGAGGTCCGCTTTGAGGACTTCGTGCTGGACCAGGACCGCACGCTGGCGCGCCTGGAGGAATTCATGAGCATCAAGCTGGCGAAGATAGCGGTCAACCCCGAGGCTGTCGGTCGATACAAGACTGACGACGGCGTCAACTACTTCGACTTCCTTGCCCCAGCCATGAAAGAATACGGTTACGAGCTGCCCTGAGCGCTTTGTCATAGAGGCTACTGCCATGCTGAAAGTCTGTGTCATCGGAATGGGACCGATCGGCAACCGCCACGCCCGCATCTACAAGGAGAACTCTGCGGTGGAGCTGGTGGGCGTATGCGACATCCTCCGCGAGCGGGCCGACGCGTCGGCCAAGGCCCTGGGCATGCCCGCCTTCTACGACGCCCAGACGATGCTGGCCGCCCTGCGCCCCGACCTGGTCAGCGTGGCCACCGGCGGCTACGAGTACGGCAGCGATCACTACGCCCCCACCATGCAGGCTCTCGAGGCCGGCTCCCACGTGCTGTGCGAAAAGCCCATCTGCAACGAGATCGCCAAGGCCCAGGAGATGGTCGACAAGGCCCGCCAGAAGAACCGCTGCTTCGGCATCGATCTGAACCACCGCTTCACCCCCGCCGCCCGTCTGGCCCGCCAATGGGTCGATCAGGGCCGGCTGGGCCACCTGCTGTTCATCAACATGGCCATGTGGATCAAGAACCCCAACGAGAGCTCCCCCTACTTCCAGCTCAAGGCGCTGCATCCGCACACGGTCGACATCATGCGGTACTTCTGCGGCGACATCGAGGCCGTCCAGTGCTTCGCCACTAAGGCCCCGGGGCGAAAGATCTGGTCCACGGCGCAATTCAACATGCGATTCCGCAACGGCGTGGTGGGCTCGCTCACGGGCAGCTACGACATCGAACGCGGACACCCGATGGAGCGCTGCGAGGTGGCCGGCGTCGGCGGGCGGTTCGTGCTGGACGACATCTTCCGCGAGGTGACGCTCTACCCTGCGGGCAATCTGGAAAAGACCGTCTACACCAACCCGGTCTTCGGCGGCATGCGCGACTTCGAAGACACCTTCCGCGACCGGATCAACACGTTCGTGTCGCAGGTGGCTCGGGGCGACACTCCCGAGCAGATCGACGGCAGCGGCGCAGACGGCCTGGCCGCACAGAAGGTGCTCGCCGCCGCCATCGAATCGCTGGACAACGAGACCGTCGTCCGCGTGCAATAGCCTCGCAGCAAACGGGGCAAAAGAAAGGTTGCCCCTCCCGAAAACTCCGTCCGCATTGATTCTGTGGCACTTGCGATTATTGCCCACAGCAAGCCTTTGCCGTAGGATTCGGGCCTTGTGAACGATGACGGCCGACTCGTTTATCCAGTGCTGACGATGGTCGTCAGCGAACCGTCTTGTGGGAAATGTCTAATGGCAACACAACCTTGTGACGCGACAGCTTGGAAGAAACACGGGATCGTTGTGGAAGGGACTGAGCCGTGGGAGGGCGGGTTCATTCAGAATTTCAATTCGGCGGCTGAGCCGCTCGGCGATGGCCGGTGGCGGCTGTGGTACGGCGTGAACCAGCCGGACGAAGCGTTCAAGACCGTCGCGTTCGCCCAGGGCGTGCCGGGGCAGCAGATGACGAAGGTGCGCGCGGTGCTCAGCGCCGGCGAACCGGCCGATGCGCCGCTCGCCATCGGGAATCTGCCCGACGGTTGGGAGCCGGTGCAGCCCGTGCACCTGACACTCCACGACGGCCGGCATCGCCTGTATTTCTGGGCGCACGAGCTGAAGCGGGGCCCGGTACAACGCTTCCTCGCCGCCGACAGCGACGATGGGCGCCGGTATCGCGTCGTCGACCCTCACCGGCCGTGTCTCTACTCGACGTTCGACCAGGCGGTCCGGGGCGACGGGGTTTCGCCATGGGGATTGCGATATCACGAGTTTTCCAGGCAGCCGCGAGTGGCAGACGAACCGGATGCATCGCCCGATCTGATCACGAACGACGGCGCGACGGTCTATCAACTGCCCGACGGCAGCTTCGAGTTGTTCGCGCAGACGATTGTCTCGCTCAATCCCGGCGACCCGCGCGTGGTCGCACACGATAATCTGGCGGGATTTGTCCGCGTGATCGACCGGTTCACGAGCGCCGACGGGCTGCGGTGGGGCAATCGGCAGCGCGTGTTGACGCAGGATGCCGGCGATCCCGAGGACTTGCAGTTCTATTATCATACGGTGACGCACACGGACCGCGGGCGCGTGGGGTTGCTGGGCGAATATCACGTGCAAGAGCAGTACATGGAAATGACGTGGTGCTTTTCTGACGACGGCATCCACTGGAATCGGCCGTTGCGAAAGCCGTGGCTGCCGCGCGGCGTGCCCGGCGAAGGTGATTCCTATGGCGTGTATCCGCCGCGCGCGATCGTCGAACATGCCGGTCAGTGGTGGCTCTTCTACACCGGCGTGAATTACTCGCATAACCAAGCCGACAGCCACGGGCAAAAACGCTCGTGTCTGATGTTGGCCACGACGCCGAGCATCTGGGCATGAATCCCAACGATCTCAGCAGTTCGGTCATTCGGGTGGGCCCATGCGACCGGCTTCGCCGGCCGCGGAACCCGTCTGCTCGGCAGAAGAAAGCTCTCTCTTTTCAACTCCCCGAAGAAGCAGCAGCAACGCAGGAGACGCCCTGATTCCGCTGCCCCCGATGCGGCAACATGCCTTCTGAGCCGCCGAAGACTGACTCCGATATAGCCCAAGGGTTTCCGCAAGGGCCTGGGGCATCTTTGATTTGCTTGCCGAACGGCCCAAGCCCTGTAGAATCGTAAACATCCCTGTCAGCGGTCGTCGGCCGGCAACTTGCATGAAAGGACACGTCTGTGTCACCAGAGAACGCGTCAGCACCGAGGAAGGAGTTCGTAATCGACCGACCGCTGCTTGGCTCGCCATTTCGCGTGGAGGTGCCTGCAGATTGGCATGTGATGGAACTCAATGGCGAACGAGTGGACTTTGACGCATGCAGACTCTTTCAGCCGGTGGCGGCGCTGGGGCCGCCATACGCGGCGGTCGCCTTGGCCGTGTGCGTGCGCCCGAAGTTCGCCGGCGGCAACGTGGCGGAATGGCTCGCGGAGCTTTGTGCTGAGCAGGCGATCTCGATAAAGCATCAAGCATGGACGACGTTGGGCGCCTCGCCGGTGGCCGTGTGCCTGGGCACGCAGGAGAGCGAAATCGGCCCCATGGGGATCTACGCGGCGCTCTTCGAGGATGGCGGCTTGGCGTACATGCTAACGGCCATGGCGCCGGTTCAATTGTGGGATTCCGTCGCAGAGGTTCTGGAGCAGGCGGTCGGTTCGTTCCGGCTCCTGGACGTCAAGGGGCCGACCATAGCTCCGCCGGCAGAGTGGGTGGCCCAGCAACAGGAGGCGGCCAGTGCCGCATCGTCGCCGGCGCCTGCCCCGCCCAGGAAGAAGAAACGGCTCTCCGTCGAGGAGCAGGCGGCCCAGTACGTTCCATTTGCGCTGGCCGACGACGCGGAGAGTTTTGTCCTCCTGCCAGGCATGGAGGAGATCGCCCCGTCCTTCAAGCCCAACATTGTGGAAGTGGACGCGGGCAACAAGTTCGCCCTGATCTCCTTCCCGGCGATGGACGGCTTGGTGAACGTTCCCTTCGGGTGGAAGGTCAAGGATGACGGTGACGTCACGCAGTTGATCGACTTGGACAACGAGCGGGTCGTCGAACTGTCCTGGCTGAAAGAAGACAGCGACATGCAGGCGGCCTACCAGGGCGAGGTCGCAGCGGTTCTGGCGGAGCATCCAGAGGCGAAATGCTCAATGGTCGAGATCGAGGGGGGGCCGGCGCTGGCGATCGGCAACGTGGAGTGGAAGGGCCGGCCCTTCGAGCAGCTCACAATCATCCGCGATCACCGGCGGATCGAGGGCGGCCTTACGAAGATGTGCCTCACGGCCGCACCCGAGAGCATCGCCAACCTGGTGGAGCTAGGGCAGATCATCCTGCGAGACATCCGCCTGGGGTAGCAGGCAGGTGGTCATCCGAGCTGGCCCGTGCGACCGGCTGCGCCGGCCGCGGAGCCTCGCCTTTTCGGCCGAAGGAGTTCTCTCTTCTTCCGCCGCACCAGAAACACCCCATTCCGCCGGAGTTCCTGCTGGTATTACATGATTCATCCGGGGCATCACGCAGCCCCCCGATAGTAGCTCTTGAGCAACCCGCCCAGGCGTTCGCGGCAGCGGACCTCGCCCTCGGCCGGCGGAGGACTGTCCGGCTCGATGATCCGGCGCCCAAGCACCCGGTGAGGACGTTCCAGGTGGTAATGCTCCACATACTGCTCGATGGCGTGGCGGACGCCGCTCTGGCCGAACAGGACCCTCTTGTCCAGGCACTCGTGCTTGATCGACCAGACGAACCGCTCGGCGTAGGCGTTTAGATTGGGCGACTGCTTTGGGATCTTCAGCGACCGGACCCCGGCGCCCCGGAGGGTGGCTCGGAACTTCTTCGTGTACAGCGGGTTGCGGTCGTGGATGAGGATTCGCTTGTCCTTCAGGAACCCGCTGTTAGCGTCGGTGAGGTTACGCGCCATCTGGACCATCTGCGTCTCGCAGGGGTCGGCGTGGATGCCGGCGATCTCCACCTTGCGACTGGCGATGTCGATCACGAAGAAAACCAGGTAGCGGGTCAGGCCCTTGAGGCCCCAGGCCTCAATGCTGAAGAAGTCGCATGCGGCGATGCATTCGAAGTGGCTCTGGAGAAACGTCTTCCAGGATGTGCGCTTGGGGCCGAAGGGGTCGTCCAGCAGGCCCTCCTCCATCATGACCCGGCGGACGGTCTGCCAAGAGACATGGTTACCTTCAGCCTGCCTCGCCGCTTTCGACCCACTTGTCCCCGTTGGCCTACCCATCGGCGCGCCTCTGCTCTACTCGACCTCGATCTGGATGGGAGTTCTACTTCGTGGGGGTGGCTTTCTTTCGCAGCCCCATTTCTTGAAACGGCAGTTGTTTAAATCCCAACTTCAACGCGCCCGAATCGGGTTTGAGGAGATAATCGCCCGCCGCGGCATTGACGAAGCCGGGGTCGCCTTCAAACTGGAAACCTTCAACAAAATTATCAATTTGGGCGATATGCGGAGCCGCCGCGCCTTCAAAGGCGGCCCAGTCCTTGGAGCCGACCGAAACGTTGCGCACGAAGACGTTGTGTCTAGGAAGTTGCGGGTCGTCCTCCAAGATGTCGGTCAAGAATGGATAACGTTGGCGCCACAACGCGCTCTGGTATGGCATTTTTCGCAGGTTGTCACTCATGCCGGGGATGCCCTTGGCCGCCCAGGTGATGCCGCGATTGTCCACGCTGACCGACGGCCTGCAATTCACGAACAGGTTGTTTTCGACCGTGTTGTAGCGCCCGCCGCCCACAAAAACCGCCGCCGTCACGTCCTTGAAGAAGTTGCCGTAAATGTGGGTGCCGCCGAGCATATCGTCCAGGTAAATCCCGCTCGAACCGTAAAGTCCGGGCGCGGCCACGTCGTGAATGTAGTTGAAGCGCACGATTTGCCCCAGCGCCGCCCAGTCGCGGCCCGTGTAGTAAACACCGACATCGCCGGTTTCCTTGCACACGTCGAAAATCTCGTTGTATTCCGTGACCATGTCGTTGCCGCCAACCGCGATGGCGTTGTGGGGCGAGCCGTGGATTTTGCAGTGTGAAATTCGCATCCCAATGCCCTGCATCCGCACGCCCGAACGATAGGAGCGAATCCAGTGGCTCCAATCGTGGATGTGCATATTCTCGACCGTGTGACCCGCCGCGACGAGGCTGGGACGGTCGCCGCCGGTCATAAAAACGCCGCCTTCGCCGGTCTGGGTGATTTCGCCGTCGCAAATCAGGTTGTTTTTGCCTTCGAAAATTTGGTAGGCGTCGGTTCCGATGTTGCGTGACAGAATATTCTGGAAAACGTTGCCTTCGCCGTTGTCAATCCGCACCCCAGCGCCGCGCACCGCTTCCATCGTGAGGTCCAGGAAGGCCACAAATTTCACCCCATCGCCACGCACGATGTTGGGCGCAATCGAAACGGTCGCGCCGCTTTGGTTTTCACCGTCCAGCGAGCGAGGAGGCCAAAAATAAAGCAGCCCGCGCTGGCGATCCAAATACCATTCGCCGGGAGAATCGAGTTCAGCCAAAGCGTTCACGACATAAAGCCGCTGCCCCAATTTCAGCCCGCCCACGCCGCGAGGCTTCGCCAGGGTGATGGTCTTCTTTTCGGCGTCCGAAGAGGCGATTCTTTCGTAGGAATCGAAATAATCGTGCGTCCAGTAGCCGTGCGTCCACAAGTCGGCCTCGCCTTTCCAGCGCGCCATGCGGTCGCTGTTGAGGCCAATTACATCGCCGCCTTCGCCTTCGGGCATCGCGGCGATCTTTTCAAAAGTGCCCTTGTTGGGGAAGCGCGCGAGCGTCATCACCTTGTCGTCGAAAAATAGCTCCAGCCCCGCGATCTTGTTGAAGTCGTGCATCACGGTGCGCCGGCTAATCTGGCCGAAATCGGTGACGCCTGACAGTTCGAGCGGCGACATTCGGACGTGGTCGCGCGCTTCGGGCACCAATCGTTCGACCAAAACCGGGTCGTTGACTTTGAACCACTGTTTCAGGGGTTTTCCGCCCGAAAGTCGCACGGTCTGGCCCGGCGCCGCGCGGTATATGATGGGCGCATCTGGGGTTCCCGAATCGCGCGCGTCGAGCATCAAAGCCTTGGTTTGGGCGTAGGTGCCACCCGCGAGTTCGACGACCACGCCTTCGCGCGACACTTCTCCCATGCTTTTAAGGCGCCGAATTGCGTCGCGGGCGCCTTCGAGAGTTGCAAACGGGCCGTCGCCCATTTGGGGGCCGTTCGAGGGGTGCAAACCGTTGTTTTGGTCGCTGCCGTCGGGCGCGACGAACAATTTCGTCGCCCCGGCCCCGGCGACAAGCGGTTTCAGATTGGGCGCGTAGGAGCCACGCGGATATTTCGAGGGAATGTCCGTGGCTGTTGGGGCGGGCACGGCCTGGCAGCCGATGGCGAAGGCGGCCAAAACGGCAAGAATTGGGGATTTCATGGGAAGGACTAACTCCACTCGCAATTGTTTAGCGGGTTAGCCGCCCGGTTGGGAGCAACGCCGCCTGTTTGGAGTCATTGTGACTCTGGCCGGCATTCATGTCAAAGCGTTTCCACGCGGATTGTGCCTCAGCGAAATCCATGGCGCTGCCGGATCGTTGCCCCGACTGTGATGGCCCGACCACCGGATCGCGAGGTCACGATCACGGATGAAATCACACATGGTAATCTCCATCGGCTCAATAGACCCATGCTCTGATCTGATCGGTCTCTTCATTGCTCCAGCCTATTATGCCGGCCACCACTCGGGGTCTGTCGGATGGATGACTCCGCGTTCGATGGCGATGGCGTAGAGCGAGTCAAGCCGGCAGATCAGGGTGCCCTCGTAGCCGGTCTGCAGGCCTTCCCAGGACAGGAACTCCTGGCCTTCGCCGATCGGGCCGGTGAACAGGTCGTGGGCATAGCCTTCGTCCAGGTCGCGGGCGAGACGGCCGGCGCCCTCGCTGAAGCCGTAGGTGGCGAGGGCACGTAGGTAGTAGCCGGCCGAGCCGCTGGCCCCGCCGTCGGTGTAGAGTTCGAAGGACGGTTGTCCATTGAGGCCGGCATAGGCCGTGATCATCTGGTCCTCCGAATCGATCGGCAGCAGATTGCAGGGCAGTCCCAGCCGGGCCGAGCCGAGGCCGACCTTCTGCCGGAACGCCTCCAGCCCGGCCAGCGCCCGCCGGGCCGCGTCGTCATCCAGCAGTCCGAACGCGATGGCCGGGCCGTTGATCCACAGAAAGCCGTAGTCGTGCAGCACGCCGTCGCGGCTACGCCAGCCCGCGACCCAGCCGGTCTCGGGATTGACCAGCGCCGGGGCATAGGCGGCGCGCAGAGTCTCGGCCGCGTCGCCGGCCTGCAACGCACGACCCGCGTCGCCCAGTGCGCCGAAGAGCACGGCCGCATTCCGGAAGGCCCGGTAGCTCCAGGCGTTGACGTAGGCGTCGATGTGGCCGAAACCGACCACGTCCATGGCATTGCAGCTCCAGCGGTGAGAGCCGGTGTTGCCCGACAGCGCGCGGCAGACGACCAGACCGCTCTGGTCCACATGCCCGAGCATGCAATCGAAGGCGGCCCGCAGCCCTGGAACCACCTGTCGAAGCCACGCGAGGTCCGGCCGCGACTGGTGCAGTCGGCCTGCCATGGCCAACAGGATCGGACCGCTGTCGAGATAGAGTTCGTGGTGATAGCCGTAGCCGCCACCGTCCAGCAGCGCGCGGCCGACGGTGAACTGCGCCAGCGCTATGGGGTCAGGGCCGCTGGCAGGGCGTTTCGTATAGGCGACTATCTCGACCGGGGCCCACTGGTTGACATGACAATTGGTCGAGGCGGCATGATTCGAGAACCCGCCCAGTTCCGGTCTGAAACACGCGAAGATCGAACTCCAGTGGCGGCGGACTCCGGCGGGGAGACCGGTCGTTTCGGCGGCGGGCTCGAATGCGGTTACCGCCAACTCCAACGTCGCCCGCCGCGTCCCTGCCGGCAAGGTCAGGGGGGTCTCATTGTCCGGCCGCGGAGCGAGCACGAACCCGTCGGTGCGGGTGTGCTGGTTGCGGTAGCTCTCCGTCTGGAGGCGCACTGTCTTCGGGTCGCCCGCAAGCAACCGGCAGGCGAGGCAACCCTGGCCGTCGGTTGCGAAAAAGGCGGGCAGTTGCGCGTCGCCGTTGCGGCCGGGGGCCAGGGTCGGCACACCAGCCGTGGCGGTCATCCCTGCTCGCAGGTTCCAGGCGAACCGCCAGGCCTCCGCCTCGAGCACAGGCAAATCGGCGTCGCAGGTCTGCGTCAATGCCAGTTCGACCCGGTCGGCCTCCACTGTGAAGCACGCCTCGATCTCGATCCCGCCCTGCGCGGGATGCACCCGGTACGTAACCCGGTTCCCCTCGACCGCGACGCTGCCGGTCCACAGGTGTGCCGCCGTGTCGACCTCCAGCCCGCGCAGCAGCGGCCCGCTCAATCCGCCGACTGCGCCGGCGTCCACCCGACGCAGGCTCAGGCGGTTGCGATCTGCACCATCCCCGCCAACGGCGTCCCAACCCAGGTGCATGAGCAGTGGCCGGCGCAGTGAAAACCCGATCGCCAGCCGGTCGCTCTTGAACAGCAGCATCTGCGGCAGGTCGCGGACGGCCATGCCAGCCGGGACCTTCGGAGCAAATGTTTCGACCGTCAACAGATCGCCCCGGACGGCCTGTGCCAGCACACGGGTCCCTTCCTCGCCATGCGACGAGAGTGGATTGAGGATGCCAAATGGCACCATAAACGGCCCGCCATTGCACTCGCCGTGGTTCGGCCACACCGGGTGTTCACGATCGCACTCGACCCGCAGGCAAGTGGTCTCCAGACCGCCCAGGTCCACGCGATGCACCACGCCCTTCGCCGCCTCGGCAATGGCCGCCGCCATCGCCTCGACCGGCATCTCCTGGATCAGCCCTTCGCCGGCAATGCCGGGAATCCGCGGCAGGTCAACGTCCTTCACCAGCCGCCAGCCGCCGGACGCGTCCAACGCGGAGACCAGCAGATGTGCCGGATGCCCCGGCACGTTCGGCACCCAGCGGCCGACCGATCCGCTTAGCGGCAGTTCCAGCCGGTCGATCCGCACCGACCGCCGGAAACGCAGGTAGCGGACGGCCGTCTGGCCGTGAATGGGAACTCCAAGTTCAGGGTGGTGAACAGCCTTCACCCCTCCATGCGCAATACAGTCGTGCGGCAGGGCTCTCATGTTCTGGCACTCCCTAAGTTCATCAGCCTCAGTATCCTTGGGTTTCGCCCTATCCGCAAGCGGCGGAGGGGCCTCTTGGTAGGATCGGACCGAACAGAAATGGCCGCGCCCTTCGCGAGTTGCCGTCATCGCCATGCCGCCCGGATTGGTCAGGCGTCACTATCGCTCAAGCCGGCCAGATTCCCAACCACCGCTGGCCGATCGCGTAGCTGTCAGACCACTCATGCCTCACTATGCCCACGCGTAGGCTTGGTCGAGCCGGCCAGGGATTATCTACTCCAGGCGTGTTCTGCAGCGATCTGAAGCCCGAAAGACATCAAAAGGCCGCAAGAACGCTACGGACCCGACCGAGCCAGACGAGGTATCCCCACGCCCTTCTATGAGAACCGGCACGGTGTCAAGACGGAATCTCCGCAGTGGTTTTCTGCGTGGAAGCGGTTCAACCTTCTATCAGCGGCTCACTGCCTGGACGTAACTGGGCAGGTCCGAACATGGCCTCGGAAGCCGCGGCGGCATATTCTCCGGGAGTTGGGTCAACGGCCCAAAGGGTCGTGTGATGCTCGCCGGGCTATATCCGCTCCATGACGCAGGAGCCATCTTCTGTTGTATCGCTTCGGTTTTTCCCTGAACAACGCTGTTGCTGTTTCTTTGCTGTTGTTGTTTGCCTACGCTGATGCACCATCGCCACACGGTGGATCCCGAGACTTTGATCGGCAGCAGCTTGGCGGCCTGTTGGAGCGTAATGTACTTCCGCATGGTTCACCTCGTGTCGCCACCGGTCAGATGGCGAGTGAGGATGAGCTACCTCGAGGGGAGGCTGGATGGGAAGGGGATTCAGGATGCCTTCACGGTTCACGACCTTCTATGCCAAACCTCGGAGGTCGTCTGGGCAGCCCCATGCACCTGGCTGCCACGGCCGCGGAACGCAGCCAAGGCAAATTGCGTTCCCCCTTCCTCGCTACTTCTTGGGATCGGATGATGGAGTTGAGGTGTGATCCGCCTTCTTGTTCAGATCGATAACGTCCTTCTTCGAGTCAAAGACTCCGTCCGCCTGAAGGCTCATGGGACGCTTCTTGGCGTTGTGGTACACGGCCTTTCCAGTGCCAAATCGTAGGATGCCCAGTTTCCTCAGCCAGTCCATGAGCGTCATGCCTTTTCTCCTTGTACGCAGCAGAGCAATCGCAGGGCCACGTTCTTGCCCGGGAGGCCGATCAGTCTAACCTGCGCCTTGCAGAACTGGCCTGGCTTTCCAGGCGATTCTACTGGGGTTACAGGTTCCAGCCATAGTTACGCAGCATGCCGGAAGTAGCACTTCAGCAGGCCGCCCAGGCGTTCACGGCAGCGCACCTCCCCCACCGCTGGCGGCGGAGTATCCGGCTCGATGATTCGGCGCCCCAGCACCCGGTGGCAAGGAGGATGAAACTCGAGGATGAGACTCGTAGGTTGCATCCTGGTGCCACTGGTGGACCGCAAAATCGCTCACGGCTTACAATCCCACTTCAATGCGGGCAATCAGGTCGTTCTGAACCGAGGGGTCCAGCCACGTGAAATACGTGCTGTACCCTGCGATCCGAATGACCAGATGCCCATAGTCCTTGGGGTTCTTCTGTGCGGCGCGGAGTTCATCCGGGCTGGCCGTGTTCACCTGAAGATGCGAGCCGCCCATGCCGAAGTACGCCTTCAGCATCGCTTCGAACCGCTGGCGGCCCTCGGCCGTGCCCAGCAGGGTGTGCGGCAGCGAGACGTCGAGGGCCTGACCGCCCGTGAGGCGCACGATCGGCATGGCCGCGGCGCTGGCCAGCACGGCCGTCACGCCGTTCCTGGCCGCCCAGACGCTGGGGCCCAGTTGCTTATTGAGCGCCTGGCCCTTTCGCCGCCCGTCGAGCGTGACGGGGATGTCCCGCCCCGCCTTGACATGGGCCGTCAGCGTGTGCAGCGAGGGCAGGAATTCAACGTGCTCGCCTGGGCGCCGCTGTGCAACGACGGCGCGGGTGAACGATTCCAGCACGCGGCGAGACATGGCGTCGGCGGCGGCATGGTTGTTGCCGTACTTGGGGCACGCCAGAACCTGCCGCAGCAGTTCGGGCCGGCCATCGTAATCGCCCATCGCCGCCGACAGCAGCGACCGCAAATCGACGTCGCGGCGACGGAACACGATTTCTTCGATCGCCACCAGCGAGTCGCCCACGTTGGCCCAGCCGAACGCCTCCATGATCGCGGTGTGATACCGCGGGCCGGCGTCGTAGCGGTCGAGGCCGCGAACGCGGCAGTCGTCCAGCAGGCCCGACAGCAGCGGGTTGGGCGACCACCGTGCATGGTAGGCAACCTCGGCCCGGTACTTGGCGGCCATTGCCGATTGCATGTAGCCCACGATGCGCTCGTAGGCGGCGAAGAGTTCGTCGATGGAATCGTAATGATCGCTGCACAGCGAAGCGATGGCATCGACCCGGACGCCGTTGGCCGTGACGCCGCCGCTGATGGCCAACTGCATGGCGACGGGCAGCATCGTGACGCTTGCCCACATGTCGCTGAGCTCGGCCCCGGCGACCATGACGCCCATGCACGAGTTCAGGGCCAGGCGGTCCAAGTCGCCCTGGGCCACGCCGCGCGTCGCGAACATGGCCCGGCAGGTCGTCTCGCCGTAGAAACTGGGCTGGCCGATGCCGGAGGCGGCGAGGTTCACCGCCGCCTGCACGATCGAGGGCGGCAAGTCCTCATGCCAGCGGAACGCCAGGACGGGCTCGGGCAGGCGAAGCTCGGCCGCCACGCGAAGGAACAGCTCGGTCAGCTCGTTGCACGCGTCTCGGCCGTCAGCGTGGCGGCCGCCCAGGGTGAGGGCCTCGCCCTCGGCACACGTGCCGGCCTTGATCAGGAAATGAGCCACCAGATCCGCCGCTTCCCGGCGATCGAGGCGGCCGGCGTCGAGATCGGCCTTGTAGAAGGGGTAGAGGTAACGATCGACACAGCCCCAGGAATTGGAGGACGGATGCTCGCTGAGGCCGATAAGCAGGTACGTCAGCCAGGCCGACTGGAGGGCTTCGAAGAACGATGTGGCCGGCCCGCCGGGCACGCGGCGCAGGCTCTGGGCCATGCGGTGAAGCTGCGCGGCCCGTGCGGGGTCCGCCTGCGCGGCCAGTTGTTCGGCACGATCGGCGTGACGATGGGCGAAAGCGATAGCGGCCCGCAGCGCCGCGGCCATGGCGTCCGCGTCGGCCCCCGACGCGGCGGCCTGGTCAGCCTCGCGGGCCAGGGCTTCCATGCCGCGCGAGACGACGGCGGTGAAATCGCCCGTGCAGTGCCCCGTTGGGGAGCAGCCGCCGGCGACCGGGACATTCGCCTGCCCCAGGGTCTCCAGCTGAGCCTGCACCTGGGGCGCGTACTTCAGCGGCGGGCAGGGAGGGTCGGCAGCAAGGGTCGCCGCCCGCGCCTCGACATCCTGCTTCACCTCGGCATTGACGTAATCGGAGTAATGCCCCCCCAGCAGGTCTTGGGGGCGAATGACAATCTCCTGTTGCTGCAGCATCAGGGCCAGGGCAGCCGCGACTCGTCGCGGCTGCGGCCAGGAGGGGTCCTGTGCCTTCATTGCCTCGCCCATCAGCACGCGGCGGCGGGCCATGTCGCGGTATGCGTAGTGACCGCTGCGGCGGGCCCAATCCAGAAGCGCCAGCGTCTGCGGCGAGAGTTCAATCTTGCACGTCTGCATTCGGTCTCCAGGTCGGGGGAGGCGTTCGCATCCCCGTGCCTTGTAAAGGGCGGAGCAAAATCGTGGCGCGGGGCGGAGCAAAAACGTAGCGTTCATGTATAGGTCTACCCCGGACCGCCCGGGGCGTCAATGCTTCAGGTCTCGGTTCTCTCCGCTCGCTTGCGTCGAATCCGTTGCTGGCTGTCCCGGAGCCGATAGCTTTCGCCGTTGGCTTCCACGATAGGCACCCGATGCGTCAGCCGGTCCAGCATGGCCCCGGTCAGGCGCTCCGAGCCGCAGACCTCCACCCACTGCTCGAACGCCAGATTGGTCGCGAGGATCAGGCTTTTCCGCTCGTAGGCCCGGCTGACCACCTCGAACAGCAGTTCCGATCCCGCCTTGGTGAAGGGCACATAGCCGAGTACGTCGATTAATGAACAGGTCCTGGCGGCCCAGTTGTTTGAGCATGCGTTCCAATCGGCGGTCCTCCCGGCCGCGGAGCCTCGCCTTTTCGGCCGAAGGAGTTCTCTCTTCTTCCGCCGCACCAGAAACACCCCATTCCGCCGGAGTTCCTGCTGGTATTACATGATTCATCCGGGGCATCACGCAGCCCCCCGATAGTAGCTCTTGAGCAACCCGCCCAGGCGTTCGCGGCAGCGGACCTCGCCCTCGGCCGGCGGAGGACTGTCCGGCTCGATGATCCGGCGCCCAAGCACCCGGTGAGGACGTTCCAGGTGGTAATGCTCCACATACTGCTCGATGGCGTGGCGGACGCCGCTCTGGCCGAACAGGACCCTCTTGTCCAGGCACTCGTGCTTGATCGACCAGACGAACCGCTCGGCGTAGGCGTTTAGATTGGGCGACTGCTTTGGGATCTTCAGCGACCGGACCCCGGCGCCCCGGAGGGTGGCTCGGAACTTCTTCGTGTACAGCGGGTTGCGGTCGTGGATGAGGATTCGCTTGTCCTTCAGGAACCCGCTGTTAGCGTCGGTGAGGTTACGCGCCATCTGGACCATCTGCGTCTCGCAGGGGTCGGCGTGGATGCCGGCGATCTCCACCTTGCGACTGGCGATGTCGATCACGAAGAAAACCAGGTAGCGGGTCAGGCCCTTGAGGCCCCAGGCCTCAATGCTGAAGAAGTCGCATGCGGCGATGCATTCGAAGTGGCTCTGGAGAAACGTCTTCCAGGATGTGCGCTTGGGGCCGAAGGGGTCGTCCAGCAGGCCCTCCTCCATCATGACCCGGCGGACGGTCTGCCAAGAGACATGGTTACCTTCAGCCTGCCTCGCCGCTTTCGACCCACTTGTCCCCGTTGGCCTACCCATCGGCGCGCCTCTGCTCTACTCGACCTCGATCTGGATGGGAGTTCTACTTCGTGGGGGTGGCTTTCTTTCGCAGCCCCATTTCTTGAAACGGCAGTTGTTTAAATCCCAACTTCAACGCGCCCGAATCGGGTTTGAGGAGATAATCGCCCGCCGCGGCATTGACGAAGCCGGGGTCGCCTTCAAACTGGAAACCTTCAACAAAATTATCAATTTGGGCGATATGCGGAGCCGCCGCGCCTTCAAAGGCGGCCCAGTCCTTGGAGCCGACCGAAACGTTGCGCACGAAGACGTTGTGTCTAGGAAGTTGCGGGTCGTCCTCCAAGATGTCGGTCAAGAATGGATAACGTTGGCGCCACAACGCGCTCTGGTATGGCATTTTTCGCAGGTTGTCACTCATGCCGGGGATGCCCTTGGCCGCCCAGGTGATGCCGCGATTGTCCACGCTGACCGACGGCCTGCAATTCACGAACAGGTTGTTTTCGACCGTGTTGTAGCGCCCGCCGCCCACAAAAACCGCCGCCGTCACGTCCTTGAAGAAGTTGCCGTAAATGTGGGTGCCGCCGAGCATATCGTCCAGGTAAATCCCGCTCGAACCGTAAAGTCCGGGCGCGGCCACGTCGTGAATGTAGTTGAAGCGCACGATTTGCCCCAGCGCCGCCCAGTCGCGGCCCGTGTAGTAAACACCGACATCGCCGGTTTCCTTGCACACGTCGAAAATCTCGTTGTATTCCGTGACCATGTCGTTGCCGCCAACCGCGATGGCGTTGTGGGGCGAGCCGTGGATTTTGCAGTGTGAAATTCGCATCCCAATGCCCTGCATCCGCACGCCCGAACGATAGGAGCGAATCCAGTGGCTCCAATCGTGGATGTGCATATTCTCGACCGTGTGACCCGCCGCGACGAGGCTGGGACGGTCGCCGCCGGTCATAAAAACGCCGCCTTCGCCGGTCTGGGTGATTTCGCCGTCGCAAATCAGGTTGTTTTTGCCTTCGAAAATTTGGTAGGCGTCGGTTCCGATGTTGCGTGACAGAATATTCTGGAAAACGTTGCCTTCGCCGTTGTCAATCCGCACCCCAGCGCCGCGCACCGCTTCCATCGTGAGGTCCAGGAAGGCCACAAATTTCACCCCATCGCCACGCACGATGTTGGGCGCAATCGAAACGGTCGCGCCGCTTTGGTTTTCACCGTCCAGCGAGCGAGGAGGCCAAAAATAAAGCAGCCCGCGCTGGCGATCCAAATACCATTCGCCGGGAGAATCGAGTTCAGCCAAAGCGTTCACGACATAAAGCCGCTGCCCCAATTTCAGCCCGCCCACGCCGCGAGGCTTCGCCAGGGTGATGGTCTTCTTTTCGGCGTCCGAAGAGGCGATTCTTTCGTAGGAATCGAAATAATCGTGCGTCCAGTAGCCGTGCGTCCACAAGTCGGCCTCGCCTTTCCAGCGCGCCATGCGGTCGCTGTTGAGGCCAATTACATCGCCGCCTTCGCCTTCGGGCATCGCGGCGATCTTTTCAAAAGTGCCCTTGTTGGGGAAGCGCGCGAGCGTCATCACCTTGTCGTCGAAAAATAGCTCCAGCCCCGCGATCTTGTTGAAGTCGTGCATCACGGTGCGCCGGCTAATCTGGCCGAAATCGGTGACGCCTGACAGTTCGAGCGGCGACATTCGGACGTGGTCGCGCGCTTCGGGCACCAATCGTTCGACCAAAACCGGGTCGTTGACTTTGAACCACTGTTTCAGGGGTTTTCCGCCCGAAAGTCGCACGGTCTGGCCCGGCGCCGCGCGGTATATGATGGGCGCATCTGGGGTTCCCGAATCGCGCGCGTCGAGCATCAAAGCCTTGGTTTGGGCGTAGGTGCCACCCGCGAGTTCGACGACCACGCCTTCGCGCGACACTTCTCCCATGCTTTTAAGGCGCCGAATTGCGTCGCGGGCGCCTTCGAGAGTTGCAAACGGGCCGTCGCCCATTTGGGGGCCGTTCGAGGGGTGCAAACCGTTGTTTTGGTCGCTGCCGTCGGGCGCGACGAACAATTTCGTCGCCCCGGCCCCGGCGACAAGCGGTTTCAGATTGGGCGCGTAGGAGCCACGCGGATATTTCGAGGGAATGTCCGTGGCTGTTGGGGCGGGCACGGCCTGGCAGCCGATGGCGAAGGCGGCCAAAACGGCAAGAATTGGGGATTTCATGGGAAGGACTAACTCCACTCGCAATTGTTTAGCGGGTTAGCCGCCCGGTTGGGAGCAACGCCGCCTGTTTGGAGTCATTGTGACTCTGGCCGGCATTCATGTCAAAGCGTTTCCACGCGGATTGTGCCTCAGCGAAATCCATGGCGCTGCCGGATCGTTGCCCCGACTGTGATGGCCCGACCACCGGATCGCGAGGTCACGATCACGGATGAAATCACACATGGTAATCTCCATCGGCTCAATAGACCCATGCTCTGATCTGATCGGTCTCTTCATTGCTCCAGCCTATTATGCCGGCCACCACTCGGGGTCTGTCGGATGGATGACTCCGCGTTCGATGGCGATGGCGTAGAGCGAGTCAAGCCGGCAGATCAGGGTGCCCTCGTAGCCGGTCTGCAGGCCTTCCCAGGACAGGAACTCCTGGCCTTCGCCGATCGGGCCGGTGAACAGGTCGTGGGCATAGCCTTCGTCCAGGTCGCGGGCGAGACGGCCGGCGCCCTCGCTGAAGCCGTAGGTGGCGAGGGCACGTAGGTAGTAGCCGGCCGAGCCGCTGGCCCCGCCGTCGGTGTAGAGTTCGAAGGACGGTTGTCCATTGAGGCCGGCATAGGCCGTGATCATCTGGTCCTCCGAATCGATCGGCAGCAGATTGCAGGGCAGTCCCAGCCGGGCCGAGCCGAGGCCGACCTTCTGCCGGAACGCCTCCAGCCCGGCCAGCGCCCGCCGGGCCGCGTCGTCATCCAGCAGTCCGAACGCGATGGCCGGGCCGTTGATCCACAGAAAGCCGTAGTCGTGCAGCACGCCGTCGCGGCTACGCCAGCCCGCGACCCAGCCGGTCTCGGGATTGACCAGCGCCGGGGCATAGGCGGCGCGCAGAGTCTCGGCCGCGTCGCCGGCCTGCAACGCACGACCCGCGTCGCCCAGTGCGCCGAAGAGCACGGCCGCATTCCGGAAGGCCCGGTAGCTCCAGGCGTTGACGTAGGCGTCGATGTGGCCGAAACCGACCACGTCCATGGCATTGCAGCTCCAGCGGTGAGAGCCGGTGTTGCCCGACAGCGCGCGGCAGACGACCAGACCGCTCTGGTCCACATGCCCGAGCATGCAATCGAAGGCGGCCCGCAGCCCTGGAACCACCTGTCGAAGCCACGCGAGGTCCGGCCGCGACTGGTGCAGTCGGCCTGCCATGGCCAACAGGATCGGACCGCTGTCGAGATAGAGTTCGTGGTGATAGCCGTAGCCGCCACCGTCCAGCAGCGCGCGGCCGACGGTGAACTGCGCCAGCGCTATGGGGTCAGGGCCGCTGGCAGGGCGTTTCGTATAGGCGACTATCTCGACCGGGGCCCACTGGTTGACATGACAATTGGTCGAGGCGGCATGATTCGAGAACCCGCCCAGTTCCGGTCTGAAACACGCGAAGATCGAACTCCAGTGGCGGCGGACTCCGGCGGGGAGACCGGTCGTTTCGGCGGCGGGCTCGAATGCGGTTACCGCCAACTCCAACGTCGCCCGCCGCGTCCCTGCCGGCAAGGTCAGGGGGGTCTCATTGTCCGGCCGCGGAGCGAGCACGAACCCGTCGGTGCGGGTGTGCTGGTTGCGGTAGCTCTCCGTCTGGAGGCGCACTGTCTTCGGGTCGCCCGCAAGCAACCGGCAGGCGAGGCAACCCTGGCCGTCGGTTGCGAAAAAGGCGGGCAGTTGCGCGTCGCCGTTGCGGCCGGGGGCCAGGGTCGGCACACCAGCCGTGGCGGTCATCCCTGCTCGCAGGTTCCAGGCGAACCGCCAGGCCTCCGCCTCGAGCACAGGCAAATCGGCGTCGCAGGTCTGCGTCAATGCCAGTTCGACCCGGTCGGCCTCCACTGTGAAGCACGCCTCGATCTCGATCCCGCCCTGCGCGGGATGCACCCGGTACGTAACCCGGTTCCCCTCGACCGCGACGCTGCCGGTCCACAGGTGTGCCGCCGTGTCGACCTCCAGCCCGCGCAGCAGCGGCCCGCTCAATCCGCCGACTGCGCCGGCGTCCACCCGACGCAGGCTCAGGCGGTTGCGATCTGCACCATCCCCGCCAACGGCGTCCCAACCCAGGTGCATGAGCAGTGGCCGGCGCAGTGAAAACCCGATCGCCAGCCGGTCGCTCTTGAACAGCAGCATCTGCGGCAGGTCGCGGACGGCCATGCCAGCCGGGACCTTCGGAGCAAATGTTTCGACCGTCAACAGATCGCCCCGGACGGCCTGTGCCAGCACACGGGTCCCTTCCTCGCCATGCGACGAGAGTGGATTGAGGATGCCAAATGGCACCATAAACGGCCCGCCATTGCACTCGCCGTGGTTCGGCCACACCGGGTGTTCACGATCGCACTCGACCCGCAGGCAAGTGGTCTCCAGACCGCCCAGGTCCACGCGATGCACCACGCCCTTCGCCGCCTCGGCAATGGCCGCCGCCATCGCCTCGACCGGCATCTCCTGGATCAGCCCTTCGCCGGCAATGCCGGGAATCCGCGGCAGGTCAACGTCCTTCACCAGCCGCCAGCCGCCGGACGCGTCCAACGCGGAGACCAGCAGATGTGCCGGATGCCCCGGCACGTTCGGCACCCAGCGGCCGACCGATCCGCTTAGCGGCAGTTCCAGCCGGTCGATCCGCACCGACCGCCGGAAACGCAGGTAGCGGACGGCCGTCTGGCCGTGAATGGGAACTCCAAGTTCAGGGTGGTGAACAGCCTTCACCCCTCCATGCGCAATACAGTCGTGCGGCAGGGCTCTCATGTTCTGGCACTCCCTAAGTTCATCAGCCTCAGTATCCTTGGGTTTCGCCCTATCCGCAAGCGGCGGAGGGGCCTCTTGGTAGGATCGGACCGAACAGAAATGGCCGCGCCCTTCGCGAGTTGCCGTCATCGCCATGCCGCCCGGATTGGTCAGGCGTCACTATCGCTCAAGCCGGCCAGATTCCCAACCACCGCTGGCCGATCGCGTAGCTGTCAGACCACTCATGCCTCACTATGCCCACGCGTAGGCTTGGTCGAGCCGGCCAGGGATTATCTACTCCAGGCGTGTTCTGCAGCGATCTGAAGCCCGAAAGACATCAAAAGGCCGCAAGAACGCTACGGACCCGACCGAGCCAGACGAGGTATCCCCACGCCCTTCTATGAGAACCGGCACGGTGTCAAGACGGAATCTCCGCAGTGGTTTTCTGCGTGGAAGCGGTTCAACCTTCTATCAGCGGCTCACTGCCTGGACGTAACTGGGCAGGTCCGAACATGGCCTCGGAAGCCGCGGCGGCATATTCTCCGGGAGTTGGGTC
>CAZTVF010000038.1:0-41712 GCA_964616985.1 uncultured Planctomycetaceae bacterium
TCTTGCGGTCGCGGTCGATGACGACCAGCTCGCCGGCCACCTCGCCGCCGTGCTCGTCGGCGCGGAAGTTCAGCCGCTCGCGATTGACGCCCAGCATGGCCTCGACGTCGTCCATGACCGTGTCCGATTCCTCCTGCTGGACGAAGGCGGCCTCGCCCCAGTTGTACGCCTGGTAGTAGGCCTCTCGCTTGGTGGAATGGCGGTTGGTGCGGATGAGCTCGCGGCTCATGGAGAGCATCTTGAGCGTCTGGGCGAAGGTGCGGACCGTGCCCACCGTCATCGTGCGGACCTTGTTCTTGCCCGAGAGCTGGAAGTAACCGGCCGCGGGCTTGTACTTCACGTTCGACAAGGCGCGGATGGGCAGGCGCATCTGCGGCTTCTGCTTGCGCTGGATGCGGTCGTAGACCGTCTTGGCCTCTTGGCCGATCCTCTGCAACACTTCCGGGGCATACTGTGTCATATTTCCTCCTTACGCTGGCCGCGGGCGGGCCGTTGGGAAACTATTCATCTGCCGCAGTATTCCGGGTTGGATCAGGCGAGCATGCCGGCGCAGGTGCCATGCCGAAGCGTACTCGCGCCGGCATGCTCGGCCGGAACAGGTGCCGCGCTTTGCCCCGGCGTGCCGCCGATCTACCGATCCAAGGCGAACTGGCGCACGGGCACGGCGCCGGCGAGGCCCAGGGCGGAGACGGTATCGTTCATCTGGTCGATGGCGGCCGAACGGGAGACCATCGCCGCGCGGGCGCTGATCAGGTCGTACTCGACGATGCCCGCGATGATCCTGCCGGTGGCGGGCGAGAGGCCCCACGACTGCGAGGCCAGGATGCTCAGCCAGCTTTTGTCCCACTGGGTATTGCGGCCGTTGTCCTGGCGGACGACGAGCTTGCGCCGCCCGGCGCTGCGCCACGCGCGGTGCGCTTCGAGGGCGTCATTCGCCTTTTCCATCCGCACGCGGTTGAAGACCTTGATCATCATTTCGAAGACGGCCGCGGAGGAGATGCATCGCACGTCGCGTCGTCGAAGGTAGAGGCCCACGGCCTGGGCGAGGGAGAGGGCGTCGCGCAGCTCGCCCCCCGCGCTGCGCATGGCCTTGTACATGACGGCGGCGAGCTTGGAGACATCGAAGTCCTCGCTGCTGCCGTCCCGCTTCAGTACTCGGACCGTCCATGATCCGTCGCTCACGATGCGGCTCCTATTCGGTCGGCCCCTTTGGGGTCTCGTCCTTGGCTGCGGGCTGGCTGAACAGATCCTTCTGTTGCCGCCCGATCTGCGAGGCGTGCTCCACGCGCTGGGCCTCGTCGATCAACTCGCCCACGTCCGCAAACTGGCGGTAAACGCTGGCGAAACGGACGTATGCAATTTTGTCCACTTGTCTGAGGAAGTGCGCCACGCTGTCGCCGATGAAGCTCGAGGGCACGTCCTTGTCGAACTGGCGGAAGATTTCCTCCTCCACCGATTCGACCACCGAACGAATCTGCTCATCGCTGACGGGGCGCTTGAAACACGCTTTCTGCAGGCCGTCGATGATCTTCTGCCGGTCGTACGGCACGCGGGCCCCGTCCTTCTTGATCACGCGCAGACGAAGGGCCTCCTCGGGCCGCTCGTAGGTCGTGTACCGACGGGTGCAGGCCAGGCACTGCCGACGCCGACGGATGACGCGTCCCCCTTCGGCGCCGCGGGAGTCGACAACCTTATCATTATCCTGCCCGCAAAAAGGACATTGCATGGTGGCGGATTCCTCATGACGTGCCACGTTACAACATATAGGACTCAGTAAAGTCTACCGACCTATTTGTTGTGTGTCAACAAAATGGGGGCAAATCTCAGGCTGGAAGTGCGACCGGCCACGGGTGGCGGGTCCGAAAGACATGTCAGCCCACGGCGGAAGCCAATGGTATCTGCACAACTATCCCGGGTGGCGGCCTTCCTAGGCCGCCGCCCTGTCCCCATTGGTGGCGGCCTAGGAAGGCCGCCACCCCTCATACTTGTGTATATACTGGTGGCTTCCGCCGTGGGCTGGCATGTTCCTGATCCTGCCGCCCAGGAAGATCCCACCATAGGCCGGTCACACCCCGCGCCCGGATAGGCTTTTGCCTGTTCGGCTGTTTCGCCGATACAGAACGTACCATGAACATCATTGCTGATCTCAATCCGGGACTGGGCCTCCCCTGGCCGTGGGAAGCGATTGTCCGCCTGGTGGTGGCGGCGGTCCTGGGCTCGCTCATCGGGGCCGAACGACAGCATCGCGGCCGCAGCGCGGGCTTCCGCACGCAGATCCTGGTGGCGCTGGGTTCGGCGCTGGCCATGCTGGTGAGCGTGCATTTCGGCGAGGTCTACGGCGTCAAGGGCATCAGCGACAACATCAAGGTCGACCCGGCCCGCGTGGCCTATGGCGTGATGGGAGGCATCGGCTTCCTGGGCGCCGGTGCGATCATGCGTTACGGATGGGGCGTGCGCGGGCTGACGACAGCGGCGAGCCTCTGGTGCAACGCCGCCATCGGCCTGGCGTGCGGCTTCGGCATGATGGCGGTAGCGGCGGCGGCGGCCGGCCTGGTGCTGCTGGCCCTGCTGGGGCTGCACAAGCTCGACGCGATCATCCCCGCCTGGAGCGTCAAGACGATCCGTGTGACGCTCGGCACGCTGGCCGACGAGAACCTCGTCCACATCAAGGACTGGCTGCAGCAACGACGCGTGAAGATCCTGGACATTCAATGCACCGTGGACGTCTCGGCCGGGACGCAGACGCTGACCTACGAGATCTCATTCACGCAGCGACTGGCGCCCTCGTTCCTGCTTCAACTGCCGCGCGATATCCCGGGCGTGCTGCGCATGTCGGTGACGTGATCGCCGCGACGCATAAGAGCCTATCCGAATCACTAGGAGGAGCCGTTGTAGTGATTCGGATAGGCTCTAAAAAGAACGGGACCCGCCGAAGCGGATCCCGTGTACTTTCACATCGATCGAACTCGATCAATCATTCTGCCTGCAGGATCAGGTCCTTGATCTTCTGGCTGGGCAGGTTGAGCGAACCGGACAACTGGGCGGCGGCCTCGCGAAGTTCGGTCGAGCCCTTGCCGGTGACCACTTCCAGGACGGAGGCGGCCTGCGCGTCGGCGATCTTGTTGCCGAAGCGGCGGACCGATTCGGTGGCCAGGCCGAACGCGGCAACCTTCACCTTTTCGTCGGCGTCGGTCAGGGCCAGGTTCACCAGGGCCTGCTGGGCGGAGGGCTCCGTGAGGACGGCCAGTGCGGCGGCGGCGGCCAGGCGGGCCTCCACCTGCGGGCTCTTGAGCAGGTTGCTCAGGGCGCTGACGGTGGTGGCAACATCGAAGACCTTGTTGCCGCTGGTGCTCAGGACGCGGACCGCGTTGGCGGCGGCAACGGCCTGCTTCTGGGCCACCTCGGGGGTCACATCGGCACCGGAGCCGCTGAGGGCCTTGGTGATGGTTTCTTCCTTGGAGTTGGCGCCCAGAATCTTCACGAACTTATCGTTCTCGGCCACCTTCTTGAGCATCGCGGGCTCAGCCGTGATCACAAGGGCGGGGACCGAGGCGAAGTTGATTTCCTTGCGGAGGGCATCGATGTGGGCGGCGGCGTCCTTGTCGCCGGCCAGGATCACCATCTCGAACGCCCCGCCCTGCTGGGCTGCGGCGATGGCCTTGGCGGCGTCATCGGCATCGACAACTTCCCAGCCGCTGTCGCGGGCCAGGCCCTTGATCTTGTTGCCCAGTTCCTTCTCGTCAGTCAGCAGCACGGCTCGCTTGGAATTGCTCAGCCGCAGCGCGTCGTTCAGGATCGGCATGACCGAATCGCAGCCGAGGAACTTGTCCTGCGGCAGGGCCGATGCCAGCGTGATGGCGGCCAGGAAGCGGACGCGGCTGTCGGGATAGCTCAGGGCTTCGACCAGCGGCTGCTTGCCGCCGACTTTGCCGGTGAGGCTGGTCGTGCCGGCCGTGCGGGCCAGGGCCTCGATGGCGCCGATAATGACGGCGGAATTGCGGTCGTCCAGACCGCGGGCCAGCACATCCTGCAGGTAGGTGGCGCTGGAGGCCAGGGCGTAGAACTTCGCCGGCGGCTGGGTCTCGTCGCGGCTGGCGTCCTTGGCGCCTTCGGGCAGGAGCGACTCCTTCTTGAAGTTCGCCGCCAGCCACAGGGCCACGGCCTTGGACATCGTGGGGTCGGCCTGCAGGGCCAGGCGTGCATACCGCATCGCGTACACGTCGCAGAAGATGGCGCGGGGCACAGACTTGTAGGTCAGGCCCAGGTCTTCCTTCCAGTACCAGATGTTGGCCGATTCGAAGCGGGGGTCGGCCTGGACGGATTCGTCATTGCGGTAGTACTTCTCGGCGAGGTTGTAGTACATCTCGGCCAGCGAGGTCTTCTCGCCCTCGGCGCCGACGGTGGCCAGCAAGGCCGAGCGGACCGCCGCCTGCGTGCCCTTGCCCAGGTTGGGCTTGGCCAGCAGGGCCTTGAGCATCGGGGCGGAGTGCTTGTAGGGAACCTGGCCCAGGACGAGGGAGACCTGCTCCTGGAGGAACGGGTTGTCGCTCTGGAGCACTTCGGACAGCGGCCGGACGCCCCCCTGCCCGAAGCGGGGCAGGATGGCAATGATCTTGTTGCGGAGCGACTCGTCGGTCTTGGGCGACATCAGGCGGCCGATCAGCTGCGGCAGGGCCAGTTCGCCGGTGTCCTGGAGTCGCTGGGCGGCCAGTTCAAAGGCCTTGAGGCTGCCGCTGAGCATGTCGATGGCTTCTTCGATCTGCTTGGGGGCCGCCCGCTCAGAGCGGTAGCCTTCCTCGACCAGGGCCTGGATCTTGGCCACGACGGGCTTGAGATCCTTGGCGGCGCCCTTGGTGCGGAGCAGCGTCAGCGACTGCGGGTCGCGCGTCGACAGGATGTACATCTCGCGCGGGGTCACGCCCGAATCCAGCAGGGCCTGGCCGTAGCTGACGGCGAGGTCGGTGCGGGCGAGCTTGATGTAATGCAGGAGATCCTTCCACAACTCGGCCGCTTTTTTACCTTCAATCTGCGCAGCTTCCGTATCGGTCGCCGGAACGTTGGCGTCCGGGGCGGCCGGTGCGCCGGCGGCAGGAGTCGTCACGTTGGCGTCCTTGTCGGGTTCCGCCGCGTCCTGTGCCTGAATCGCTGCCGAAGCCACCACCAGAATCAACCCCGATACCAGTGCCGCAAGATCTCGCTTACTCATACCAAACATGCTATCTCCTAAGGCTTGTACGACTCTTCCCATTACCATTCCGCGCAGCCCTGAATACTAGTGTATGGGATGATTGCATTATGGCTAAATCGGCGCGGCCGTCGCAAGGGCGATTATAGAATACCCAAAAAAGGTGTCAACACAATACGCGTTCGGCCGGAATTCTGATGTATTCCGCCGCCTTCCGCTTCCAGAGGGAGGCCTTCGCTCGGCCTTGACGGCGCAGTTCGCCGACAGGCCGGCCGCCGGGCATCATCGCCGCCGGCCGGTTCAACTGTCATACGTATCGCCCCGGGCGGGGGTTCCGCAAACGAACGGCATAATTGATCGATGCCGCCCCACACCGCCCGGCCGCGAACTGCCGGGGCATTGGAGACAGCGGGCATCCTTACTTCGTCACATCCACCGCCACCGCGGCCAGCGGCGGCAGCTTGACGGTGAACTTCGCCCCCCGGCCGCGACGCCAGGCGTCGTCCGTCACCTGCACCTCCGCGCGCTGGGCCTTGCGGGTGACGTTCACCAGGAACACCGCCGCCCGGGCGGAGTCGCCATCGCTCCACATGCCCGACAGCACCGGGCCCTTGAGCGGGTTGACGCTCGCCTCGCCGCCTGCCTTGACGGCCGGCGGCCGCAGGAACTCGCCGCGGCAGAAGAACGTCGCGTACTTCTTCCGCAGGCGGCACAGGGCGGTGAAGTAATCCATCAGGGGGCGGTTGGCCTTCTTGAGCAGCGGCTCGAAGTGCCCCCACCCGAACTGCCCGCCCCAGACGAACCGCATGCCCATGCGCTCGACGAAGGCCTCGCCCTGGTTGTCGTAGGCGGCGCCGAAGACGTCGCCGCCGTGGATCGCGCCGCGGCCCCAGTAGACGGCCGGGAAGATCGGCACGTTGTTTTCCTTGTTCCACGACGTGTCCAGCAGCGAGTCGAAATCGGCCACGCACGCTTCCCAGTTGTTCTCCGTGATCAGCAGCGGTCGCGGGCCGATCTCGCGGCGGATGGCCGCCATCAGCTGGCGGTAGCCCTTGAGCCAGTAATCGCCGCCGCCCAGCGGGTGGCCGTGCGAGCGATCCACGCACGTCTTGCCGCCCGAGCAGCCCAACTGGTCGAGGTACACGCCGCCGCAGCCAAGCTCCTTCACGATCCGCCGGCACAGTTCGACCACCTTGTCCTGCCAGAAGCCCGTCGCCAGGCACATCGTCGTCAGCAACTGGCCGTTGCCGTAATGCTCCGGCCAGGAGATCAGCTGCGGCGGGTCCACGCGCTGGGCGCAGCATTTCAGTGAGGCCCGCTTCGCCTGCTTGTCGTAGCTCGGCGCGCTGAGGTCCCACAGCCGACCGTTGATGTACGGAACGACCGGGATGTCCGCCTTGGCCAGCGTCGCGACCAGCTCTTTGAGGCCGCGTTTGACCGGGAAGTAGTCGGGATAGTTCGTGTCGAACTGCGTCTGGTGCCAGTGATACATGTGCACCGCCATCGGCACGCCGAGGCGGCGTTTGAGGGCCTTGAGGTCGGCAACCCACTTCGCCGGCGGCTTGCCGTTGACCTTCGTGATGCGATCCTCGGGGTAGGCGTTCACCGACGCCTGCTCCCACACGACGACGTGGCGATCCTCCCGCGGGCCGGCGAAGGTGTTGGCCGGCGGCTCGCTCACCCACGACTGCGGGCGAGCCCACGCGGCGTAAAGCTTCGAGGCGTCAAACCAGTCGCCCGCGATATCGCCGACGACATATTCGTAAGGCTGCTCGTAGCTGTTGCCCGCCTGCGTCATGCCCTCGGGATGAGACAGGAAGTTGATGTTCGCCTTGCGCGGCCCCGGCCCCGGCTTGGCCGGCTGGAAGGTCATGGTCTTGGACCAGTGCATCGGGTCGTGCGAGCCGACGTACAGCGTGTGCTTGCCGCGGCTGAAGCCCATGAACTGCATCGAGTGCTTGCCGTATCCGCCGCAGGCGCCGGTGATCTCGGTCATCGCGTCCCAGCCGCTGGTCTGCATGCCCCACATCTCCGGCCAGAATACGCGATCGGTCGCCGCGTCCTTGCCGGCGGTCAGGCCGCCGAGGCGCGGGAACAGGAAGTGCCACAGCGTCCACGTCCGCGAGTGGTTCTTCACATTCATCCGCCACGACGTCAGCCCCGCAGCGCCGGCCGGCGCGATCTCCACCTGCACGTCGAAGGGCCCGGCCCCGGCGGCGGCGTGATGCACGCCCCGCCACTGCAGCCGCAGCGTCCGGCCGACGATCTTGGCCGTCGCCGACTTGGCGGCGGCGCCCTCGAGGTCCAGCCGCTGGCCGACCTTGTCCACCACGTGCAGCTGCCAGATCGCCTCGCCCGCCGGCTCGCTCTGCAGCCACGTGCGCGGGCCGCACGACAGGCGCACCAGCGTCAGCGTCTTGCGGTTGAACACCAGCGACAGGCCGTTGACCTCAAAACTCGATGTGCGATTATCCGCCACGATATCAGCTCCTTTGTCTCTGTTCACAATCTCATGTCTGACTGCACGCCCTGGCATCGCTCGCCTTTCAGCGCCGTTTCTCGATCAACCAGGGCACCTGCTACGGCGTTACCCGGACATCCAACCACGTGACCTTTACCGGGTCCGAGGACTGTATCTCGATCCGATTCGTCTCATCATCCAACACGCCCACGGGCACTTCGTACCGGATGCGCCGCTCGACGCCGGCGCGTTCATCGGCGGTGACGGCCAGCGGCGCGGACGCATTCATGCGCGCCGCGGGCGCGGGCGCCGGCGTGTCGCCCTCCAGCACGATCGTCAGTTCCGCCCGCCAGTCGTCGGCCGGGCGCGGGCCCGTCGGCAGCGTCAGCGAGATGTTCTTTCCCTCCGCCGGCAGTTGCGGGCGATGGGCGTCGCTGCCGTCGGGGCTGACGATGTCACGGAACGTGATCACGTGCCGCCGCGGGCTGGTGAACAGGGCGTCAACCGAGGCCAGCGTCCGCAGCGTCTGCACGTACTGATCGCGCGGCCAGCCGGGGTGGCGGTCCTGGAAATAATTGAAGAGGTAGACGCTGTCGGCCCCGCCGTGCATGACCTGCACCGCGGCCCCGATGGCCTCCTCGGGCGTCAGCGACCGCTGCCGAGCGCCGGGGTAGGCCGCGACGTTCACCTCCAGCCCGCCGGCCAGCAGCACCTCGCAGCCTTCGAGCATGCGGCCCCACTCTTCGATGGGCATGTCGTACTCGAGGGTCGACCAGCGCGGCGTCACGACGACCATGTCCACCAGGTCTCGCCGGGCCCATTCCACCGGGTCCAGGCCCAGTGCCAGCGAGGTATCCGCTCGCGACGGCGTCCGCACGCCCAGCAGGATCGGGTGGCCGCGCTGGTCGGCGTATTCATCAACCAGTTCGCGGATCTCGCCGATCCAGTCGGTCAGCATGTGCCGCCCCGCCGCTTCCTGCCCGCGGCTGAACAGGTACGGCTCGCGGAGGAAGTCCAGTTCCAGGCCGTCGATGTCGTACCGCCGCAGCGACTCCTCGATCAGCAGGCGATAGTGGTGCCTCACGCCCGCGTGAGCATAGTCGAACGCCGTGGCGAAATAGCCGTCGTAGCCCTGGCGGAAGAACCGGGCGTTGTTCCGCCAGAACGAGCTATGGATCGGATGTCGCGGGTTATCGCCGCAGTGGACGTCGTTCATCCGCAGCGTGATCCACGGCGAGATGCCGTGCCGCCGGCAGCGCTCTGCGACGCGGGCGGGGTAGTCAATTCGCTGGCTGTGCATGGCCAGCATGTTGGTCACCATCCGCCGCCAGGCGTCGACCGGCACGACTTCGATGCCCTGCTGAATGCCCGCGAGGTAAGGCTGGTCGTCCGGGCCGGAGGGGTCGAAGCCTTTCCAAAAAGGCTCCCAGACCTCGCTGGCGTAGTTGGTCAGTTGGGCGTTGGTGTTGCACAGCAGCGTCGTCACGCCCGCCTCGGCCAGCACGTCGATATAGGCGTCGATGACCGCTCCTGCCTTGCCGCCGGTGCAGTCATGGCAGTAGAAGAAGTTCGTGCAGTCTTCGTTGTGGAACATCGCTTTGCCTTTCATCGCTCCGACGTTGGACATCGCTCGGCATCGTTCGCCTGGTGCAACGCGCCGCCGCTGCGGGCGGAACTCACCTGGGCATCTGCCACTTCGACCACAGCAGCGAGCACTTGGCGTCGCCGGTGACTTTCTGATAGCACACGGTGAACAGGCTGCCGTCGGCGAGTTCGACGGTCGAGGGATAGCCCAGGTCGCCGTCAGGGCCGTCGTCGCGGACGATCCAGTCGTGGTCCCACGTCGCGCCGTCGTCGCGGCTGATCGCCACCCGCTGGCCGAACGGGGCCTGGCGGTAGCCGTACGTCATCACCAGGACGCCCGAGGAGTGCCGCAGCAGGTGCGGCGGCGAGCCGTGGAAGCCCAGCGGCCTCGCCTGCGACCACGTCGCCCCGCCGTCAGCCGACTCCGTCTGCATGATGCTGAACGTGGGGATGCCCGAGGCGGCGAGCTCCTTGCCGCTGTGATTTTCGATGCGGATGACGCCCAGCAGCTTGCCCGAGGGCAGTTCCAGGGCGTGCGGCTCGTGGTAGTTCGCCGGGTCGGTGTTCGCGGCAACCGGCACGGCCCCGAGGCCATCCCACGTCCTGCCGCCGTCGCGGCTGGCGGCGGCACAGATGCCGCCGAGGCGCATGTCGTCCCACGTGCCGTACGGCTTGCCCAGGTACAGCAGGTTGCCCGACCGCAGGCGGATGGGCCCGTGCGGCGTCGAGACGGGCGAGCGGATCGGCCGGCCCCACGTCAGGCCGCCGTCGTCGCTGAGGAGGATCCAGGAGCCCAGGTGCCGATTGACGAGTTCGTCCGTCCAGCCGGCCATCGCGGCCCGCCAGCTCTCGACCTCTTCGGCGCCAAGCCACCCCTTGATCCAGTCTTGGGCGAGGTATATGCGGGTGTCGGAGGCGAACCACGTCACCAGCAGCCGCCCGCCGCCCAGCGAGACGACGCCGGAGTCGCGGTCGTCGATGGGGGAATCGTTGATCACGCGCGGCGGGCTCCAGGTCGCGCCGTCGTCGCGGCTGAGGTTCAGTACCGTCTTGCCCCACGGGCAGACATGCTGCGATCGCAGGCCCGAACTGGTGACGACGAGCGTGCCGTCGTCCATGCGGGCCACAGTGGGCCAGCCGAAGTAGCTGAGCTTTTCGCCCGAACTGCGGCAGACAACGCCATGCGTCGCCAGAACTCTCTTGTCCATGTCGCGCTCCTTATGAGGCACGTGGGATGTGACGGCGCGGAAGAATACGTGCCGGTTCCCGGCGGGGCAAGGAAAAAGAGGTCGCATCGGGTGCGAGGGTGCGGCCGCGTACAGATGGCGCATCTGATGGGTGCCATGCTTCTAGGCCCGAAGGGCCAAAAGCATGTTTACACCTATCAGAGGCGGGGATGCAGACATGGCGTCTTCTTGTAAACATGCTTTCGCCGCTTCGCGGCCTGAAAGCATGGCACCCGAAGCATAAGGCCTCACGCCCCCACCTTCGCCTTGGCGAGCTTGAGCATCGCGACGATGGCGGCCAGGCCGAGCAGGAGAAAGACGGCGAAGAAGGCCACGGCCCCCCACTGCGGATGGACGGCGACGTCATTGAGATTGAAATACTTCTCCACGTACGACTGCCGCAGCTGGTCTCGGCCGACCGCGATGCCGATCGCGCCGATCAGCGCCACCACGCCGGGGGCGATCATCCGCGGCCACGTCGGCCGGCGGCGGGCGGCCACCAGCAGCACGGGCATGATCAGCACAGCCGCCCCGGCGGCATAGGTGAACAGCGGCACCACCTGGCCGGCGAACAGCGCGTGCTTGTGCGGCATCGGCACGGCCGCCAGCAGCACGGCCCCGGCGACGGCCTGCGCGATGGCGGCGGCGATGGCGACGGCCAACCCGCGGCGCAGGATGGCGCCGCCGTGATCCACGCCGCGCAGCTGCCCCGCGTGGGCCAGCACGGCCACCACGTACGCCCCGAACGCCAGGAACCCCAGCAGCGCGAACACCAGGCGATGAGGCACCAGGTCGCCCATGAACAGGGCCAGGCCCTTGCCCGCGTACGCCGCCTGCCAGGCCGGCGGGTTCTGCAGCAGCGAGCTGTTGCTCACCAGCACCGTCGCCAGCACCACGAAGATCGCCATCATCACGCCCGGCAGTACGGGCCGCAGGCCCTTGCCCGACTTGATGCGGTTGCGGGCGATGTAGAACAGGTAGAGGTTCGCGATCACCAGCGGCACGACGCCCAGCCACGCCGCCGCCAGCAGCACGTTGGCCGAATAGAACAGGTTGCCGTACAGCACCTGCACGAACAGCAACGGCGCGATGCCCATCGTCACGCCCATCGACAGCAGGAACGGCAGGAACACCAGCACGGCGTGGCTGGCGCGGGCGGAGGCTTCGTCGCGCCGGTGGCTGCTGATGAGCACCATCGCCGCACCGCCCACCGTGGCGCCGATGAACAGCCAATGCACCGCCAGCGTCGCGATCATCAGGACGAGGATCGCCAGCGGCGGGGCCGGAAAACCCAGCACGTCGGGCGATGGAATCAGTTCGGGGTTCATGGCTGGCCCCTTTCGGTCAGCGTGTCGAGGTACTCGGCCAGGGCATCCTTCTCGGCGTCGGTGCCGGGGAACGGCGGCATCATCGGCCGCTGGCTGTGCATCGTGTCGAGGTAGTCGCGGAGCTGCGCCTTCTGCCAGCCGCGCACGACGGGCTTCAGCGCGTTGTAGCCCTGGTTCACCTGGTGACAGGCGCCGCAGGCGGCCACGTAGACGGCGCGGCCCTTTTCCATCGGCGTCAGGTCGGCGGGGCCCTTGCCTGGGGGCATCGCCCACGGGGCGGCCGACAGCACGCCCTCGGCTCGCAGCAGCTTCATGTTTCCGCGGCCGCACACGCCATTGGCCTGCTGGGCGCACACGCCGGTGGAATACATGTAGCCCTCGATGACATAGGGTTTGCGGATGCCCTCGCGGACGAATTCGAAACTCGCGTAAGCGATGAAGGCCACCAGCACGATCATGCACGACCCCAGCACCGAGGGCGAATATTCCTTGCGGATCATCGCCACGATCGAAGCCAGGGCGAGGATGAGGAAGCACGTCAGGCCCATCGCGAAGAACATGCCCATCGGCACGCCGCTGCCCTCAAGAAACGCCTGCGCCCGGGCCGGGATGACGCTGAACGCCCAGGCCGACAGCGGCAGGCACAGCAGCGACGGCAGCATCATGCGATAGGCCAGGCGGGTGACCTTCTCCTTGGTGGCCGCCGGCAGCGACTTGTTGAACGCCATCAGGGCGATCGCCCCCGCCCCGGCCAGGGCGAGCGTGACCAGCAGCCGCTCGATCGTCGTGGGCCAGAACGAGGGGTTCAGCAGGGCCACCCAGAAGTTGCCCTCGGCCAGCGGCTGCCACGAGCCGGGCGTCAGCATGAAGCTCAAGATGGCGTTGATGATCACCAGCGTGAGCATGCTGGAGGCGACGAAGATCCAGGCGATGGCGTTGTGGGCGGCTGGGCGGATGCGGCCCCACGTGTAGAAGTAGAGGTAGATCGCGACGACGTCGACGATGAACATCACCCACTCGGCCGCCCAGGCCCAGACGAAGATGTGGATCATCGCCGAGATGGCCCGCGGGTTGACGACGGAGGTGGCGAACCAGATGCCCACGCCCGTGATGGTGCCCAGCACGTACGGGATCAGCAGCACCGCGTAGGAGTATTGCCTCAGGAAGGCCATCAGGCCCGGGTCGCCCTCGCGGATGGCCCGCCGCTCGGCCAGGGCCATCAGCACCCCCGCCCCCACCGAGAACTGCGCGATAAAGACGTGGAAGATCGCCACCGCCGCGATCAGCATGCTTCCGCCGGCGACCGGAAGATCGAATATCGGGTATTCCATGCAATACTCTATCGGTCGTAGGAGGGGTCGGGGACGAGGGTTCAGGGACCGGGGACCAGGGCTCAGGGATCCCTGCCTATTCGCCAAACCCTGATCCCTGGTCCCTGATCCCTGATAGCGTCGGGCAGGCGACGAAGATCTCGCCTTTGGCCTTCTTGCCCATGGCGTCGAGCAGCAAGAGCGTGTTCCAGCGGATCGGGTGATGAATGACGCCGTCGTTGGCGCCGCCCCAGTGGCCGCCGGAGCGGCCGTCGAGCGGGATCGTCACGCGCCGCCAGCCCTGCCATGTGATATTGGGGCCCTGGGGCTGGTGCGTCTGGCCGGTCGCATCGACCACGCGCAGGCGCGGCGACAGGCCGCTGCCGTCGCCAAAAATCCACAACGTCAGCCGCGCGGGCTTGCCATCGATCTCCTTCAGAGAATCGACCAACGGCGCGAGCCGCACGAACCCGCCCGTGGGCAAGTCGTAGCCGATTCTCAAACACTTCGCGTGCGGCGCGGGCGGGCCCTGCGGCGGTGCCGCGAATGACAACGAAGGCGCGGGAGACTTGGCATCGGCCACCACCGCCTGCCACCGCTTCGCCAGCGTCTCGTTCGTGTCGCAGTCGAAGTTGTCGACGAACGTGAACGCCGACATCGGCAGCGTCGCCTGCGGCTGGCCGGCCGCGTCGCGGAGTTCGAGGCCGAAGATTGAAATCGAACGATCCTCCGGCACACTCACGATCGTCTGCGTCTGCCCCGCTGCAATCGTCACCGCCACGTGCGGGGCGTCATCCACATCCGTCAACCGCAACTGCCCGTCGAACTTCTCGCCGCCGGGGTTCTCGATCACCACCGCCACCGCGCCGCCGGCCCGCGGGAAGGGCCACAATCGCAGCGGGTTCGTCGCCGCCGCCAGCGTCTCCTGCACCAGCGGCGCGGCGCCCTCCACCACCAGTTGCGTGCGGATGCGGATGGGCTCTTCGTTTCTCAGCAAATCGAAAGGCCGCGGCAGCGTGATGGTCTCTCCGCCTTGTACGTCCTGCGTTTTGCCCGGGGCGACGGTCACCTTCACCGGCCGCGAGAGAGGGTTCGTGAGCGTCAGCGGTAGCTGCGCGCCGCGACGGGCGGGCATGAACAGCCGGGCGGGCGCCTTCTGCCACGCCGCCGCCAGCCGCAGCAGATCGTTGGGCGACTGCGGCGTGATGTACTTCGGCGCGTCGGTCAGCGGGATCACCAGCCCCACCGCCTGCGCCGCCAGCGGCGGCTGTGGGCGGCCGAGGTGGTCGGCTACGTCGAACCGGCCGGGGCTGACGGGCAGCACGACGGTGTGCTCCTCGCCCGCCGTCCACGCCGCGACGCGGACGTCGTTGCCATCGGTGAACAGCAGCACGAAATCGTCGCCGCTGCCCACGTCCAGGCGTTTGCTGAAACGCATTCTGCCCACCGACGCCAGCAGCGTGCGGGCGGCCTCGCAGGCGGGCTTGGCGTCATACACGGGCGAGCGGCCGGCGTGGTAGGCATGCGAGACCATGCCCAGATTGTGCTCGGCGTCGGCGGGGTTGTTGCCGTCATCGCGCCAGTCGTACCAGATCGACAGCGGCACATCGAGGGCGATGTTCGCCAGCCATTGCCTGGCCAGCAGTTTGCCCTGCCGCTCGGCCGAGACGCCGCCGGTGTTGCAGGCGTAGCCCCATTCGCCCGAGAGAACCGGCGCCGCCGAACCGCGTGCCGCGATCATGCGGGCCAGCGCGGCATATTCCCCCGCGGCTGACTCGGGCGGCTGCGAGCGGTACGGATGCACCGTCACGGCCGAGAAGCTGTCCAGCAGGCCCGCGTCGAAACAGGCCTCCAGGAACGGCAGGTCGATCGTGGAGGTGGCCGGGCCGATCACCACTTCGCCCGGGGCGGCGGCGCGGATGGCGCCCGCGGCCGAGGCGGCCAGGCGGGCATAGGCCTTCACGTCGGCCCTGGGCTTCCAGAACTGATCGATGTTGGGTTCGTTGTAGATCTCCCACAGCACGCCCCGCCCGGCGAAGTGTTTCGCCGCGGCCGCCGCCCAGCGGGCGAAGGCGTCGCGGGCCTCGTCGCGGGCCGGCGCCAGGCCGCCCCCGTAGAGCGGGTTGCCGTAATCGAGGATGAGCATCGCCCGCAGGCCGCAGCGGTCCAGAGCGGCCAGCAGCCCGTCGTACGCGGAGAAGTCGTAGACGCCCCTGGCCTTCTCCGTCTCGCTCCAGGTGAGGTCCATCCGCACCCACCGCATGCCGACGGCCGCGAGCATCTCCATCTCACCGGGGCGGGGAGTCGTAAAGTGGATGTTCACGCCCACCATCTCGGCCACGCATGCCGGGGCGGGCATCGACGCGGGCGCCGCTCGCGATGAGGGCCCCTGCCCCGCCGCCACCGCCAGCGACCAGAAAAACAGGAAGATGATGAGGACCTTCTTCATCCGGCTGAAAACCTTACCCGAGTGACCTAGACCATGGGCAGTGACAACAACCTTGCGTGGGCCATCTGCACTTTGTGCCCTTCGTGTCCTTTGTGGCGAGCTTCTCTATGTTACTTGCCGAGCACCTTGCGGACGTTCTCCGTCGTGACGGGCGAGATGATGCCGCGGTCGGTGACGATGCCGGTGATCAGTTCCGCCGGCGTCACGTCGAAGGCGGGCGAGTAGGTCTTGATGTCCACCGGCGCGGTCCGTCGCCCGAAGCCTTCGGTGATCTCCGCCGACGCCCGCTGCTCGATGGGGATGCCGTCGCCGCTGGGCAGGTTCAGGTCGAACGTGCTGTAGGGGGCGGCCACGTAGAACGGGATCTTGTGGCGGGCGGCCAGGATCGCCACGCCGTACGTGCCGATCTTGTTGGCCGTGTCGCCGTTGGCGGCGATGCGGTCGGCGCCGACGACGACCATCTGCACGCGGCCCTCGCGCATGACCTGGGCCGACATGTTGTCGGTGATGACCACCGCGTCGATGCCGCCGTGCGACAGTTCCCACGCCGTCAGGCGGCTGCCCTGCAGCAGCGGGCGGGTCTCGTCGCAGTACACGGTGAACTTGTGCCCCCCGGCGTGGGCGACGTACATGCCCGCGGTGGCTGTGCCGATGCCGCCCGTGGCCAGCGCGCCCGCGTTGCAGTGCGTCAGCACGCCCGCGCACCGGGTGACCAGCGGGGCGGCGTGGCGGCCGATGGCCAGGCACATCGCCTCGTCCTCGGCGTGGATGGCGCGGGCCTCCTCGAGCATCACGTCGCGAATGTCGTTGCAGTCGGCGGAAATGGTCCGCTGCGCCCGCCGCAGCACGCGGTGGACGGCCCACTCGAGGTTGACGGCCGTGGGACGCGAGCTCTTGAGATACTCGCCCGCGGCCTCCAGGCCGGTCATGAAGTCGGGGCCGTCGGGCACCCACTGCGCGGCGACGACCATGCCATATCCGGCGGCGACGCCGATGGCCGGCGCCCCGCGGACGACGAGGCGTTTGATGGCGTCCCACACGGCCTGGGCGTCGCGGCAGTCAAGAAAGGCCGTCTCGTTCGGCAGCAGCGTCTGGTCCAGCATGCGGACAAAGCCACGCCTCGCATCGCCGACCCACTCGACCACCGTCACCGGCGGCTTGATATTGTTCTCGCTCATGCATGGGACGATAAGAAAGATGAAGGCAATGGGCAATAGGCAAGTGGCAAGAAGAAGGGACCAAGGGGTCAGGGTTTGGGGGTTAGGGACCGGGTGCGGAGCGCAGTGATAAGGGTGCCATGTTTTTAGGCCCGAAGGGCCAAAAGCATGTTTACAGGGATAGAGCGTCATCACAGGTGTTCGCGTGGGCCACCGGCGGACGGGGGCGGTCGTGCCGACCGCCGCTAAGGGTACAGGACGCCACCAAGGGTGGAGGACGCCGCTAAGGTAGACGCCGCTAAGGTAGACGCCGCCGCGTTCGCCGATGGTTGTCCCCACGATGATGGATTACAATACCGCCATGACCGACCGACCCAAGAAACCCCTCCTCCGCCGCCGCTGGCCGTGGGTGACGCTCCTCCTCATCGCCGCCTTCGTCCTCTGCATCGGCCCCTGGCCGGCGTGCCCGCAGCACTACGACGGCACCGATTACGCCGCGGCCACCTTCGCACGCATCGAGGCCTTGAAGCTCGACGCGCCGCCCGCCCCGCTGTCGGTGGGCGTCGCCCGAAAGGACATCACCCCGCCCGCGGGCGAGCCCATGGCCGGGTTCAGCAACCGCAATCCCATGACCAGCGAGGGCGTGCTGGAGCCGATCTTCGCCAAGGCCATCACGCTGTCGGCCGGGGGCAAGACCGTGACCATCGTCGGCGGCGATATCCTTCTATTCATGCCCCAACTCCGCGACGCGGTCCTCGCCCGCGTGAAGCTGCCCCGCGAGGACGTCTACTTCACCAGCACCCACACGCACTCCGGCCCCGGCGGGTATTCCTCGCGCTGGGTCGACCGGCTCGTGCTGGGCCGCTACGACGCCAACATCCTCAACCGGCTTGCGGATTCATTCGCCGAGGTCATCACCCAAAGCCGCGCGAAGCTCACGCCGGCCTCTTTTACAGCGAGAAGACACCTGGGAGACCCCCGGCTGGACGAGCTGATGGAGAACCGCTTGGATCACCAAGCCGGCAATTCATCGCTCACGATTCTCTCGATGGAAGATCCAGAAAACAACCAGTCGCAGTGGCGGGATGGGATGATAGGCCGGTCGCTGGCGATGCTCGTAAGTTTTAACGGACATCCATCGCTATGGCGAGCTGACAATCGCAGGATCTCCGGCGACTATCCGGGCACCATTCAACAGAACATCGAGGAACAGTACAAAGGTGTGTGCATGTTCGCGGCCGGGCCGGTGGGCAGCATGAAGATATCCGGCGGAGGCGATGACGCTTGCCAGAAGCTCATGCAAAGTCTCAGTCGTTTCCTGTACCCCGGATACCCGCTTACCGGCGAGTTCGATTTCCGGCAACTGGGACCGGGCGGCTATGCTCGCACCGAGTTCGGCATCGATTACAGGGTAATGCCTGCAACTACCGTTTCCCTCGCCTCGGCCATCGTCGAGGTCGATCTGCCGCCGCTGCAGTACCCGCTGGGGACGAAGCTGAGGCTTTCGCCGGTCGCGGCGAGCTATCTTCATGGCCGGCGGACGTACGTGCACGTGCTGCGAATCGGCAACACGGTCCTGCTGGGCATGCCGTGCGATTACAGCGGCGAACTGGCGGCGGAACTGGACGCCTGGCTGACCCCGGCGACCGGCAATTTCCGCCAGCAGACGGCGATCATCACCAGTTTCAACGGCGACTACATCGGCTACCTCACGCCGCAGCGGCGGTGGCAGAAGGCGAGCTACGAGACGCGGGACATGAGCGTTTTCGGCCCCTGGTGCGGGGAGTATTTCAACGAGATTGCGCGGAATATAATGATAAAGACAGCCGCTGGCGGACGGCCCCCGATGGATGGTCAGGATAAATCTTCCAATCCATCCTCAAATTAGCGGGTGAATTAGCCGATATATACGCTGACCCCTGGCGCCCTGATGTCGGGCGTCCAAAAAGTCGTAAGGAAGCGCCTTAGCCGGCAATTCCAGGGAAGGAGCCGCGATGCTGGTTTTGTCGAGACAACGTGACGAGACGATCATGATCGGTGACGATATCGAGATCACCATCGTCGATATCCGCGGAGAAAAGGTGCGTCTCGGTATTAACGCCCCCCCGCACATACCCGTGCACCGCAAGGAAGTCTACGAGGCCATCAAGCGCGAGAAGCAGGCCGCCGGAGACAGCGGCGAACACGTGGACTCCCTCGCCCAACGGAAGAAACACAACGGCGCCCCCCCGCCGCCGCCCGCAACGACCCCGACGCCCGAAAACCACTAATCGACCCGCGAATCGTCTTCATTCCCCGCCGCGCCCGCTCCGCGCGAAGAAGAAACAGCTTCAGCAGGGATGAAGAGGATAAACAGGGATACACTTAGAAGAAGCTAGACCTCAATCGCGGCATCTTCTCCTCTGCTCAATTCCCTCTTATCGCTTTCATCCTCTTCATCCCTGCTAACTCTTCGCTGTTTCCCGACGTTAAAAAAGCGGTCCGGACCGTGGTGACGATCCGGACCGCAGCAGCGCCCGATAGACGGGATCGATTATCTCATGCCTCTTCGTCGGCTTCTTTGCCGGATGCCTCTTTGCTGGGGACTTCCTTGCCGGACAGCGCCGTGGGCAGACCCTTGGCGAGGATGGCCTTGCGGATCTCCTCCGACAGGTCGGGGTTGTCCTGGATGAACTTCTTGGCCTGCTCGCGACCCTGGCCGAGACGCACGTCGCCGTAGCTGAACCACGACCCCTGCTTCTCGACGATGTTCTGCTCGACGGCAAGGTCGATCAGGTCGCCGAAGTAGCTGATGCCGCTGTCGAACATGATGTCGAACTCGGCCGTGCGGAACGGCGGGGCCACCTTGTTCTTCACGACGCGGGCGCGGGTGCGGCTGCCGACGGCCTGCTCACCTTCCTTGATGGTGGTGACGCGGCGGACGTCGATGCGGACCGAGCTGTAGAACTTCAGGGCGTTGCCGCCGGGCGTGGTCTCGGGGTTGCCGAACATCACGCCGATCTTCATGCGGATCTGGTTGATGAACAGGACGCAGGTGCGGCTCTTGCTGATGGCGCCGACGAGCTTGCGCATGGCCTGGCTCATGAGGCGGGCCTGGAGGCCCATGTGCGAGTCGCCCATCTCGCCCTCGATCTCGGCCTTGGGGATCAGCGCCGCGACCGAGTCTACCACGACGACGTCGACGGCGTTGGAGCGGACGAGGAGTTCGCAGATCTCCAGGGCCTGCTCGCCGGTGTCCGGCTGGGAGATGAGCAGCTGCTCGATGTCCACGCCGAGCCGGCGGGCCCAGGTGGGGTCCAGCGCGTGTTCGGCGTCGATGAACGCGGCCACGCCGCCGAGCTTCTGGGCGCTGGCGACGATGTGCAGGGCGAGCGTGGTCTTGCCCGAGCCCTCAGGCCCGAACAGTTCGCAGATTCGCCCGCGGGGAATGCCTCGCCCGCCCAGGGCCAGGTCCAGGCTCAAAGAGCCCGTGGGGATGCCCGGCACGGCCACGATCTGGTCCTCGGCCAACTTCATGATGCTGCCGACGCCGTAGTTCTTTTCGATCTGCTTGAGGGCCGCATCGAGCGCCCCTTCGCGCTTCCTGGCGACCGCGTCCTGCTCTTTGGTTGCCTGTTCCTTCGTGGGCTTGGGGACCGCCTTGGACATGCCATTCTCCTTGCTGTTTCTAACTGGCCGCTCAATCCATTAATATCGTTGCGGTGAAGTGTACGGCATCCGTTCGGGTGCCGCAAGCGGAAACTTGAGAAATTCCACCCGAGCTACCTGCACAGGCTACCTGCGTTCCTCGCATCACGCAAGACCGTGCAGGAAATGGCGCCGGCCGGCCAAGGGAGTCAAACCGCCGGCCGCACGGTTGGCTGGTTGCCAGCCGGCGCCGGTGGATACAGCATCGTCCACAGCCGTTGCCAGGACAGGCCCGCCTCGCGGGCGAGTGAGCCAAGGCTTTCGCCGGCGGACCGGCGTTGCCGAACAGTTTGAAGCATCGTTTCATCCAAGGCGAGGGTTGCCTCGCAGGTTCTACTATCAGTCATGGTCAACTCCCTATGGGGGGGTTAAGATGTATCTGCGATTGGTGCTATCGAGTTTAGCTAGGGGAAACGGACATGCTGAGGATCATCGGGCTGAGTCTGTTCTTGCTGATTGCAGGCGGTTGCCAGCAAGGAGTCGTGCCTGCCGGACCGACGCCGGATGGAAAGAACACGTTCTACACCGGGCTGATGTATTGGGCTACCGATATCCATCTCATCGAGAGCGACTGCTATTTGGTGGTGGCTGGGACCGTCATTCAGACTCAACCAACCAGGCTGCCAGCTAACGGCGAGCCCAGTGTCCGGGGGCTGATACGCGTCGAGCGTGCGCTGATGGTATCGCCGAAAGCTCGCGTTCGCTGGGGTAGCGGGTTCGAGTACATTTCCACTGACGGATGCGATGGACTGAAGCCTGGTGACCATCTGGTCGTGTTCGTTGACGAATATGATCCCGACGGCATTCTGCCTAAAGCGGGGACGAACACCCGCGTCGGAATCAGAATTGAGTCATGGGACCATCCAGTGATTAAAGCCGTTCAGGCATTACACAATGACCCTGGAGCCAAGGCGGCAATGCTTCGTCAGCCGCAGTATCGCAGCCTGTGGGAACAGATCGATTCGGCAGGATTGAAAGCATATGATGAGCATGTGACCGAACGTCTTCGAGATGTATCGCCTTGAACGTGCTCCTATGGACCTGACACGCCCGTCGGCTCTTCATCCTCGGCCTCTTCGTCCATCTCGCACCCGAAGTGCGAGTCGGAACTGAGGATGGACTGCTCGAAGTCCAACCCGTTCAGACTGGCCCAGTGCCGCAGGTCGGCCAGCAGATCAGCCAGACGGTCCTGTGCGTTCTGCGAAGAGAAGTCCCACATGTCGGTGGTGTTGTTCTCCTTCACGGCCGCGTAGGCTGCAACCGCCGCTTCGGCGCAGGCGGCACGCGATTCATTTCGTTCGACGGCTTCGATGTTTCTATTGTCTGCCATTGCCAACGGTCCTTTCGTTTCATGGTGTAGTGAGTTAGGATGCTCAACGCTAACTGGGTATAAGAACTATGCGAATCCTCTTCCACGAATATGGAACAGAACTGCGACTTGAGGACAACGATCGGCTCATTCTGAGCGTGCTTTGTGGTCGCGTTGCCCAATACGGAGTGGAGCTCGAGCTCAACGAAAGCGAATGCCAGTTGTACAAGCGCCGGGGCGACTCTTTCGTCAAGGAACTGGCGGAGAAGGTTCGACAGACTCCCCAGGCATTCCAGAACAGGGGTAAGACCTGCTGATGCTGGCCGCTACAGCACCTGGTGCATGTCACGTTCGATCATCTTGATTTCCCGGTCCAGCTGCTTCGGCGTGGCCTCGGCTCCGGGCTCCCGGGCGTTATCGTAGTCCAGCACCTTCACGTCCTCGTCCGGTTCGTCCGAGTAGACGGCCTGAACGACGCCACCTTGCACGACTATCACGATCATTGGGGGTTCCTTTCGGTTGATGGTTCACTGATGCAATTATCCAGGAGACGCAAGTGGCCCAGGGGGTCCGGGGCCTGGAGGTCCTGCAGCGAGAGGGTCCGCCAGGCTCCGCCGACCTGGAAGGTGAAGGCTGCGGCGAAGTCTTTGCCGAAGACCTTCTCCCATTCCTGCATCTGCCGGACCTGGGCGGGCGTGGGCTTCCGGGTCACGAGAAACACCAGCAGGTTGGGGCCGGTGCTGCTGTAGACGAGGAAGTCGAAGGGCTTGATCTCGGAGGCGCCGAAGATGGCCTTTCGGGCATCATCGACCGAGACGTACGGCCAGCCCTTGTCTCGCAGGTACCGCTCCAGTTCGGCCAGCAGCGGCTTGCGGCCGGGCTTGAGGTGCGACCAGGCCGGCTGGGCATCAGGCGGCGGCTCATCGGGCATGCGTTCGACGCCGCGGGTGATGCTGCCGAGCGAAGTGGGGATGCCGTTGACCGGCGGGTAGGCGTAGCCGGTGGGGAATTCCTTTCCGTTCTGCCAGCCGGTGTCTTCGTTGTTCCTCCAGACGCGGCGGCTGATCTTGATGCTGTAGCGGTCAGGCCCGCCGACGCCGGGCACATGGCCGATGGCCTCGACGACGCCTTCCACGTAGCACGTTGTCTTCATGCCCGGCAGGTCGGGGAAGTCGTACGACCGAACGCGATCGCCAACGTGGATGGGCTTAAGGGGCTTTGCGGGGGAGTTCATAATTCGTTTTTCATCCGGAATCATCATGAGTATCCTTTGCTGTCAATATGGAAACGAAGGGGCTACATCTCGTGTTCCTGCGTAGCGGCCAGATCATCTTGACGAAAAGAGACTTCGAGGGCTGGCGTCAGATTCAGGACCACTACCAGGACTACATGGCCTCATTGGGGCCATGGGACAAAGAGGGTATGCTCGACTTCTTGCGGACCGAATACTCGTGGTTTGGACCCAAGGAGGCCGAGCGGGTTCTTGGTTTCATCGATGCCGGTGATGTCGAAATGATCGTCAAGGGAGCCAGCTAGTCCTCGCCATCGAGCATGATGGTAAGCACGGGCTTCGCATCATCCCCTGGCCCGCACATGCACCAGAGTTTGACGGTGTTGTGCCGCTTGCCGTCCCAGACGGCCAGGTCGAAGAAGCAGCGGTCTTCGCCAGGCGGCAACTTGCGGATGGCAACACGCAGGACCATCAGGAGATCCCACAGACGGCCGTTGGTGTCCTGGCCGGCGGGCAGATCTGCGCAGGCAGCGCCCGGAGGATTCGTGCGCGGCTAGGAGCCGGTGGTAGAGTTCGCGGCTTGCGGGCGTGTCGCAGGTGCCGAGGGCGTAGTGGCGTCGCAGGCCGCCATGGCGATCCGTGAGCTAAAGATGGCTTGATTGCGGCCAGACTTCTTGGGGCAGGCGGGGGGCGATTTCCTGAGGCATCAGCGGTGCTCCCAAGCGTTGTGCGCGGCCGCGGCCGCGCGCCTTCGCTTCAGGCTGCACCGCCGACCATTCGGCGGGTTGCCACATGGCCAGCGATTCTTACATCAAAGCGGGCGAGGAGATTCGAACTCCCGACGTCCAGCTTGGGAAGCTGGCATTCTACCACTGAATTACGCCCGCGTATGGCGAGGCTGCCCCGCCGGAGGAAACGCTAGCACGAGGGGGCGGGGTTGTCAAGAAAAAGCGGACGATGTCTCGCGGGGCGTTCCGGCTGTTTGACCCATCGGGCGGCGTCTAAGGAAGCTGCAAGGTCGAGCCGCACAGAGCACGGTGATCACGAAGATGGGCCGCCGAAACAGGACGCCGGGACGAGGGCCCGCTGGCTGGCGCGCTGGCCAGGCCGCCACCGAGATGACACCAGTCGCAGCGCCGGCAGACGACGGACGTGGACGGCGTCGCGCCAGCTTGTACACGTTCGCGGCCTCATCGATTCGTCGGGAGTGAATCTGCTTCACATTCCCCGGCTGCGCGGCTTGGCGGCGGCCTCTGCAGGGCGGAAGTGCTCAGCGTGCTCTACAACGTACATGTATTCCCGGACGCGGAAGTCGGCCAGAGTTTTGAAAAGGGCGGATTCCAGCGGCGCGAATGCCTCTCCGAGCTCTTCGAACCGGCCTTCCAGCGGGCCAAGCCTCTCGGCCTCGGCGCGGCTGAGGGAACTGGGGCCCAGAATCTCGATCGCCTTCTCCAGAGCCGTGAGGGCCTCGGGATGGCCGATCGCACGCAGCGCGTCGAGCGTCTCGGGCACGTAGTCGCCGCTGGTGTGGTCGAAGAACTGGATGATGCCCCCGTTGGACACCTCGCGGTCAAACCAGTTGGCGTGGAGGACCACGCGTTGGGGCGCGTCGAGGGATTCAATCCCGTGTTTGTCCATCCGCTCCCAGAGGACGGTCATCGGATCACGGACGCCGGCAAGAAACGCCAGGCAATCCGCCGCGTACTCCTTGACCTGTGGGTTGTCGCCCCCAATCGCCTGCATCGCCAGTAACCGGGCCTTCTCTCCAGCCACCCGTGCATAGGCCATCAGGCCCGCGGCCACGATATGATCGTTCGGAAAGCAATCCCCATGTGCAAGCGGCATGAAATGGTCAAGCAACTGGCGAAGGCGGTCCTCAGGAAGCAGCACTTCCGCCTTGTTGCACGCCTCGAGGAGAATGTAGAGGGCCGGATTGGAGTCGCATAGAAACCGCGGAGACAGCAGGTCCACCTGGGCACGTGCACGATCCAATGCGATCATCTTGCCGGGCACATTGGACAGGCTGTCGGTATTGCTGTCGCACAGGTCCAGCAACAGGTCGTACATCTGTCGCCGGCGATACGCCCGATTGGTGATGAAATCGCGGAAGCCCATGCGTCCTCCCGAGTATTGACGCTAATGGTACACGCGGCACACGCCGATTGCCAAGTACAGCGTCAGGAAACTGCGAGCACCCCGTCCCCCCTACCTCAAAAGAACACCCCCAGGCAAATGACTGCCTAGGGGTGATGATTACGGATTACTGGCTCCTGACTACCGGCTACCGGGTCCTGGCTACTGGCACCTGCCGCCGCCGTCACACGGTCTGGAGTTCTTTCTGCCGGCGGTCGAGCTGATGGCGGAGGCGGCCCAGCACGGCGGAGTGCATCTGGCTGACGCGGCTCTCGGAGAGGTCGAGCGTCTCGCCGATCTCCTTCATCGTCATTTCCTCAAAGTAGTACAGCAGGATGATCAGGCGTTCGGCGCGGCTGAGGCCGCGGGTGACGAGTTCCTTGAGGTCCTTGCGCTGGGCGGCGCGGTACGGGTCGTCGCTCCGCTTGTCTTCGAGGACGTCGATCTCACGCACATCCTTGTGCGAGTCCGTCTCGAACCACTTGCGGCTGAGCGAGACCAGGCCGACGGCCTTGGCGTCCCGCTGCAGTTTGCGGAACTCGCCCAGGGGCATCTTCATCTCCTCGGCCAGTTCCTTCTCGTTGGGCTTGCGGCCGAGGCGCGCCTCGAGCACGCCGAGGGATTCGTTGAGCTTGTGGGCCCGGCTGCGGACCAGGCGAGGCACCCAGTCGAGCGAGCGGAGCTCGTCGAGGATGGCCCCGCGGATGCGGGCGGCGCAATACGTCTCGAACTTCACGCCGCGCTTGGGGTCGAAGGCGTTGACGGCGTCCATCAGGCCGAAGATGCCGGAGGAGACCAGGTCGTCCACCTCGACCTCGTCGGGCAGCTTGTTGTGGATCCGCTCGGCCGCGTACCGGACGATGGGCAGGTAATGCTCCAGGAGCCGGTTGCGGCTCTCGTCATCCTTGTTCTTGTGGAACGCGGTCCACCACAGTGCGACCTGTTCGGGCGCGGCCTTCGGTTGATCGGTTCTGAACATCAGTCTCTCCTTTTCAGCCCTGTGCCATCCATGGCAGCGGCTGGTTGTTTACGCGACGGGTCGAACGTTCTTGCCTAGCTTCTTCGACTTGTGTATACTTTGTATCTTACCTATCTTATCTCGTCAAGGGGGATTTTCAAGTTTTTCTTGGCAAGAATTTGCGGGCCTTCGGCCGGCCCAGCGCACGACTCCAACGTATTGTCGAGATTTCCGGCATTAACATGACCTGTTTTCACGCTTTCGACTTCAACATCGCCCATCCGTGGGCGAGTTTCTTTTCTCGCCGGCCGGCTTGGCGGGCAAGCCGGCCGTGGCCTACGCGAACCAGCTGGCGACGCGGCGGAAGAAGCCTTCCTTCTGCCCCACCAGCCAGCTGCCGGCGGAGAGCTTGTTCGCCAGGGCGGCCATGCAGCGGCTGGCGGCACAGCGCGGGTAGGCCAGCACAAAAGGCTGGCGGCGGCGGACGGCCTCGCGGACCTTGGGGTCGGCCAGCACGTGCCCGGCGTCCAGGATCCGCATGTCCAGGAACTGCCGCGCGACGCCGGAGATCCGCTGGTAGGTCGCGCGGGCCTCCTGGCGGTCGGTCGCGGCGTTCACCAGCAGGCTGATGTTGCCCGCGTACGCCTGCCGCTGCATCACCTTGATCAGCGCGTACGCGTCGGTGATGGCCGTCGGCTCGGGGGCGGTCACGATCAGCACGTTGTCGCTGCAGGTGGCCAGCTGCAGCACGTCGCGGCCGATGCCGGCCCCGCAGTCGACGACGATGATGTCGTTGTCGTTCTCGAGGTTGGCCAGGTCCTTCATCAGCTGGGCCCGCTGGAATTCCGACAGGTTGGCCAGCTGCGCGATGCCGCTGGCGCCGGGCACGAACTGCACGCCCGACGGCAGGTCGATGATCACGTCCTCCAGGCGTTTCTTGCCGGCGATCACGTGCGAGAGGTTGGCCCGCACGTCCACGTCCAGCAGCACGTCCAGGTTGGCCAGGCCCAGGTCGGCGTCGACCAGGGCCACGCGGTTGCCGGCGGCCGACAGCAGGATCGCCAGGTTCAACGCGACGTTGCTCTTGCCCACGCCGCCCTTGCCGCTGGCCACGGCGATGGTTCGCGCGGAGCGAGCCTTGTGCATCATCTGGCGAAGCTTGCTCGCCTGGTCATCGATTGACATAAAGACTGCCTTCCATAATGCACCGTGCCAGGTGGGCGGGGTCGGCCGGGGCGATGTCGTCCGGCACGTCCTGGCCCGTGGTCACGTAACTGATGGGAAGCTTGCCGACGGCGGCGACGTTCAGGACCGCGCCGCACGCGGTGGCCTCGTCGAGCTTGGTCATGATGATCCGGTTCACGCCCAGCTGCAGGAACCGCTCCAGCGTGGAAATGATGGCCGAGCGGTTGGCCGTGGCGGCCATCACCAGGTGGATCTCGTCGGGCTGGGCGGCCTTGAGGAAGCCCGACAGCTGCCCGATGCGGATGCGGTCGTTCTGGCTGCGCCCGGCGGTGTCGACCAAGATCACGTCGTAGTCCTGCATCGACTCGATGGCGGCCTTGAGCTCGCCGGCTGTCAGCACGACCTGCAGGGGCACGTCGATGATCTCGGCGTAGATCTTGAGCTGGTCGACGGCCGCGATGCGGAAGGTGTCGATCGTGATCATGCCGACCTTCTTGCCCTCGCGGATCTTGAAGTTGGCGGCGAGCTTGGCGATGGTCGTGGTCTTGCCCACGCCGGTGGGGCCGATGAAGGCCGACACCTTGGGCCGGCCCTGCGGCCAGGGCTCGGTGCGGACGTCCAGCGTGATGACCTTGGCGACCATGAGGTCCATGAGCTTGTCGCGGAGCTTCTGCGGGTCCGACAGTTCCTTGCCCGTCAGCTGCAGGCACAGGTCGCGGACGAGCTCGTCGGCGACTTCCTCGGTGACCTCCTGGCGGACCAGCTGCATGCGGATGTCCTTGAGGTCGGTGGACGTGGCCGGGCCGTGCGTGCCCGACTGCATCGACAGCAGCGTCTCGATCATGCGGCGGATCTCGCCGACCTGTGCCGACACGGGCTCGACGCAGACCGACGGCTCCTGCCGCGGGGCGGGCGAGGGGGCGTGGGCGGCCGGCGCGGGCTGGGGCTGCGCGGGCTTCCTGGCCGGCGGGGCGGCGTGCTCGGCTTCCATCACGGCCTGTGCGGCGGCCGGGGTCTTGCCCTCGCCCGACGCGCCCTGCGAAACATACACGCCGGCGGCCTTCGACGGCAGGCTGCCATTCTCGCTGGCGGTGATTTCCCACATGGGCCGCCCGCCGAACCCGAGGAACCCGCCCTTGCGGAACGTGCGGGTGCGGACGATGACGGCGTCGCGGCCGAGCTCTCGCTTCACTTGCGTCAGCGCCTCGGCCATGGTCGTTGCCTGGTAGGTCTTCAGTTTCATAGCTCAGTTCCTATGCTCGCGATGGTCTGCACTTCCACCGAATCGACTTCGTTGTATCCCAGCACGGCCGCCTGGGGCACGACGGGGGCCAGGAGCTTCGAGAGCGTGGCCCGCACGTGCGGCGCACAGAGCAGCACGGGCTGGCGGCCCTGCTTCTGCAGGCTCCAGAGGCCCTCGGTGAGGGCGCCGGCGATCTTCTGGTTCAGCTCCGGCGGCAGCGTCGAAGCGTGCGAGACGTACCGCCCCACCGCTTCCTCCAGGGCCGGCTGGAGATTCACGCACCACAGCCGGCCGTCGTCGCTGCAGTACTGCTGGCTGAGCGTGCGGGACAGGCGGGCGCGGACAAACTCCGTCAGGGCCGCGGGGTCCTGCACGTGCTCGGCCCCTTCGCTGATCGCCTCCAGGATGGCCTCCAGGTCGCGGATGGCCACCCGCTCGCGGAGCAGGTTCTGAAGCACCTTCTGGATCTGCTGCGGGCGGAGCTTCTGCGTCACCTCGGACACCAGGTGCGGGGCCGTCGCGGCCAGGTTGTCCAGCAGCTTGCCCAGGTGCTCGCGGGTCAACAGGTCGGCGGCGTGGCTGCGGATGACCTCGCCCAGGTGCGTGGCCAGCACGTTGGCCGGCTCGATGATCGTGTAGTTCAGCGACTCGGCCTTGTACTGCTGCGAGGGGCTGATCCACACCGCCGGCAGCCCGAACACGGGCTCCACCGTGGTGCGGCCGATGACCTCGCCCTCGGCGCCGTCGGCGGCGCCCACGGCCAGCAGCTGCGTGGGGTAGAGCTTGCCCGTGGCGATCTTCGTGCCGCGGATGAAGATGGCGTAGCTGTTGGCGTCCAGGCGCATGTCGTCGCGGATGCGCACCGGCGGGATCAGCAGGCCCATCTCCTCGGCGATCTTCGCCCGCAGGGTCGAGATGCGTTCCAGCAGATCGCCCTTGGCGGCGGCGTCGACGAGGCGGATGAGCCCGTAGCCCAGGTCGATCCGCATCGGGTCGATGGCCAGCAGCTTCTCGGCCGTCTGGGGCGCCGGGGCCGGGGCGGCCGCGGGCCTGGCCTTGGCGGCCAGGGCGGCGGTGGCCTTGCGGCGGCGGGTGAGCAGGACGGCCAGGCCGATCAGACCGCACGCCAGCATCGCCAGCGGCGCCTTCGGCAGCGAGGTCAGCATCAGGGCGCCCAGGAAGGCGGCGGCGATGCCCAGCACCACCGGGCGCGAGCCCAGCTGCCCCACGACCTGCTCGCCGAGGTTGGCGCGGCCGGTGCTGCGAGTGACCAGCAGCGCCGCGGCGATGGACATGATGAACGCGGGGATCTGCGTGACCAGCCCGTCGCCCACGGTCAGGCGGGTGAAGACGTCGACGCTGGTCGACCAGCTCCAGCCGTACTGCACCATGCCCACGTACAGGCCGCCGAAGATGTTGATCGCGATGATCAGCAGCGAGGCCACCGCGTCGCCGCGGAGGAACTTGGAGGCGCCGTCCATCGCGCCGTAGAAGTCGGCCTCGTGCGAGATGGCCGTGCGGCGCTGGCGGGCGTCTTCCTCGCTGACCAGGCCTGCGTTGAGGTCCGAGTCGATGGCCAGCTGTTTGCCCGGCATGGCGTCGAGGGTGAAGCGGGCGGCGACTTCGCTGATGCGGCCGGCGCCCTTGGTCACCACGATGAACTGCACGATGACCAGGATCGCAAAGAGGATGACGCCGACGGCGAGCGACCCGGCCGGGACGAATTGGCTGAAGGCGGCGACGACGTGGCCGGCGGCCAGCTGGGCCTCTTCGGGCGTGCGGCCCTCGCCGGCGGTGAGCACCAGACGCGTGGTGGCGACGTTGAGCACGAGCCTTACCAGCGTGCCGACCAGCAGCACGGTGGGAAACACGCTGAATTCCAGGGGGGCGGCGACGTAGATGGCCGTCAGGAGAATGATCGCGGCCAGGGCGAGATTGGCCGACAGCAGCACGTCCATCAGGGCCGGCGGCATCGGGACAATCAAGGCGAATACCAACCCCGCCGCCACCAAGGGCAGAACAATACCGCGGTGCCGCTCGATCGCGCCGGCCGCCTTGCCGAAGATTTGTGGCATCCCTGCCATCACCGAATCCTGTACGCTATTTCAACCCAAACCCATCGCCCTATCAAGCTTCTTGTCATGCATTTGCAGAAAATTAACAGCCGCGTCCGCAACGGCATCTCGTCATCCCGGTGCCACGCTCTTCGGATCGGGTGCCATGCTTTTCGCCCCGCAGGGGCAAAAGCATGTTTACACAATTACGCGACACACACTCACGCACTCTCCGCATGAATCGCCAGCACCGCCATCAACCGTTCATTGGTCTTCGGCACGATCGTGCTGCCCGCCTCGAACAACTCATTCGCCAGCGTCTCATCCGTCACCACCGCCACGCCGGCCCGCTCCGCCGCCTGCACCATCCGCTGCGCGAGCGCGCCCTCGCCCTCGGCGATGACCCGGGGCCTGCCGGCGGGTCGATGTTTGATCGCCACGGCCACGCCGTCGCCGGCGATGACTACCGTCGCCCGCGGCACCTGCACGATGGCCCCCAGCGACGACAGCGTCTGGGCCAGCTGGCGGCGGCGGTTCCGCATCCGCCCGTCGCCCTGCGTCTGGCGGAGTTCCTCAGTCACCTCGCGGCGGCTCATCATCAGGTCCTGGCGATGCTCCCACCGCTGGTAGACGTAATCCACCGCGGCCAGGGCCGCCAGCGCCGCGGCCACCTTGAGCCCCACCGCCAGCACCAGGCCCGCCAGCGTCGCCGGCAGCGCCGCCGTCCCCAGCGACGGCAGCGACACCACGGCCGGCAGCGCGTCGCGAATGGCCCAGAAGGCCACCGCCCCCACCGCCAGAATCTTCGCCAGCGACATGCCCAGCCGCACCATCGCCCGCCGCGAGAACACGCGCCCCAGCGAGGGCGACACGCGGGAGAGGTCCGGGCTCACCTTCTGCCAGTTCAGCCGCAACCCGCCCTGGGCCAGGCCGGTCAGCACGATCGCCCCGGCCGAGATCGCCGCGATGGCGGCCACGATGCCGAAGGCGGGCAGGCTGCTGCGTCCGGCGGCGGCCAGGAGCGACTCCACCGGCGCCATCGGCTCGGCCGCCCCGTCCAGGAGCGTCCGCATCATATTGATCATGGACGATACCAAGGGCCCGGCCAGCATCGCCGCCGCCCCCAGCGCCGCCAGCAGCAGCACCGCCGACGTCAGGTCGGCGCTGCGCGGCACATTGCCCGCCCGCGCCGCCTCCTGCAGCTTCAGCGCACTGGCCGGCTGGTTCCGCTCGCCCTGTTCTTCGTTCTTCGCCATCAGTCCTCTATCTCATCCCGGCGGTCATTCCGGGTGCCATGCGCCCTTCCGGGTGCCATGCTTTTAGGCCCGTAGGGCCTGCCTGCCGGCAGGCAGGCCAAAAGCATGTTTACACACCCGTTCCTCAAACATGCTTCTGCAAACGGCGCAGAAGCATGGCACCCGTCGTGAACAGATCCGAGTTCGTGAACTCATCCGAACAATCTTCCCGCCCCGCCGCGAAACACGTTCCACGCCGCCTCGACCGTCCAGGCCAGGGCGGCCATGCTCAGCGCCAGCACCAGCAGGCCCAACATAGCCCGCACGGGCAGGCCGGTGGACAGGATGTGACACTGCGGCAGCGTCTTTTGCAGCAGGCCCAGCGCCACCGTCGCCAGCAGCATCGCCGCCAGCACGGGGGCCGCCACCTTCAGCGCCAGCACGAAGCTCGCCGTCAGCAGGCCCGCTGCCGCCTTCACCAGGGCCGCACCCGGCACGAACGTCGCCGGCGGCACCGCCGCGAAGGTGTCCAGCACGCCCGAGACAAGGTCGCGGTGCCCGCCGATGGCCAGGAAGATCGCGATCGCCAGCACGCGGAACAGCGTGCCCACCGCGCCCGAGGGCTCGTCGCCCGCGCCGCTGAACACGTCGCCCAGTGACAGGCCCATCTGCGAACTGGCGTGGGCCGCCCCGAGTTCCACGCCCGCAAACACCAGCGACGCCGCGTAGCCCACGGCCGCCCCGATGCCCACCTCCAGCGCCAACTGCATCACCAGTTGCACCACGCCCGCCGGCAACGCCGGCGGCGCCACGCGGCCGCACACCGCCAGCGACAGCCCCGCCGCGATCAGCACCCGCAGCCTCGCCGGCAAGGCCGCATGCCCGAACGCGGGCGCAACCATCATCATGCCCGCCAGTCGGGCCGCGACCAGCAGGAAGGCGAGGGCTAAGGTTGTCAGGCTGTCCGGCATTTTCTTTTCACCACAAAGGACACAAAGAACACAAAGGGCTATACACCGCACACGCAGGTTGGTCTACTTCTTCGTAGTCGTGCCCTCTCTTTGTGATCTTCGTGTTCTTTGTGGTGGCCTTCTGTTGCCGCTGTGAAGACGGGTCAAGGCAGCGTCCCGAACATCTCCCGGCTGAACTCCAGCAGCCGCGACACCATCCACGGTCCCGAGAGCACAGCCGCCAGCATCATCGCCGCGATCTTGGGGATGAAGCTCAGCGTCTGCTCCTGCAGGCCGGTGGCCGCCTGCAGTACGCCCACGATCAGCGCCACGATCAGGCCCGTCAGCAGCACCGGCGTGGCCAGCACCAGCGTGAGCATGGCCGTCTGGCGGCCCAGGTCGATAATCTGCGATAGCTCCATCATCCACCTACCCACGTCCAGCCGACGCTTCGCATCAGCGTGCCGACCACCAGGTGCCAGCCGTCGGCCAGCACGAACAGCAGCAGTTTCAGCGGCAGCGACACCAGCACCGGCGGCAGCATGAGCATGCCCATCGAGGTCAGCACCGACGCCACCAGCAGGTCGATGATCACGAACGGCAGGAAGATCCGCACGCCGATCATGAACGCCACCTTCAACTCGCTCAGCACGTACCCCGCGATCAGCGCCGGCGTGGGCACGTCCTTCCACGCCAGGTCGGTCCGCGCGGCCGTCTCACGGTCCAGGAACAGGTGGACGTCCTTTTCGTTGCGGGCGTTTTCCACCTGCGAGATCATGAACTTCCGCACGCCGGCCAGGCCCGCGTCGATGGCCTGGTCCTGCGGCATCTTGTTGGCCAGGTACGGGGCGATGGCGTCGCGGTTCACCTCCTGGAAGACGGGGGTCATCACGACGATCGTGATCAGCAGCGACAGCCCCAGCAGCACCTGGTTGGGCGGCGCCTGCTGCGTGGACAGCGCCTGCCGCAGCAGCCCCAGCACCACGATCACCCGCGTGAAGCACGTCACCAGCACCAGCACCGCCGGCGCCACGGCCAGCACGGTGATCAGCACGACCCAGTTCATCGCGCCCGAGACGCCCTTGGGCGTGCTGAGGTCGGGCATGAGTTTCGTCACGTCGCCCGTCTGGGCGCTGGCGGCCCCGGCAAATACCGCGATCACGAGGATCGCGATGAGAACCGCACCCGCGCGGAGGGACGAACGAGCGCCCAGGATCGACGCGGGCGCGGGCTCATGATGCGGGCCCGTGCGGAAATCTTTTGGCCGGCGGCAGGCGGTGCCGCGGTCGTCGCTGCCGCCGGCGCGGTTGTCGCGGCCGCATTCGGTGTCGGCGATGGGCATCATCCGCGTCATTGGCCGCCCCCCCGCTGCTTGCGCAGCGCGTCGGCGAGTTTGCGGAACGCGTCGGCGTTTCTGCCCGCGGCCTCGATCAGCGAGGCGGCCTCCTCGGTGTCAGCCACCTCCGCCAGCGTGTTCAGCGAGCCGGGCGTCGCGCCCACCAGCACCAGCCGCGTGCCCAGCCGCACCAGCAGCAGGTGCTGCCGCGGCGAGATGCCCGTGCGGGCGATGATCTCCACCGCGCCGCCCCTGCCGGCGGCCGGGGCGTTCTTGACCGCCACCTTCCTGAGCACCAGCCGCAAGGCCAGGATCAGCGCGATCACCAGCGCCAACGCCCCCGCCGTCTGCAGCCAGTCGCCGGCGGCCGAGCCGTCGCCGCGAGAGACGGGGCGATTCTCCGCGCTGCCGGGCAGGCGTTTGCTTTCCACCGACGGCGCGGTCGCCGCCTGCGTGGCCGCGTTCTGAGTTGTCGCCGCCAATTGCGTTGTGGATTCCTGCGCCCGCGCATCGGGGGCGGCCAGGAGAAGCCCCATCACGATCGCGGCAGATATGGCACGCCTTGGCATCAGTTTGCTCCGGCGGTCTTGCAGGTCTCGACGACCTTCACCGCAACCTTGCCGTTCACCGTGACCGCATTGCCGCGGGCCACCAGCTGCCCGCCGGCGTACACATCCACGCCGTCGTCCAGCAGGCAGTCGAGCTCCACCACGCTGCCCGGCCGCAGGTTATTCGCCTGCTCCGCCCCCAGCCAGCACCGCCCCAGCTCGATCCGCAGCATCGATTCACCATTTGTTTCCATGTCTCGCGCCTCACGAGTTCCGGTGCCACCCTCAAGCGAAGCTTGGGGGTGCGATGGCACCACGACTCACTCTCTCGCCACACTCACTCGGCTCGCATCCTTGCTTGCCTCATCCGGGTGCCATGCGCCCGTCTGGGTGCCATGCGCCCTCTGGGTGCCATGCTTTTAGCCCCGAAGGGGCAAAAGCATGTTTACACATTCTCTTCTCTTGGCCGGCCACACACGCCCAGCTCCCGGCACATTCGCTCCAAAGCGGCGTCGTTGCCGCCGCACCTGCCTGCGGCAGGCAGGCTCCATAGGCGATGCCTACTCCGACATCGCCTGCCACGCCTGCGTAGCGGCGAACGTCTCATCAGCCTCGCGGACGGCGGCGGCGCGTTCCTCGGCGGCTCGCTTCGCCGCCAGCTGTGCCGCCAGTTGATCCATCGCCCGACGGTCCTTGCGGCACGCCACCAGCTCCGCCAGTCGCTGGGCAACCTGCGGCTCCAGCGCCGCCAGGTTCTGCCGCTCGCGAAGCGCCGCCACTTCCAGGTCCATCACGCACCGGCGGTACAGCGCCAGCGCCTCCGGCCGCGACGCGCCCAGCAACTCCTGCCGCGCGAACTCGCTATGCACCCGCAGGCTGCCGGCTAGCCGCTCGATGTGGGCCGCCGCCGCCTCGGCCGCCTGCCGCACGCGGGCCAGCTCCTGCCGCGCCAGGTCCTCCCGCTGCCTCAGCGGCCGCAGGAGCCGTTCGATCCGTTTTGCCGTCGCGTCGTGCATTAGCTCGTCCTGGCGTAGCCCCGCGTGGCGTGGTGCAGGTTGGCTCGCAGGTCGGTGATCTGCTGGTGAAGCTCGCGGAGTTCCTTCCGCGTGCGTTCCAGCGGCGAGGTCTCGCCGATGCCCTGGGCGAGGAACCGCCGCACCGCGGGCATCATCTGGATCGCCAGGTCGTACTCGGGGTTGGCCCCGCTCTTGTACGCGCCGATCGTCACCAGGTCCTGGATCTCCGCGTGCAGCGCCAGCACGCGGTGCACCTCGCGGGCGGCCTTGAGGCACGCCTCGCCGGCCACGTCGATCATCACGCGGCTGATGCTGCCCAGGGCGTCGATCGCCGGGTAGTGCCCCTGGTTGGCCAGGGAGCGTGCGAGCAATATATGTCCATCTGTAATCGACCGCACCGCGTCGCCTACCGGGTCGGCCATGTCGTCGCCCTCCACCAGGACGGTGTAGAACGCGGTGATCGAGCCCGCGGCCGTGCGGCCGGGACGCTCCAGCAGCTGCGGCAGCAGGTTGAAGACGCTGGGCGTGTAGCCCTTGGTGGCCGGAGGTTCGCCGGCGGCCAGCCCGATCTGCCGCTGCGCCGCCGCCAGGCGCGTCAGCGAGTCCACCAGCAGCAGCACGTTCTGCCCGCGGTCGCGGAAATGCTCCGCCACGGCCGTGGCCACGCCCGCCGCCTGCACGCGGGCCAGCGGCGGCTGATCGCTGGTGGAAACCACCACCACCGACCGCGTCATGCCCGCCTCGCCCAGGTCGCGCTCGATGAAGTCCAGCACCTCGCGGCCTCGCTCGCCGATGAGGCCGATCACCGTCACGTCGGCGGCGGTGTGGCGGGCGATCATGCCCATCAGCACGCTCTTGCCGACGCCGGAGCCCGAGAAAATGCCCATCCGCTGCCCGCGGCCCACGGTCAGCAGGCCGTCGATCGCGCGGACGCCCGTGGCGATGGGCTCGTCGATCCGACGCCGCTCCATCGCCTCCAGCGGGGCCGGCCAGACCGGCGCCAGCGCCTCGGCCGCGATCGGCCCGCGGCCGTCGATCGCCTTGCCGTGGCCGTCGATGACGCGGCCCAGCAGACCCGCCCCAGCCGGGATCGACTGTTGCGCGCTGGCGAAGATGACGCGGTCGCCGGGGCAGATGCCCGCGGCCGGACCCATCGGCATCACCAGCGTGGTTCGCCCGCTGAAGCCCACGACGCGGGCCTCGATCTCGCCGCCGCTGCGGAGGATGCGGCAGCTGGCGCCCACCGGCGCGGGGAAGTCTTCCACCATCGCCGTCAGGCCGCGCACGCCGCTGATGCACCCGTCGAGCCCCAGCGGCTGCGACGCCTGCACCGTGCGGCGGTAGTTCTCAAAAGCGTTCATGGTCGCTCTCCGGTTCCTGGCCGGCCGGCAGCGAAAAGCCCGGCCCCTTGAGCGAATTCACCACGTTGCACAGCTGCGTCTCGATGGTCGCGTCGATCACCCCGCGGCCGCTGGTGACCTTCACGCCGCCGGGGGTCACACTTGGGTCGGCGGCCAGGCGGACGTTGCCCGCCTCGATCGCCGCGGCCAGGTGCGGCAGTGATTTCTGCAGCGGATCCAGCTGGGCGGGGTTCACGTGCACCGTCACCTGCTGGGTTTCGTGCAGCCGCTGGAGGCACTTGCCCAGGTTCGCCCGCACCACGTCCAAGTTGTGTGCGGCCTGGCAGGCGACGACCTTGGAGGCGATGTCGATCGCCAGGTCCAGCAGCTGCTCCTTGGCCTGCTGCAGCAGCGACTGCCGCGCCGCGGCCAGCTCGCCCACGGCCTTCTGCGCCAACTGCGTCAGCTCGGCCGAGTCGGTGGCGAGCTTCTCGCCCGCCTGCTGGTGCAGGTTTCGGCGGCCCTCGACGAAGGCCTCGCGCCGCCCGCGGGTGAGGCCCTCGGCGTAGCCCTTCTGCCGCGCCTCGGCCGCCACCGCCGCCGCTTCCTGCATGGCGTCGGCGACGATGCGGTCCGCCTGCCGCCGCGCGTGCGCCAGCAGGCGCTTCGCCTCGGCGGCCACGTCGTCCAGGTCCAGCGGCATCGTCTGCGGCTGGTAGGTCTCGCCCGTCACATCCGCCTTGATGATTCGTTTCATATCTTTCTTCCGCGTGCCACGCTCTCCGGCCGGGTGCCATGCTCCTGGACCGGGTGCCATGCTCTTCATCCGGGTGCCATGCTTTTAGGCCCGAAGGGCCAAAAGCATGTTTGCGCATGCATCACGCCATCAATTCACTATGCTGCATAGGAACATACAGCCCGCCGCCCGCGGCCACGATCGCATCCACCGTCCGCTGCTGGGCGGCCTCCACGTCGCTCAACCGCACCGGCCCGATCCGTTCCATCTGCGCCCGCAGCCGTCGCGACGACGCCGCCGTCAGGCACGAGAACACCTTCTGCGTCAGTTCCTTGCCCGCCGTCCGCAGCGCCACCGCCAGCTGCTCGCCGTCCATCGCCTCCAGCGCCGTCCGCAGGCGGTCGTCGCCCATCGTCAGGATGTCGTCGAAGACGAACAGGCGATTCCGCAGCGACTGCGCCACCGCCGGCTCATGCGCCGACAGCGAGTCCAGCACGTTCTTCTCCGTCTCCCCGCCCGCCCGACGCAGCAGCTCCGCCAGCTTCGCCTGCCCGCCGATGCTCGACTGCGTGCGGGCCGCGAATTCGCGCAGCCGCTGGGCCAGCGCGTCCTGCACCTCGGCCAGCGTGGCCACGTCCACCTTCTCCAGCGACGCGATCCGCCGCGACACATCCACCTGCGTGTCCCGCGGCAGCTCGGCCAGCACTGCTGCCGCCTTCTCCGGCGGCAGTTGCGAAAGCACCACCGCCACGGTCTGCGGATGCTCCTGGGCCAGGAATTCGCAGATGTCCCGCGGCGAGGCCAGCTGCAGCACGCCCACCGGCGAGGCCGACTCGGGGGAGAGCCCCTCGTCGCGCCGCCCCTGCCGCGTGCGGAAGATCGTCACCACCAGCGTCGCCACGCCCAGGCCCGCCAGAAGGCTCGCCGCGATCAGCCGGCGGTCGAACTCGCTGGTCATCTCCACGTCGCCCGGCGGCGGCGCCGACGCGACCGCCGCACGCACGTCGTAATGCCACTCCACCTTCACCTCGGCGTCCTTGACGATCCGCCCGACGGCCTGGCGAGCCTTGTCCAGACCGCCCTCGGTGACGGCGGCAAGCTCCTTCTCGCCGGCCGCACCGTACTGCGCCTCGGCCTGGCGGACGAAGTGACTGCGCGGGATCGACACGAATGCCGACGTGCAGCGGACGGGCGCCTTGGCCGCGTCCACCTGCACGGTGATGATGGGGTTCTCCACGCCGATGGCGGCGCGGATCTTGTCGGCGTAGTAGGCCTCGGCGGCCTGGATCTGCTCCAGCGAGTCGCCGCGCGGATCGCCCCCGTGGGCCTCCGGCGTGCGGTAGCTGCGGCCGGCGCTGTCGACGATGCGGACGTTGGTGGGCTTCATGCCCGCGATGCTGCCGGCGACGAGGTCGACGATGGCGGCCACGAGCTTGTCATTCATCTTGGCGTCGGGCTTGAGCTCGACGGTGACCGCGGCGGTGGATTCGCTGCCCATCCCCGAGAGGTTGCGGCCGCTGCCTTCCTCGAACAGGACGGTGGCCGAGCGGATGGGCGGAAACTTGCGGATGAGCGCGGACAGGGCGGCCATCTTCGCGGCCTGCCAGCGCTTGTCGTTCTGCGCCTGGGTGGACCAGATGTTGTCGCCGGCGGCGACCTTGTCGAAGGGGTTGACGTCGGCGGGCGTGCCCAGGCCCTCGGCGGCCAGGATCGCGCGGGCGTGGTCGGCCTGGTCGCGACGGGCCAGCAGCCGCCCGCACTCCAGGCGAGCGGCGATGCCCTTGCCCGACAGCAGCGACTGCGCCTCGGCCAGCTCTGCCGCGTCCATGCCCTTGCCCGCGACGGCGACCATCTCGACGCCGCCGGTGCCCACGGCCAGCCAGATGCCCCCGCCGATGATCAGCAGGCACATCATCGCCAGCGCCAGGCGCGCCCGACGGCTGGTGGCCGCCGCGCGGCTCTTCCATATTCTCAGCCAGACTCGCACTCGTCTCATTGGCCTAGGTCCTCCTTGACCGCCGGCCCAAGGTTCATCGATCCATCACATCATCGGCGTGGTGCCATGCCATGGTGCCATGCCGAAGCTCTGCGCCGTTTGCAGAGCGCCGGCATGCTCGCGTGTCGCGGCCGCCGTCCTTGGCGAGCCGCCCTGCGCCGCTCTCACGTTTCGTTGCCGCTATCGATCCGGGCGAAATAGTCACGCATGAACTCCAGCGATTTGCTCTGGGCCTTCAGTGCCGCGATCTGGTCGAGGCGGCCGAACACCGATTCGTCGTACAGCCGGTGGCCGCCGTCGGTCCACTTCATCTCGTGAAGCAGGCCCATCGTGGTGTAGTTGTGAATGGTCTGGCGGCTGACGCCCGAATACGCCACCACCTCGCCGATGCGGTAAAGCTTCGGCGGGATCGGCCGCCTCGCCACCAGCGTCGCCCCGCCCGCCGGCGGCGACTGCACCCCAACATTGTTTTCTTTATCTGACATACCCAAGTCCCGAACCTCTAGACCGAGCACCAATCAAACGTAGCCAAGACGCAAGCCGGCCTCGCGACAAGCCCGCAGCCAGTCAGGCCCCGCAACCACCGGCGTGCCCGCTCTTGGCGGCAACCGACCCAATCCGACGCTTCTGACCTGAACTTACCGACACGCCCGACGCCCGACGCCCGATCCACTGATCCACCGATCCACCGATCCTGGTCCCTAGTCCCTAATCCCTGGTCCCTGGCCCCTTGGTCCCTTTATTTTTACGTTTTGTAAAACGTAAAATGCACTATTTCCGCCCTGACCGCAAGGAATAAATCGATGATTCTTCAAAACACTCGACGCACCCTCTCCTCGCCCCGCTGCCCCACGCCGCTTCCGACGCGTCACCCCCGGCATGGTCACTTCAGTGACCCATGCACCCGGAACGCCCTGACCTGCCCCCGTTTTCCGCCACAATTCAAGAGAGAGTCTTTACGCTTGGCGTGTGCTGCGGAGGGTGAGGCGTAGCCGAACCCGGAGCAGCACACGTTCGCCGTCGTCCCCGGCACCTTGCCGCGAACGCTGCAGGCGTCATCCAGTTCAACATGCTATCGGGGCATCACCGGCATCCGGAAGGATGGAACTGGGAGGGTATTTCCTGGAACATACCCTCGATACGCGTTGTCAGTATCATCGGCGACTACGAGAGAAGACTTTACTCCCGAGAAATGCCGGTCGCCGCGATACGGAGATGGTTTGGCGTGAAATTGAGGTGAAGACTGTACCTAACCTTTGTCTTTGCAGGCTTTAGAGTTGGAGAATCTTCCATTCCAACCACCAGAAGCACAGAGAGAGGATACGCCTCTTCCGCGATCTTGACTTGCTCGTCGATAACTTCCACCTTGAACCGAATGGCCCGTTCAAGGTGCGCAGCGAGCCACGCACCCTACCACGGCAGGCAAGCGGCCCCATCGCCATGGCAAAAGTTCTGGTAAAGGCACCTGCCTTCGGGGGGCTATACGCATGGCATGGCTATTGATTGGCGATGTTTGTTGCATAGGCAATTATTTTATAGATTATGCTTGATACTTATCTCCCCCTGCGTTACCCTTCTCCTGTCTCACGGGGTCTCGATTGAATATCCACATTCACGGAAAGGGCGAACTCATGTCCACAAGGCAGGCGGAGGCGAGTCGGGTCAATGAGGCGAAGTCGAAGGGGCCGGTCACGGATGAGGGCAAGCGGGCGGCGTCAAGGAACGCGACCAAGCACGGCATCTTCTGCCGCCAGGTCCTGCTGGACTGCGAGGACAAGGACGCCTTCGAGGAGTTCGTCACGGGCATGATGGACTACTGGAAGCCCGTGGGGCCGATGGAGTCGCTTCTCTTCGACCGCATCGTGGCCGAGGCGTGGCGGCTGCAGCGGCTGACGCGGATCGAGCGGGAGCTCATGGACGGCCGCTTCGACGAGATGCAGGCCTTCCTCGATCAGAAGGACCAGGCCGACGACGAGTACATGAACGACGACGAGCACCTTCGCCCCCGCCGCCGCGCGCGGCTGGGCCCGGCCGTGGCGGCCGACCTCAACGCCA
>CAZTVF010000039.1:0-41171 GCA_964616985.1 uncultured Planctomycetaceae bacterium
GACACCTACGACTTTGGCCTGCTGCCGGGCCTCAATAAGCCCAAGGTCCTGGAACCGCTGCCTTTCAGCGCGAGTACGGCAGCGGTGCCGGCAGCTTCGCCCATCTGGTTCGTGTTCACCATGACGCGGATGGCGCCGAAGGCGCCGCGGTCGGTGTGGATCATCCGCCCCGCGCACAGCAGGTTGGGCCGCGACGGATGGAACAGGCACCGATAGGGAACCTGGTAAAAGGTCGGATTCTCGGCCGTGGGCTCGCGCCATCGCCCTTCGGTGCAGCCGTCGCCATGCGCGAACAGCGTCCGGCCATCGAGGTATTTGAAGAGGAACCCCCCGCCCTGCGGCGCATGGACGTCCACTCGATAGCTGCCGTTGGCGATGGCGTCCGGGAAACGCTCGCCGTTGAGGACCTCCTCCTCCGTCAGGCAGTGCGCCGCCTCGATGACCCGCGTCTCGCGGATGCCGATGGAGGACGCCAGTTGAACCAGGGCGATATCGTCACCCTTGGCCCCGTACTTCCGCAGCATGTCCATGATCCCGCGGATCTGCCGCCGCCCCTTGATCTCGGCCGCCGTCAGTTGGTCGGCGTGAGCCACGTTCGCCCCGAAGACGTGCGTCTGGGCCACGAACGACACATCCGGGATTCCCGGCAGGTGCGAGTCCCATCCCGAATCGGGCTCCAGGCCAAATTCGGTGTGGCGCTCCCGGTACAAGGCCGCGAAGCTCACCCCTTCTTGCCGGAAATTGCGGATCTTCGCGCAGGTCGTCGGAGGCTGCACGTGATCACGCTCGAAGTGCGGAACGCCGGCCCGCGCGGCCAGGTCGCCATCGCCCGTGGCGTCGATGAAGACGCGGGCGCGGATCGCGCCGCGGCCGTCCTTGTTCTCCACCGCCAGCGCGGTGATTCGCTCGCCCTCCAGGATGGGCCGGCACCCGAGCGCGTGGAGCATCGGCGCGACCCGGTGCTCCAAAACCAGTTCATCCAGTTCGATCTTGAGTTCCTCAGTGTTGAGCCTGAAGCCGACGTTGTTGTCTCGCTGTATCGGCTCGGCAAGCCCGCGACGCCCCAATCGCTCGACCATCTCGCGCGACAGCCCGCCGATGATCGGCCGGCCGTGCTCGGTGTCGAGAAAGGAATGCCAGACCAGCACCAGCCCGTTGGTCGCCACGCCGCCGAAGCAGTTCGACCGCTCGACGACGACGACGGACGCGCCCAGGCGGGCGGCCCGCACGGCGGCAAAGACGCCCGTGCACGACCCGCCCACCACGCAGACGTCCACATTGGCCAGGACCGGCAACTCTCGGGCAGACTCGATGACATTTCCCATGATGGACCTCTGATAGAGCTCTAAAGCACTGGCACGTGCAGTTCTGAACCGTTCGGGTCAATCCACATCCGCCCCGCATGGGGCGAATTCTCGAAGAAGGGGTAGTCACTCAGCGACAGCCTCACCCGCAGGCGAGTCCTGGGCGCGAAGACATGACTGATCGTCCAGAAGCGGATCGTCACGTCGATGGACTTGCCGCGCGGAACGGGCGAGAGGCGTAGGCTCGACGGCGCGGACAGCCGCCATTGCCAACTTCACCAGGGCCTGGTGATCGTGAGTGTTCATTCCAGGTTCCCGCTTTCGCCCGCAGTGGCGGGGACCGACGGGGGCTGTTGGGCATGAGCCGACACCAGGCGATAGTCCACGCGGGCGACGTCGGCCGGGCCGGCGGAACCCGCCATCGCACGATCCAACAACCCCATGGCTGACGCGGCGATGTCGCCCGGGTCCACAACCAGCAAGTCACAGTGGGTCAGCGCATCCATGACCTGGCCGCGATGCGTTGCCACGAGCAACCGCACGTCGTCGGGAATACGCACGCCCGCCGCCAGGATTTCCAGGGTGGCTCCGATGGCCATCCAGTCGTCCAGAAGGAAGATCGCCTGGGGCAGCGTGCGCCGACCGCTCAGAATCCCCCGAGCCGCGCGACGCCCTTCGTCAACCGCCGACGCGACATCCGCCTTGAACTGGCGCCACATGACGGCCAGCCCGGGAGTGCGCTTTCGCCCCAGAACGGCCGGGTCGATGTCGGGAGGCACCAGCGTGTTCCATACCTCGGCCCTGCGCACGCCGAGGCCTGCTAGATGCGATAGCCCCCGACTGATCATGCACGCATGGTCGATCTCGACCTGCGGCAGGCCTCCGCCGTGATGGAGGCTGACGGCCGGGATACGTCGCGACGTGAGCCACTCGTGTACGTGGGGCTGGTCTGCCGGCCGCCAGACGAGCGCCCCAACCAACGCCTCGTCGCCAAGGTCTCGCTGAAGACCGGCGGGGATCGACGCGTCGGCGGCCCCGGAGCCCGTGCAAGGGTCCTGGAGAATGTGTATCCGCGGCTGCCAGCCGCGGGCGGCGAACTGCCCCAATACCGCGCTAACGATCTGCCCAAAGTAGACCGCGGGGGACGCCCCAAACAGCCGTCCGTCCAGCAACAACCCGCAAGCCGGCGCGGCGCGAGTGCCGCGCACAACCGTGCCGCTGGCCCGCTTCATGATGACGAGCCTCTCGTCTTGGAGGATTCGGTATGCCTGGAGCACCGTAACGCGGCTGGCACAGTTGTTCGCGCCGGCGGCGGGCAGGCAGTCGCCCTGAAGAAGCTGTCCGCGGCGGATCGCCAGGCGGATGTGGTCAGCCAACTGGACCGCCAGCGGCGTGGCTGAGGCTTCATTGGCATGGAAGGACTCGCAGGTGGATCGCACTCGGTTCACAGTTGACTCTATGGGCAATATTAGACCATACTATACTATACTATTGATCTGACTGCAAGTGGTTTCTTCGGGCAGCCGACGAGATGAGCGGCTGGCGAGCTGAATGGAGATATCATGATCGGGTCTGACCGGACGGGCAGCCCGCTGGAAGGTTGATGCCGCTCTTGGAGAAGCATTCGCTATGAAGCTGAGGCACATCGCCATTTCGAGGACGCAGACCGGCCAGCAGTGGCTGGGCATTCCGGGTATCGAGTGCACGCCCGGCGGGCGTTTGTACATCACGTGGTTTTCGGGCGGGGATACCGAGCCGGCGCCCGAGAATGCCGTCTTCGTGAGTTGGAGCGATGACGGAGGGCGGACGTTCGGCCAGCCTGTCCTGCTGGCCGAGCCGCACGACGGCGAACGCGCCTTTGATTCCTGCTTGTGGCTCGATCCGACCGGCGCCCTGTGGCTGATCTACAACCGCAGCAACCGCCAAGCCCGGCAACACGGGGTGTGGGTCAAGACCTGCCACCAGCCCGACGCGTCGACCCCGGTGTGGAGCGATCCGCGGCCCATCCCCTACGGCGTGCCCTACTGCTTCCGCTTGAACAAGCCGACGGTGTTGTCGACGGGGCAATGGCTGATGCCGATGACGTACGCCCCGATCGCCGACGACCATTGGTTTGCCGACCGGCATCGACAGAACTTGCAGGGGGTCGGATGGTCGCAAGATCAGGGCCGCACTTGGTCCCTGCACGGCGCGGTCGTGGCCCCGCCACTGGCCTCCGAAAACATGATCGTCGAGCGCCGCGACGGATCGGTGTTGATGTACATTCGCACCGGCTCCGGCGTGATCTGGCAGAGCATATCGATCGACAAAGGCCGCACCTGGTCCGAAGGCCGCTCCACCGCGATCGCCAACCCGGGGTCGCGTTTCCACATCCGGCGGCTGGGCGACGGCGGTTGGCTGCTGATCAACAGCCCGGACCCCAGGAGGCGCAAAGGGATCGTCGCCTGTCTCTCCCGCGACGAAGGGGCGACCTGGAGCAGCGGATTGGCGCTCGACGATCGCGACAACGTCAGCTACCCTGACGCCGCGATCGCCTCCGATGGCACCATCTACGCCGTGCACGACCGCGAACGGAACGCCATCTACGGCGGGCGCCCGCCCGATCACGAGGGCGCGGGCGAAATCCTGCTGTCAGCATTCCGTGAGGACGACGTCGCCTCTTGAGGCTAGGGAACGAATAGGAGCAAGCCCGCGCATGAGGGGCGGAGGCTGGAGGATTCGCCACTGGCGGGGCGGCTTTGCGCGTCGACTGCGGACCAGAGGTTCGCGGGGCGCGTCTCCCACCGGAAGTCGCGATGGTAGAAGACGCCCCCGTCGGCGCCCATCACGAGGATCTCCCCCAGGGCCGTGTAGTTGTCGGCCTGCAGGAACTCATGGGTGTACTCCAAGACCTGCTTCTGGCCGCTCTGGAGGGTCAGGTTCCAGTCCTTGTAGTCGCGGGCGTGCTTGGCAGGGTTGTACCCCAGGCGGGCCTTCAGTGTGATCGCCTGGGCGGTAGGATTGGTCAACTCGACGGCGATCCGGATGCCTTGGTCGTCCTGAAAGCCGGCTTCCTTGACGACCGGGGCGACGGGCACAAAGCGAATCTGCGGCATGGTCTTGGTGTCCGAGAATGCCTGCACCTTCGGCGCCCAGTGAGCCTGGTCCGTGGGGTTCCGGTAGTTCCGGCAGACACGCAGACCGATGGCTTTGGATACGTCCTGAACGCGCAGGTCCTTCAGGGACACCGCCACCTCCGCCGACCACACGCCGTTTTCCACCCTGTGCGCCTGGAGAAACACCTCGGGCTGCCAGAACGCGCGCTCCGAATTGTACAGGCGGTCGAACATCTTCTCAGACTGTGCGCCCAGCGTGTTGACGAGGAGCTGATAGTGCCGGGCCGTCTTGGAGTTCGGGTCGCTGTCGAGCCAGATCTCGACTGAGTCGTCCTCTTCAAGACGAGTGGCGTCGCGGCCATCCGTGCGGGGCTTGCGTTCGGCGACGGGACCCAGCACGGGATGCACAGCTGACCGGACGGCGACATAGAGCATGTTCCCGTCCGAGGCGACCCAGAACTGCCCCGGGCGAGGCTGGAGCGAATCGCCTTTGCTTACGAACCGCCCCACGCGGACCGTCGGCCATTCATCTTCCGTGATGTTCCCATCGATCACCGGGGCCTTGGCCATCAGCGGGACTACCGCCATCGGGATGATCGCGGGGGCGTCCGTGTCGGCCGCGGGCGCGCCCTGGCCCGCGGGCAGCATCGCCGCCAGCCAAGCCACCAGCATACATGCCCCCGCGCCGCCGGAGATTGACCGTATGTTCATATTTCACCTTGTGACACCCCGACGTGGGGAATCGTCTTGACTCCAATTCTAGTGTCTTAGGCCCACCATGGCCAGAGCTTCCCGTGTCTGGCGCGCAGCAGGCTAAGGGTTCTTCCACCAACTGGGCGCCCAGTAGTTGGATCCCCAGGGCATCAGGGAGCCCTCGCGAATAGCTCGCGATCGAAGAGGTCCAGAAGCCCCACGGGCCGTCGCTCATGGCCTCGGGGTAAGGTGGGTCGTCGGAACCGGCGAGCAACTCTTCCACATCGCCGCCGACCCGCAGAAACAACGCAATTTCGCCGGCGAGCCCTCGCACTCCGCCATCCGTCGCGACCTGCGCGATCGCCTGATGGAGATGATCATCCTCCAGGACTACCCTTTGCCGTTCAGCGAGCTTTATGCCATCGGGGTGCATTGACGATGCCCCCGAACGTCCTGTTCATCTTGGCCGGCCGGCATCGGCAACCTGCTCAGCGCCCCTGTGCGCACCTATGGAAGATGGCCACGGCTTTGAGTACTTCAACGCCTTCGACGACTGCCGCCTGGCCGACGACACGCTGGCGTACATCCAGCGGCCCAGGATGGGGCCGTTCTTCGTCGTCGCCTCCTTCGACAATCCGCACAATACCTGCGAGTAGACGGTGAATAAGCCGCTCTCGACCGGCCCACTGAAGCGAAGAAGATCACCTTCTCATGAGACGCCGTGAAGACGCCGAGCATCATCACGCCGCTAATGTAGCCTGGCGGGGCACAGATCGCTCCAGGACGAGGCTTCTCGTCATCTGGCTATGGTGTCGTCCGGTTTGGGTGCTGTCTCGCATCACTATCCATGATTATCATATCAGCCAGCCAATAGCATTCACCGGTGTCTCCAGTCGTTGATGCCGATGAGCTGTGATGTGCTGCAATGAACGCGATCTGAAAGGATCTGCCATGAGCATCTTGAGTAAGGCTGAGCGGCGCATGAGCGTGAGCGAGCGACGGCTGCCGGTGGAGCGAGACGTGGATGTTCTCATCGTCGGGGGTACTGTGTCGGCTGTGGCCGCTGCAGTAGCTGCCGCGGGGGCCGGCGCACGGGTGTTCCTTGCTGCCCCGCGGCTGTTTCTCGGTGAGGACCTGTGCTCGACGCTGCGCCTGTGGCGTCAGTCGGAAAGCAGCCGGGGGCCGTTGGCTGATGCCATGCTCGACGGGGCCGGCTGGGCCACGCCACTGAAGGTCAAGCGGACACTGGAGGGCGCGATGCTGGCGGCGGGGGCGGACTTCGTTCTGGGCGCGATGCCGGTGGGAGTGCTGGAAGGCGCAGATGGCTCGCTGGCCGGGGTGGTTCTGGCTACCCGGGCCGGTCGCCAGGCGGTGGTTGCCCGCGCGGTCCTCGACGGCACGATGAACAGCTTGGTGGGCGAACTGGCGGGCTGCCTGCTGCGTCAGCATGGGCCTTTCTGCCTCGCCGCCCGTCGCGTGGTGCTGGGGGGCGAAATGTCGCGATTGGCGCCGGTCCGCAGCCAGCTCTGCGAGCAACCCAATGGCGGCGAGCCGCTGGCCTACCACGAATACGAGTTGGACCTGCCTGTGCCGGCATGGACTCCGGCGGCGTTACAGGAGGCCGAGCAGGCCGCGCGGGACTTGACCCATCGCCCCGGCCAGTTGCGCGCGGCGGAATGCCTCTACCTGAGCAGTCGGGAGCCCTGGCAAGCCGTGAGCGGCCTGTCCCGGCTGGACCCTTCTGCCGGAGAAGTAGAGGCTCGAGACATTGGCGTCGCTATCGCTGCGGGGGCCAAGGCCCGAGTGCTCGGGGAGGCCCGCGTCCGCTGTGTCTCCGGTGAGCGTCTCGACGGTGTCGACCTGGCTGAAGGTCTCAGGGGGTTCCGCCCGGCCGGTGAGCCGGCTGCCACCGTCTCGGCGGCGGACGACTCGCTGCCGGTGCTGGCCCGCGTGCAGGTTCTGGTAGTGGGCGGCGGGACGGCCGGGGCCGCGGCGGGCATCGCGGCCGCCAGGGCTGGCGCCAGGACGCTGGTGCTGGAGTACCAGGAGGCGCTGGGCGGCGTGGGCACCGTCGGTCTCATCGGGGCCCCGTACCACGGGCAGAATGTGGGGTTCGCTGCCGAGGCGCCGTTTCCCGATGACAGGCACAGCATTGAGTACAAGATGGAGTGGCTGCGGCGCGAGTTGCGCCAGGCCGGCGGAACCGTCTGGCTGGGATCGTTGGCATTTGGCGCCTGCTGCCGGGACCGAACCGTCCGCGGCGCGGCGGTGGCGACCCCGTATGGGTGCGGCGTGGTGTTGGCCGATGTGACGATCGACGCGACGGGCAATGCTGACGTGGCGGCCGCTGCCGGCGCAGCGACCGTCTTCGGCGATGACCCGCACGACATTGCCCTGCAAGGCACGGGGATCTCGATCCGCCCGCCGGGGCGCGACTGCGTCAACTCGGACTACCTGCTAGTCGACGACAGCGACGTGGTGGACGTGACTTGCGCTATGGTGGGCAGCCGACAGGCGGTCGACCCCGCCGGCGTCTACGATACATTGCCCTTCGTCCAATCGCGGGAGCGTCGCCGCGTGGTGGCCGATCACACGCTCAGGTACCTGGACCAGTTGCTCGGCCGCACATACTCCGACACGATCGCGACATCCCTCAGCGACTACGACTCGCACGGTTATCCCAGCGCCCCATACTTCGCCCTGCTGCCGCACAACGAGCAGACTCGCCGGGAAAACCACCCCGCCCCCGGTGGGATGAGCGACACGCCATACCGCAGCCTACTGCCCATGGGGCTGGACGGCATGCTGGTGGTGGGTCTGGGGACCGGCATGGAACGCGACGCATGTGCGCTGATGAGAATGCAGCGCGACTTGCTGAACCAGGGGTACGCGGCAGGCTTGGCCGCGACCGAGGCGGCAGCGCGCGGGATTTCGCCCAAGAAGATCGACATCCGGATGGTGCAGAGGAAGTTGGTAGCCATCGGGGCGCTTCGTGAGAGTGTCCTTTTGGACAACGACTCGCCCCCGACGGATCCGGGGCAAGTCGAGCGGGCCGTGGAGGAATTTGGCGACGCATCGCTGGACTATGATCGCCGCAGCCGGGCCTTGGCCATGGTGCTTGCCAACGCCCAAACCTCGCTGCCGGCCGTTCGCCTAGCCTTCGTTCGAAGCGAAGGTTCGCAGCAGCACCTTGCCTATGCCGCCCTGTTGGGCTTTGCCGGGCAGGCCGATGGCGTTGCGGTTCTCTCACAAGCACTGGCCGTATCCACATGGGATGACAAGATCGCACAGGGCAGAATGGCGGAATACTCACATCTTCCGACCCCGGTCGACTCGCTGGTGCTGGCCCTGGGATACGCCCGGGATCCTCGGGCGATCGATCCCATTCTGGCCAAATTGTCCGCTTTGGACGCCAACGCGACGCTGTCGCATCACCGGGCCGTGGCCTTGGCCCTCGAGCATCTGGCCGACCGGCGGGCCGCGGAGCCCCTGGCGGCTCTTCTCGCCAAGCCGGGGATGTGCGGGCACGTCATGACCGGCATCGAGCCGCTCTTTGACCAGCCGACGGAGAAGCGTCGCCGCGAAGGATCTCTACGCGAGATCGTACTCGCCCGGGCGCTGCTTGCGTGCGGCGACCACCAGGGTTTCGGCCGGCGAACCATCGAGAGTTACTGCCGAGATGTGCGCGGGCTCTTCGCCCGGCATGCCAAGGCAGTGCTGACAGCAACTGACGGAGAACACCCATGAAGTCGATCGGCGGGAGACAGTTCATGAAGGCCACAGCAGGGGCGGCGGCAGCGTTGGCGACGAGCGGCTTGGCATGCACCCGGCAGGAAAGCCCGTCGTCCGCCCCAGCCCCCAGCCACCGTCACGACAACGGAATCGCAGCGACTGGCGGTGACGCTGGAGAACCTGCCGCCGTGCAGTGACGGGTGCTGAAGGAGTACAGCACCCATGAGAAACGAGGGCCTTGACAATGGGTTGAATGCGCAGTGACATCAGGAACTCGGATACCGCCATAATCACAATAAGATGTCCTTGCGTCGATGGATGCAGTCAAGGGGGGCGTGAGCGGCCCCGCGGCATATTGCAAGAACAAGAGGTCAACGCATGCGTAGAGCCAAGAGCATCGAACACCGGATCGCGTACGGACAGACGGGGCGATTCGCCGGTTGGCCAGCCAATTACGGCATGTGGGCTTGGGGAGAGGAACTGCTGGTCCTGTTCAGCGAGGGGACATTCATCAACGCCTCGCAGACACACAAGATTGACAACACCAAAGCGGTCCAGACGCTCCAGGTCCGTAGCCTGGACGACGGGCGCACTTGGACGTCCGAGCCTTTTTGCGGCCCCACGCCCAAGCGCCGCGACATCAACGTTGACGAGCATTCCGGACAGCACAAGATCGGCAATCCCTACGAGGGCGAGAACCCGCCTAACGCGCTCAGTGAGCCACTTGACTTCGCATCGAGCGAGACCTCTGTCCTGGTAGGCCGGTCCACTTGTGCGTCCGCCCCGGAGCCTATTTTCTCCTGGTTCCACGTCTCCCGCGACCGCGGACGCATCTGGCAGGGGCCCTACCGCTTCACCGGGCTCGACGAGTCGCTACTGCTGGCTTCGCGCACGGACGTAATCCCGCTGGGCCCGCACCGCGCCCTGTTCCTGGTCACCTGCCACAAGTCCAACGGGCGCGAAGGCCGCATCTTCTGTGCCGAGACCTGCGACGGCGGATGCACCTTCCGCCTCCTGGCCTGGATCTCGCCCGAGCGCGACGACGGTTACGAGATCATGCCCTCCTCCGTTGTCCTGGCCGACGGCCGCATCATCACCGCCACCCGCGTCGGCATGGGGCGCTTCGTCAGCTCCGGCTGCATCCCACTCTACGAGTCCGCCGACGAGGGGGCCTCCTGGCAAGCTCTTCCCTCGGCTGTGCCAGCCACCGGCCGGCTCAGCAACCCGCCTGCGCTCGTGCGACTGCGCGACGGGCGGCTGTGCCTCGTGTACGGTTTCCGCGACGCCCCATCGGGCATCCGCGCCCGCCTCAGCGCGGACGGGGGCCTGTCCTGGAGCGATGAGATCGTCCTCCGTGACGACGGGGGCGATCATGATCTGGGTTACCCCCGCGCGGTTCTCAATAGCTCCGGCCAGGTAGTGACCGCCTACTACTACAACACCGATCCCAACCGCGAACGCTTTATCGGCGTCAGCCTGTGGGACGCCGAACGGGAAGACTGACCCATGGAGACCATCCGCTACAGCCGCGACGTTCCTGTTGCTTACGACGCCGACGTGGCCGTGATCGGCGGGGGGATCGCCGGAGCGTGCGCCGCCGCGGCGGCCAGCAGATCCGGCGCCCGCGTCGTGCTCGTCGAGCGATTGGCGTCAATCGGCGGTCTGCTGACTTCGGGCGGGGTGGCCCACTTTTGCGACGAGCGTGCTTTCCGCGACCCGCTTGGCGAAGTCTTCGACGAGATCCTCGCGGAACTGGACGCCTGGAACGCCATCGGGCACGAGAAGCTGCCCGCCTTTCATTACGAGACGCTGGCCGTGATCCTGCAGGAACTGCTGCTTCGGCGCGGCGTCCGGCTGCTGCTGAACACCCGTCTGACGGACGCGTGCGTAAACGGTGAGGGTCGTATCACCGAGGCGATCGTCTGCGGCGCTTCAGGACCACAGGCCCTGCGGGCCAAGCAGTTCATCGACTGCACCGGTGATTCGGCCCTTGCGCGCTCGGCGGGGTTCGCCATCCTCGGCGATTGGGAAACCGACGACCGCCGCATTCCCATGTCCATGATGTATTTCGTCCGTGAGGTCGCGGGCCAGGAGCCATGGCCGACCATGCCGCCGGGATGGACTCGCTCCCTGGCAGACGTTGACATTGCACAGCGCATTCCCGACCGACGAACCTGGCCCCCGGATCTCGGCGACGCCTTTCCGTCCGCCGACGACGCCCCCGCCTCCGCTGCTGCCGGCCTGCGGAAGATCAGCCTCTGGCCCGACGGGCCCGACGGAAAGGCGATCAAGCTCTGGTTTCCCACAATCGACGCCACGGATACCGAGCAACTCACGGCCGCCGAGGTCCACGCCCGCCGCTGCATGGTCGAGACGATGGACTACTTCCAGCGCGTGCTGGGCAAGCCTTGGCGCCTGGATCACGCCGCGTCGATGCTCGGAATCCGCGACGGCGCGTGCATCGTCGGCGATCACGTGCTGACCGTGGGCGACCTCAAGGCCGGGCGCGCGTTCGACGACGGCGTCGCCCGCGGCACGTATCAACTTCACCTGGGCCCGTACGCCGACCCGGACTACAAGAATGTCCCGCCGCATCAGATTCCATTGCGCAGCCTGATCGCCCGCGATGGACGGAACCTGATGATGGCCGGTCGCAACCTCTCGGCAGACCGCGAAGTGCAGTCCTCTGCCCGCGTGGCCACCAGTGGGGCGATGATGGGCCAGGCCGCGGGGATCGCCGCCGCTCTCGCGGCCGCCAATGACACCGACCCCCGCCAACTTGATCCTGCTGATGTCCGCCGCATCGTGATCGAGCGTGGGGGCAGGCTTGACGTGTGAGACCGCTCGATGGGTGGCATATGTCCGTGGTGCCGGTGGCGGAGCGATTGTTTAGGGTTCGACCCGGCGCCGGCGATGCTTCCGAACCACGGCCATCGCAAGCAGCTGATGTATCCTGGGCATACAGACCTCTCTTGTTCGCCAAGCTGCATGGGTTAATTGTCGCGCCTTCTGTGCGCGAACGCGAAAACAGAGACGGTTTCGTTCCCAGGAGCACAAGCACCAGTTATCTGCCGGTGGCGAACCATCTCTCTGGCGAGGTGGCTGCCCGCCGGTATAGGCCATCGCGCGCCAAGCCATGCGCCCTTCCGCGTGATTTTGCGGCCTTTCGGGTGATTCCAGGGCCGGTGCCGCCTGCTCGCCGCACCGCAGCTTCCCCGCCCTTGGACTCCGCCTTTGGTCCAGCCCCCGCCCCGCAGCCCGTTTTGTCTCTCTTTGCGCCGAAAGTCTCTGCTCTCTCTGGACCACCCCAAGAGAGTCCAATCGTACGTAAGACGCTGTGTGCCCCCACATTACGCAAACCGCCGTTCGCCCCTCTCTCGGCTGTTGCAGAACTCCAGTGCCGACTTGAGGTGATCCCACTTGCGGAAGCGACTGGCGTCCCCCTTGACAGTGATCTCGCGGACGATCGCCGCGTAGATGGTCGCGGCGGGGTTTTGCCGCCGGTGGACCACAGGCCACGTTCCAGCATCTGTTTGATCATGTCGCCCGCGTTCATGAACTGGCCTCGAACGACTCGCTTCGTCATTCCCGGGCACGGTCAACGAAGCTCGCGATTATCGGAAACAAGTTGTTTTGCCCTGCCTCCTTCTGCTACCATGACTATACGCCGGGGCATGAAATGACTCCGGGTCGGATGACTAGATGAAGGGCAGCCCTGCCGGGAGGCCCGTTGACGAGTAAGCCGACGTGTTTGAGCACCTGTTGGGTGTTCAGGCACGTCGGCTTTTTTTTGTTCCGGGCATGCCGGATCGAACGCCAAAGACAATCAGATCGTGCCTTTGACCGCACAACGAGGTGACCGAATGATCTTGAAGGGAGGTCCGGACATATCGGCTGAAGAGCACGGTCCAATCATCGCCTTCGTCTGGCGCCCGCACGAGATCAGCCAGACCGTGGCCCTGATGGCTCGGAGTCTTGGGGGCAGGGCCATCTTCGACTTCTCGATGATGGAAATGGAAGCCTTGCACGCCTTCTTGCAGAAGGCGGACCCTGCCGGAGATGTCACCGATATCAAGATCTCCGCGGCCGTCCTGATGAACCCATCCCTGGAGCGGCTTCGGGAGGACACCGGGGTACGGAACCTCTGGGTGGAATGCCAGTCTCATATCCCCCATAACAACTCGGTGGCCATCCTCGAACGACTGCAGGCCCTATGTGGGAGCTACCGATGCTATCCCATCATCGGAAACGTGAGCCACCTGGCCGCGATGGCCACCGAGGGCTCCGGCATCGGGCGCATCGTTCTCAAAGGGTGCGAGGCCTCCGGATTCGTGAGCGGCGAGACGACCTTGACCCTCCACTCAGCAATCAAGGGCATGATCACTCCCGCGAAGTCGCCAGACATTCTTATCTGGGGCGGAGTCTGGACCCCGGAGGCCGCGGCGGCATTGCTGTCCACGGGAGCCAGCGGCATCGTCTTCGAGAGTGTCCACTGGTTGACTGACCTGGTAGCCATTGACGATCTTCGACGCGATCTGATTGCCAGACTCCGCATGGATTCCACCGCCTTGGTCGGCCTGGACGTGCAAGTGCCTTGTCGCCTCTTCAACAAGGGGAACTCGGTGGCGTTCAAGGAGATCAAAGCGATCGAAGACTCGCTTTGCGCCGCACAAATCACCCGTCAGAGCGGCCAGTCCTTCTTCGGGCAGGTGCAAGCCAGGTTCCTGCCGCCGCTGGAGAGCCATTTCACGCAGGACGAGGTCATCCCTCTGGGGGTGGAAGCCTCGTTCGCGGCCTCGTTCGCCGTGCGTTTTGGGACCGGAACCGCCGTCGCGATCGACGCCTTCATCCAAGAGATTCAAGACCTATGCCGCTCGGCGGAGGCGAAGAAGGGCTGTTTCCTGCAAAGCCCCGTCGCCCGCGACATGGGGATCCAGTACCCGTTCATTCAGGGAGCCATGTCCTGTATCACGGACGTGCCGGAGTTCGCCTTGAAGGTGGCCGAGGCGGGCGGATTGCCCACGATCGCCCTGGGCCTGATGGACGCGGATGCCCGTGACCGGATATCGCGGATGGCCGCCATGTTGCAGGCTGCACCGTTTAGGTGCACCGGCAGGATCGCCTTCGTCCGAGGTGTGATGGCGGCTTCGATGAGAGCTGGATCGATCAGCGGCCGGTCCGGCCGCACGTCGACCAGGCGAACCCTCGCCCCCGCCAGCAGCACCGCGTGGGCGGTGGCAATGTAGGATAGTGCCGGAAGGATCACCTCGTCGTCGCGACCCACGCCGCACGCCATCAGCGACAGGGCCAGTGCCGCACTGCCGCTGGTTGTCATCGCCACATGGGGAACACCCAGCCGCTGGGCTAGCTGCCGCTCCAATTCTGAACACAATTCGCCCTGATTGATGTGCCGCCCCAGGATGGCCTTGGCCACGCCGTCGATCTCGGCCTCCCCCAATTCGGTATTCCACCATGGCACGTCGAAAGGGGTAGTCATGCGTTGGCTCCTTCGTTGGCGGCGGCCGGACGCGCAATGCTGTCTGCTTTCCACGGTTGGCGCTGGAACCAGACCGGGCAGCCATCGCAGATGCGGATGCTCTTGCGTTGCCCCGTCAGATGCAGTTCACGAATCGCCGCCAGCAGCCGCCCATGCCAGAGATCCTCGATGGTGTGACGATTGACGTTGCCCAGGGGGACGCTGCCGGCGGCATCGATGCAGCACAGGTTGACGTCCCCGTTGGCGTGTATTCCAAGCGTGCTCCAGAGGGCAACGCACGGGTAGGCATTGATGGTGGCAGCGTCTTCGGGAATCGGCATATCTTTGACCAACGAGCCCCAGTTGTGCGGCTGTCGCACGGCGACCTGATCGTGCGGGCCCACCAGCGGCGACCAGTGCCGCACGAACTGCTGGGCCTCGTCGCGGTTGATGTCCTGCAGGATCATCTGGATACGGAGCACCAGGCGTGGATTGAGCTGGTCGCGAAGACGGATGAAGTCCAGTGTGTTGCGGTAGACGTCCTGGAACTTCAGGCCGCGGCGGATCGCTTCGTACCGCTGAGGCACCATCGAATCGATAGTGATGTAGAGCATGTCGAGCCCGGCCTCGATCAGTTCCCGCGTCCGTGCGGGCGTCAGAAGGCTGGCGTTGGAATTCAAGAACGTGGTGCCGATCCCTGCATGCTTCACTGCGCGCAGCTTGTCGGCCAGGCCCTCATCCAGCAATGGCTCACAATCGACATATAACCCCACGCGTTCCATCTGTGAGGACCATCGAGTCACTTCCCGGAGGATCTTCTCGAAAAGCCGCGGTGACATCGTCTGCTTCTTCTTCCTGGAGAAGTCAATGCCGCACATGGTGCATCGGGAATTGCATTGGTTTATCGGCTCGATATACAGGAAACGGGGGAACTGCTGGAGCACCGACAGCGGCCGTTTCAGCACGCTCTCAACGTAGGCCACTGTCTCTTCACGCTTGGTCGGCGGTGGGTCGGCTTGTACGAATCTCATCATCGGGGCCGCTCCTTGGGAATGAGGTAACTGCTGTAATGCCGTGCCAGTCGAAGGCGGAGCGACTCGATGGCCCCCCAGGCGTCCTCCGCCGTCAGCGGGAAATCCTCCATCACGCCGCTTAGCTCGAAATCACTGAAGCGATGGCGCCAGTAATCGCTGTCGACTTGTTCAGCGGCCACTGTGCGGTAGGCAGCGGCCTCCTGCTCGGCGGTTCGCGTGAACGTGAAGTTGTCGTTGAACGTGCCATCGCCGTTGAACCAGGCCAGCACCTCGGCGCCCGCGGCGAACAGCAGGCTGTGCGTGCTGATGTACTCCTGGAAGGCAGGCGTGGTGAGCAGCGGCGTCCAGTTGGGGTCCCCCGTTGTTGAGGGGTTGCCATCGGTGTCACCGGCCCGGATCGCCGTTACGGGACGCCAGCGATCATAGAAGTACTTCATATCCCAGGCGGAGATCATGCCATCGGCCAGGGTCACATCCAGGACCGCGAACATGCGAGCGTTCTGCTGCAGCGTGAACCCCTTGGCGAGGCTGAGACCCTGGGCAATCTGGTTCCAGTGCCACAGCGGCGAGTTCCGACCGGGCATGTCAGCATAGAACTGGGCGATCGCGGTCTGCTCGGCCGTTCTCGTGACGCTGTTGATGTCGCCCAGACTCCGGGTCTGGTTGTAGTCGGTCGCATACGCGGACGAGTCGAGCGATGGCGGCCCGGCTTGACGGAACTGCGAGCCCGAGGTCATTGTCCACGGCGTCACGGTGGGCCACTGCGGGTTCATCGCCGGACCGTAGGCTGGCGGCGTCGGCTGCCACCGTCCCGGCGCCGCGGTGGGCGCATAGGCCGCGGTGTCGCCCGCATGGTCAGTGCTTCGCCACGTGTAGATGCTATCGGCCGTCGTCACGCCCAATGCGATGCCATCGGTCTTGGCCTGGCCATCCGGAATGGCGGCCAGTTGCGTGTTGTACAGCCCGTTGAGCGTCGCGATCTGGCCGGGATACATCCTGGACATGATCCGGTACGCCGCTGCGGCGCCTGCGGCCTCGGCGGACGCCCCGGTCGGGGCGACGGCGTTGACGCTGTAGGACGTGTAACCCTGGCTGACCGCGTTAATGGCATCGAACATCGACGTATGCACCATCGCCATCATCCGGCTGGCGGGCAGATTCGCGACGGGGTTATCGTGCACAATCTGGAGCGTCATCGCGTTCCATTCGGTGACCACATCACCTCGGGCGGCGCTCGAAAGCGCAAGCAGAGCGAGTACGACGAAGGACAGTATTGGACGAGACATCTTCGATCCCCTTATGATCCAGCAGTCAGTCAAACACAATCGTCATCGACACGGTAATTGAGTCTATGGAATCTTGGCCTCGATCGGGCTCTCCCCTTCCAGCGTGCGAAGAAAGCGGATGATCTCATCAATCTCGCGCGGGGCGAGTTTTGTGTCCAGTTGCAGCCACGCCATTTGCCGGACCGCTTCAGGCAGAGTCGAGATGCGCCCATCGTGGAAATACGGCGCGGTGAGCGTCACATTGCGGAGCATGCAGACCTTGAACACGAAGCGATCCTCTTCCTGATGCGTGATTTCAAAGCGCCCGTTGTCCTCCGTGTTCTCGTACGGGTGATAGACGCCCAACTTCCGCAGTTGCCGGCCGCCCACGGGCCTGCTGCTGTGGCATTCAACGCAGCCGGTGTCCACGAACCAGTTGAGCCCCTGCATTTCCTTGTCGGTGATGGCATCGAGTTGCCCTTGGAGGTAGCGGTCAAAACACGACGGGGTGACGAGAGTCCTCTCGAAGGCCGCGATGGCGCGGGCCACATTGTGGAACGACACCGCATTGGGTTCACCAAAGGCCAGGGCGAAGCTGCGACGGTATTCAGGCGACCCGGCAAGTTGAGTCTCCACATCCTGGGCTGAACGCATGCCCATTTCATCGGGGTTGAGCATCGGGCCCTTGGCCTGCTCCACCAGGTCGCCGGCCCGGCCGTCCCAGAACTGCACCATTTCAAATCCAGCGTTCAGAACCGTCGGCGCGTTGCGTTTGCCCAAGGTTCCCTTGGCCCCCTTGGAGGTGGGAAGGTAATCAACGCCGGCCTGCTCGTGGTCCAGTCGATGGCAATCGTTACAGGACTGAGACTTATTCAGTGAGATGGCTCGTTCGAAAAAGAGCTTGCGGCCCAGCGAGATCATCTCTGGCGTGTCCCCTTCGCTTGCCGGCATCTTGTCCGGCAGAGGCCGAAAGTAGATGCGAACGGCCATCGGAATCCCTTCAACGCCTCCGGCCGCCGTCGAGTGAGCGCGATGCTGAGGGTCCTCGGCGGGCGTGGGCGCGGACGTGGGGCAACCGGCCATGGCGAACATCCCAATCAGGATGGATCCCATGATCCACGAGAGGGCCATGCGACCCGAAGGCCATGCACTTCCGCGAGGCTTCGTATACTCAGCAGTCATAGAGGTTTCCCGGCTCCTTCGGCCCGGGAGGAAGAGCACGGAGCAGCCGCGATCTTCACTTCCCGGTCCCCATGGCAACGGATCCGAAGTTACTTCTGGGCCTTGGCCAAGCTGTCCACGTAGATCGCCTGGAGGCCCTTGGTGCGGACGATGAGGCCCTTGGCTGTCACTTGCTGCCCGGCCAAGGCAATCCGCTCGGGGGTCATCAACGGGACGCCTTGTTCGCCGGTCAGCAGGACGTACATGTTGCCCTCGGCGTCAATCAGGGCAGGCGGGTCTCCCGCTTTCCAGCACGAGACGCAGCAGTCCTGGGTGCAGGGCTTGTCGGCGTGTGCGAGCGTGCAGAAGGTGCAGGCGAGCCGACCGGTGATCGCCACCTTGGCATCGGCCTTTTCCAGGCTGTCCACGTAGATTGCCTGGAGGCCCTTGCCCTTGACGAGGAGTCCCTTGACGGTCACCTGCCCGCCAAGCATCTCCGCTCGCGCCGGGGTCATCAACGCGATGCCTTGCTCGCCGGTCAGCAGCAGGTACTTGTTTCCTTCGGCCTCGGTGAGCGAGGGCGGATCGCCGGCCTTGACGCACTTGGCGCAGCAATCCTTAGTGCAGGCCTTCTCCGGGTGCGCCAAGGTGCAGAACGTGCAGGAGAACTGGCCGCTGAGCGTTACCTGCTCGCCCTTGGCCGCGCCCAGTGCCTTGGCAGCCTTGTCTCCCTCCGCCGCCATGCCGGAAAGGGCAACTCCGCTCAAGGCCGCTGCGGACAGGATCAGACTCAGAACGACGATTCGCTTCACCATGTCATGTCTCCTTCATTGGGTTCGGAACGATGGTTCGTGGGCGGCTTGCCCGGTTGCCTGTAACACGCTATCGATAGGGCCTTGGATATCGCTAATGACCTCGATGCCCGCCTCTCGGATCCTCGCTGCCAGTTCGACCGAGATTCCGCCACAGATCAAACGACCTACCCCTGTCTGAACCAGCTGACGGACTCGTCCCGCCTGATCGCATTCCGTGAGCTGCAGTTCCTGCCGCGTGACGCCGCGTGGCGAGGGCTCAAACAACAGAACGACTCTGCCGGCGACATCGAACACCGGCGAGACGCGTCCCATCCAGATTGGAATGGCAGTGATCACGACAAGAGGGAAGCGAACAGCGTGCCAGAAGCCACCCGCGGGTCCCCCGATGCGTAAGACATGTTGTCGAGGATGGATACGTCAAGGGCCGGCCCGGGGTGCCGCGAGCCTCCTTTGCATTATGCAACGGATCGGGCCCTCGTAGAGATGCAGGTTGCCATTCTGTGGCGAGCCGCCCGCCCGTCTTTAGCGGGCATTTCAATTCCAAGAGCCTTGGCTTTGCGAAAGAGCGTGCTTGGGTCAATTGCCAACTCGGCCGCGGCCGCCTTGCGGTTGCCATCATGGCGCCGCAGCGCGTCCTCGATCATCCACCGTTCCATCGACGCCAGGGTAGCCCGCCCCGATGGTCGATCCAAAGGCAACTGCCGACGGAACTGGGGAGGCAACTGACGCAACTGAACCAATCCGCTGCTGCAAAGAACGAAGGCGTGTTCGATGGCATTCTCCAGTTCGCGGACGTTGCCCGGATAGTCGTGCTCCATCAACGCCGCCATGGCGTCGTCATCCACGCCAGGAACATCCTTGCCCTGCAGGCGGGCGAACTTGGCGACGAAATGCTCGACCAACAGCGGGATATCCTCCGGCCGCTCACGCAGAGAAGGCAGCTCAATCCGTATGACATTGATCCGGTAGAACAGGTCCTCCCGGAATGTCTTGTCTTGGACCAGCCCAGCGAGATCCTTATTGGTGGCCGCGATGATTCGCACATCCGCCTTCGAGGGGGTCACCGATCCCAGAGGCTCAAACACTCGCTCCTGAAGCACCCGCAGCAGCCGCGCCTGCATGGCGGGTGAGACATCGCCGATTTCATCGAGGAAGATCGTTCCGCCTTCGGCCAGCGCAAAGCGGCCGGGCTTGTCCTGCCGGGCGTCCGTGAAGGCACCGGCCTTGTACCCGAACAACTCGGATTCCAGCAGGGTGTCCGGCAATGCGCCGCAATTGACGGCCACACACCGGCCCTTGGCCCGCCGGGAAAGGCGATGGATCGCCTTGGCCACCAGGTCCTTGCCGGTCCCGCTGGGGCCCTCGATCAGCACGGTGCTGTCGCTGGCCGCGATCTCGGGCAGAATGTCGAAGATCCTTCGCATGGGCGAGCTGCGCCCGACAATGTCGGCAAATGCGAACTGCGATTCCAGTTGCTGACGCAATTCTTCCGCCAGGCGCAGGTCACGGAAAGTCTCCACGCCACCGATCACAACACCCCTGGAGTCCTTGATCACGGCCGTCGAAACGCTGATCGGCACCTTGTGGCCTTGAGCGTCCAGGATGTAGACGACCCTGTTCACGACAGGCTCGCCGGTCGCCAGCGTGTGCTTCAAGGCGCAAGCCCCTTCGCAAATGCTCGCCCGGAAGACCTCGCAGCACCTTCGGCCCAGGGCGTTGTGCGACTTGGTCCCGGTGATCAACTCTGCGGCCTTGTTGAACGACGTAACGGCCCACTTCACGTCGACGGTGAAGACCCCATCCGTGATTGAGTTCAAGATGACATCGATTGAGTGATCGTTTGCGATGGCTGCCATTGTGAAACTATAGGCGAGTGCAGGACCGCTCCCTGCCGCCAGCCAGCGCACCTTCGCGGCGACCGCATCGAGGCGCCGCATACGTATAGCCCGTCTTCTCGAAGAAAATCGATGATCGCGGGGCAGATCGGGCTCATTTGTCTCTCTTGTCATCCTCCGGGAACGGGTAGGCGCACGAACCGCACCCGCACCCGCCGAGCTTCGACCAGAACGCCGCGGCCAGCCCCATGAAGGCGCCGAAGATGCCCCCCGTCCACCAGGTGGCGGTGAGCGGGCAGGTGCCCGACGTACACTGGCCGTAGTAGCCCAGCGCTGCCCCGACGCCCCCGCCGATCACGATGCCGATCACAGCCCTGAGTATCATATGCTTCTCCATCAATATAGCTAACGAGATGCTGACTCTGCGACGGCCGCCTTCTGAATCATCGCCAGGATCGCCGCCGGCGGCTGGGCGCCCACGGCCTGGTCCACCATTTGACCGCCCTTGAACAACACCAGCATGGGAATGCTCGACACCCCGAAGGCGGCGGCGAGTTCACGCTGCTCGTCCACGTTCACCTTTACAACCTTCGCCCTTCCGGCAAGACGCGGAGCCAGTCCGTCAAGCGTCGCTCCCATCATGCGACAGGGCATGCACCAATCGGCGTAGAGGTCGACCAGGACGGGAACATCGCTCTTAAGGACTTCCGCCTCGAATGTCTCGGCTGTTACCTGCAGAACGTTACTCATGGATGCTCTCCTGTTAGGCCTTTGCGTACCTACAGGGTTCGATCCGGCAGGCGGGAATTGGTTACAGGAATTCGCGGCAATGTCGGCCATCGCCGTTACTTTCCTGGCGATGGCCGGGGCGGCCCCGAGGCGTTCACAATCATCGGAGCGGCCGAGACGCATCACTCGGCCGGTTTGTCGCGTTTCCTCCACTTATCGCGGAGGGCGCTGTGCAGCCGTTGCTTGAAGTCGAGGGGCAACTCGTAGGCCTGGCCGTTCTTATATAGCGAGACGGTCTTGCGGATGTTGTCGATGACCACCTTGCAGGGATTGCAGCCGGCGAGGTGTTTCTCCAGTTCCTGACAGACGCCGGGGTCGACATCGCCTTCGACGTACTCGTTGAGCATCTTCAGCAGTTCCTGGCATTTCATGTTGCATCCTCCGCCGCGTGGTCGTGTACGTGGGGCTGCTGCCGGGTGGCAGGATTGCCGAATCTCCGAGTGAGAATCTCCCGCAGGGCCAGGCGGGCCCGCAGCAGGCGCACCTTTACGTTGCCCTCGGTCAGTTGCAGCATATCCGCCGTCTGGCGGACGCTGAGGCCCTGCACGTCGCGCAGCACGAACACCAATCGCTGGCCGTCGGACAGCTGCGCGATGGCGTCATCCAGGATCGTCCGCAGTTCACGACGTTCCACCGTCTGTGCGGGGTCGTCCTGCCAGTTGGCGATATACTGCGGCATGGGCAGGGCATCTCCGTCTTCGTTGGCGGAGTCCAATGACATCGCATGGTTCTGCCGCTGGCTGCGAAGAGCCTTGAGCGCGAAATTGATGGCAATGCGGGTAATCCAGGTGGAAAATGAAGCATCGCCTCGAAAAGATGAAAGATGCTCCATCGCCGACAGGAATGTGTTCTGCACGACATCCTGCGCGTCGTGGTGATTGCGCGTGAGATGCCAGGCCGCCGCGTAAAGCGGCCCCTCATGCCGGGAGACCAACTTTTCGAACGCGGCGAACTCGCCAGCCTTTGCCTGCCGGACGAGATCGATGTCGCTTGTCTGGGTCAACAGATGTTCCATGTAATGTCGATGAAGTATTGTAACCTTTGGTTCATCACAGGATCGAATCTTTTGAAGATGCAGGCCGTGCCCTGCGACTGACGCTATTGAGGACCCGCTATGAAGCTTCCTGGCAAAATGCCGAAATGGCTGTCGAAGACCGTGCTGGCGTTGGTGCTGGCCACGATGGTAATCGTGCTGATGCTGTACCTCGACGGCGTGTTCAGCCGCAAGGTGCCGCCGCCACAGGCCCCGGTAGTGGCGACAATGCCCGCACAGGTCCTGCCGCTGGCCGAGGCGAAATATGTCGACATTCCCGACGTGGAGCAGGCCCCGGGCACGATCCGCCCGCTACATGAGACTGCCCTGGCGTCTAAGGTGCGTGAGCCCGAGAAGATTATCGAGATGAGCGTGGTCGCCGGCCAGGAGGTGCACAAGGGCGACCTTCTGGTCAAACTCGACACGTCGACCTGGCAGAACCGCAAGGAGCTCGCTGAGGCAAAGCTGAAGATTACCCAGTCCGCACTCCAAGACGCCCAAAGGAATCACGACCGCATGAAGGAGGCCTTCGGCAAGGGTGTGGCCACGCAGGCCGAACTGGACAACGGCAAGTATCGCGTCGAGAGCGCCGCATCGGAGGTGGTCGCCGCGCAGCGCGCCGTGGACGAGGCCGCGATGAACCTGGAGTATACGCAGATCCGCTCGCCGATGGACGCGGTCGTCATTGACAAGCGAGCAGACGTGGGCGACACCGTCTCGCCGGGACAGGTGCTGGTGAGCCTGTATGACAAGATGCAGCTGATCGCCAACGTCCGCGAGGGCCTGATGAGGCACCTCAAGCCGGGTCAGACGATCGCTGTGTTCATCGATGACATCGGTAAGTCGTGTGAAGGCACGATCAGCGAGATCGTCCCGCAGGCCGACCCCGCGACGCGCACGTTCCTGGTTAAGGTGGTCGGGCCCTGCCACAGCGGCGTGCGGCCGGGCATGTACGCCAAGCTTCTTGTGCCGCTGGGGACGCGCAAGGTGCTGGTCGTGGACGCCTCGGCCATCGTGCACATCGGGCAGTTGACGATGGTGCGAGTGTACGACCGCGGCAGCTTTGCACGTCGCTACGTGCAGCTCGGTAAGAGATTCGAGATTGACGGCGGCAAGAGCGTGGAGGTCCTGTCGGGCCTGCAGGCCGGGGAGAGGGTCTCCGTCTCGGGCATCGGGGAGACGTACCATGGGCAATAAGCACGACGACGAGCCCAACGCCGACTCGCTGGCCGATCACGCTAAACACGGCCTGACCAACGGCATCGTTCGGATGTTCCTCAACAGCAACTTGCCGATCATCCTGCTGATCCTGTCGATGGTCATTGGGATTGCCGCCGTTATCGTCACGCCGCGCGAGGAGGACCCGCAGATCGTCGTGCCGATGGCCGATGTCTACGTCAGCTTTCCCGGTCGATCCGCCGCCGAGGTCGAGCAATTGGTCGCCACGCCCCTGGAGAAGATCCTCTACCAGATCGACGGGGTCGAATACGTCTACTCGATGTCGCACGAGGGCCAGGCCATCATCACCGTGCGGTTCCTGGTGGGGGAGGACCGCGAGCGCAGCTTGGTCAAACTCTTCAAGAAGATCGACGAGAGCAAAGACATTGTGCCCCCGGGCGTAACTGGCTGGGTCGTCAAACCCGTCGAGATCGATGACGTGCCTGTAGTCAACCTGACCCTCACCAGTAAGCAGAACGATTCGTATGGCCTGCGGCGAGTGGCGGAGGAGATGGTCGCCCGCCTGGCGGCCGTGAAGGATATCTCCCGGGCGTACATCGTGGGCGGCGAACCGCGAAAGGTGCAGGTCTATCTCGATCGTGAGCGCATGCAAGGGTACAACGTTTCGCCGCTGGAGGTCCAGCGCGCGATTGCCGCGGCCAATGTGCGCGTCTCTGCCGGTGAATTCGAGCAGTCCGATGCGGCATTCCGAGTGGAATCCGGCCAGGTGTTCAGCCGATCCGACGAGTTGCAGAGACTGGTGGTCGGCGTGTCCAACTTCTCCCCGGTGTTCCTGAAAGATGTGGCCAACATCGTGGACGGCCCGTCGGAAATCAGCAGCTATGTCCGCCACGGTTGGGGCGCGGCGAAAGGCTTCTCTCATAGGCCTGGCACGACGGGCTCGGTGATTGGCGAAGGCGTGGAGAGTCGATCACAGGCCGGGGAATCCATCCCGGCCGTGACGATTGCGCTGTCCAAGAAGAAGGGCTCCAACGCGGTCACGGTGGCCGCCGACATCCTGGCCGCGGCGGAAAGGCTTCAGAAGGATGTCATGCCCTCGAACGTGGAGATGGTCGTCACCCGCAACACCGGCCTCAATTCCAACGACAAGGTCAACGACTTGATCGAGGCATTGGGCGTAGCGCTGCTTCTGGCGGTGGCGGTGCTGACGATCGCTTTAGGCTGGCGCGAGAGCATGATCGTCGCCCTGGCTGTGCCCGTTGTATTCGGCCTGACGCTGGGGGTGAACCTCCTGGCCGGGCTGACTATCAACCGCGTGACGCTGTTTGCGCTGATCCTTGCCCTGGGCCTGCTGGTGGACGACCCGATCGTCGATGTTGAGAACATCGTCCGCCACTTCCTGGGCCGCAGAAAGGCCACTCGGCCCATCGTGCTGGAGGCCGTCAGCGAAATCCGGCCCCCGCTGATTACCGCGACGCTGGCCGTCATCGCATCTTTCCTGCCGTTGTTCTTCATCACCGGAATGATGGGGCCATACATGCGGCCGATGGCATTGAACGTGCCGGTGACCATGCTCATGTCGATGATCGTCGCCTTCACGATCACGCCCTGGCTGGCGTACCATCTGCTCCGCAAGCGGTACAACAAGAGAAGCGAGATCGCCGTCCCGGGGGGCAAGGCTGCAGACGTAGACCCGCACGGCGCCGGCGAAATCAAGACGACGGTGCTCTATCGCCTTTTTACGCCGGTGATGGGCCGCCTGCTGAAGACCCGCCGGGCTGGGATGCTGTTCCTGGCTGTCATGGGCCTGCTGCTGGTGGTCGCGGCCGGCATGGCGATGTTGCGGATCGTGCCGCTCAAGATGCTGCCCTACGGCAACAAGAGCGACATGCAGGTCGTGCTGGACTTCGACCGCGGCACCACGCTGGAGCGTTCCGACGCAGCGGTGCGCGACATCGAGCAGTATCTCGCCCGCCAGCCGGAGGTCACGGACTATACCTCGTACGTAGGCTTGGCCGCCCCGATGGATTTCAACGGCATGGTGCGGCACTACTACCTCCGGCAGGGGCAGAACGTGGCCGACATCCAGGTCAATTTCGTGGATCGCAAGGACCGTTCGCTCCAGACACACGGCCTGGCGCTGCGGATGCGTGGCGAGCTCACTGAGATCGCCCGCAGGCATAACGCCCGTCTGAAGCTCGTTGAGGCCCCGCCGGGGCCGCCCGTCCTGGCGACGGTGGTCGCCGAGATCTACGGGCGTGAGAGCACGCCCTATCGCGACCTGATCGCCGCCGCCGGCATAGTGCACGAACGCCTGTCGCGAGAGCCTGGCGTGGTGGACGTGGACGACGTGACCGAGGCCGCGCAGGTCAAGTATCGCTTCGTGCCCGACCAGGAGAAGGCGGCCCTCAATGGCGTGTCGGTGGAAGACATCGCCCGTACGCAGCAGATGCTGCTCGATGGCGCCGTCGTGGGCACCGTGCAGCAGCCGCTGGAACGCAACGCACTCTTGATCGACCTTCGCCTGCCGCGCGCGATGCGGTCCAGCACGGACGACCTGGCGATGGTGTTCGTTAAGGGCGCCAGCGGCTCGATGGTCCCGCTGGCGGAGTTGGGCCGCTGGGAGAGTCACGTCGTCGACCAGACGATCTACCACAAGAACCTGAAGCCCGTGGTGTACGTGACGGCCGAGATGGCCGGGCGCCCGCCCGCCGATGCCGTGATGGACGTCCAGGCCGACCAACTGACCGGCAGCCGACAGATTGATTGGCCCGTCCATACGGAAGTGATTGGATGGGGTGACTGGAAGGGCCCACCGCCTCGCCCCGAGACGGACATCAACCGCCCCGCTCCGCGCGAGCTCATGAAGCGCAGCTTCCTCTCCAATGGCGGCGGCATCCCCTGGGCCGTGCCCGGGGACATCAGCGTGAGCTTCACCGGCGAGGGGGAATGGAACCTCACGCTGGACGTGTTCCGCGACATGGGGCTGGCGTTCATCGCGGCCTTGGTGGCGATCTACATCCTGCTGGTGCACCAAACTCGCAGCTTCGCGATTCCGCTGGTGGTGATGATGGCCATCCCTTTGACGATCATCGGCATCATGCCGGGCTTCTGGCTGCTGAACGCACTGTCGGGTGGCACGATCGGCGGATTCCCCAACCCCACGTTCTTCACCGCCACGGCCATGATCGGCATGATAGCCTTGGCTGGCATCGTGACCCGAAGCTCCATCATCATCGTGGACTTCATCCACCTGTCGCTCGCCCGCGGGCGAAGCCTTAAGGATGCCATCATCGAAAGCTGCGTCGTGCGTCTGCGGCCTATCCTGCTGACGGCCGGCGTGGCCATGCTGTCGGCGCTGCCCATCGCCACCGACCCCATCTTCTCAGGCTTGGCCTGGGCGCTGATCTTCGGCTTGCTCGCCTCGACCGTGTTCACGCTGCTGGTGATACCGGTGGTGTATCACTTGCTGTATGCGAACAAGCCCGGCCACGGCGTACCGACAACCACGGATTAGAGACTGTCTTGTTCCCAGGAGCACAAGCTCCAGTTACGAGCGTTCCGCGAAAAGCTCTCTGCTCGTTCGGCCCGCTGAGGCGACTCGGCGGGCCGTCGCGTCAATTCTCCACAGGCGAAGCGATTTCACGACGTCGCGATCGCGTGGCACCGGCCTACAGCGGCCTCACGGGTGTGACCTGATGGCGAGACCCTTGCGCCGGACCGCGTGATACACTCATTGCCCGGCCGTGAGCCGATAGCGTGAAGGCGTCATGGACACGTACTGCCTGAACTGCCTGGAGAGCCGATAGATATCGGGGTATCCGACTCGCCGCGAGATTTCGGTCACCGACAGCGCCGTGCCCCGCAGCAGTTCCTTGGCCAGCGCGATGCGGGCATTGATGATGTACTGTTGCGGCGACAGGCCCGTTTGCCCCTTGAACGCGCGGGAGAAGTGGCTGCGGGCATAGCCTGCCCGCCGCGCCAACTGGCCCACGGACGGCAGGTCGTGGAGGTGTCCCTGAATGTACGAGGTCAGGCTTCGCCAACCAGCCAGGCCGGCCGGTCGCGAGATAGCCCCGGCGGACGTGGTGCGGACCAGTTCCATCAGCAGCCCTCGCAGCAGGGCATTGGCGGCCGCCTCCATGGCCGGACTCAGCGGCACACCGGCCCGGGCATCCATGGCCCGCTCGGCAATCCAACGCGTTACCTCCCCCACCAGGTGGAAATCACCGACGCGAAGTTGCTCCGGGGGCAGCTGCTGCGGCGAGACGCTCACGATCTGCCCGCGCCTGTCCACCAGGTCGAAGTGGATGGATGTCACACCCAGCGGATTGCGCGGACTTTGGGTGCAATGATAAGTCCACCCCGGGCGGGCCCAGTGACAGGCGCCCGGCCGAATCTCCACATCGCCCTCCGGAAGCTGGCGATGTCCCCGGCCCGCCCACCAGAACAGCAGCACGTTACGCCTCTTTCGGCGCTCCTGCGGAGTGAAGGCCAGCGTGGGCGTCGCCGGCCAGCGCCGCCGGCCGCAACGGGTCCAATCGATCCGCACGAACAGATCTGTCCAGTTCATGGTCTTTTCTATAGCACATAAGAACAAATTCTGGAAGGCACACGAAGCCATTTGCATTGATGACGTAGGGCTATAGAATCACGCACAGACAAATAGGAGCCTGTGATGAGCCATGAATCGCATCCGTGGGCCGGGGTGTTTGCCGCGACCCTCTGCCCGTTCCAAGACGATGAGTCGGTCGATGAAGCCGGGCTGGAGGCCTACTTCCGCGAACTGGCCGCCGTCGAGGGCCTGCGCGGGCTGGTGTGCAATGGACACACCGGCGAGATCATGTCGCTGCGGCCGGCGGAGCGGGCGCAGGTGACTCGGATCGCCGTGAAGGCGACCGGCGCTGCCCCGCGGAAGGTCAAGGTCGTCTCGGGCGTCTCGGCCGAGGGGAGCCTCGAGGCCGTCGATCACGCGCTGGCGGCCAAGGAGGCCGGCGCCGACGCCATCCTGCTGATGCCCCCCCACCACTGGCTGCGGTTCTGGCGATCGATGAAGACGGCGGTCGGCTTCTTCCAGGACGTCGCCGGCGCCAACATTCCCATCTGCGTGCATCAGTACCCCTCCTGGTGTAAGGCCTCGTACAGCCTGGCCGAGATGCTGGAGATCGTGAAGATCCCGCAGGTGGTGACGATCAAGATGGGCACGCGCGACATGGCGCGGTGGCTGTGGGACTACGAGCAGCTCAAGGCCGCCGCGCACCGCACGTCTCCATCATCACTTGCCACGATGAGTACCTGATGCCCACGCTGCTGGAGGCGGGCGACGGGGCACTGATCGGCTTCGCTGGCTTCGCTCCGGAACTGATGATCGAGCTGGTGCACGCATGCCTGGCCGGCGACCTGGCGCGGGCCAAGAAGGCCCAGCAGACGGTCGCGCCGCTGGCGCGGCTGATCTACAACTTTGGCGAGCCCGGCTGCGGCGCCCACCAGCGGATGAAGGCCGCCCGCTGGATCATGGGCAAGTTCCCCAGCTTTAAGATGCGCCGGCCTCTGCGAGACCTCGAAGCGCCGGACTTGGAGAAAACTCGTCAACAGTTGCGCCAGATCGGATATCCCGTAATCAGATGAACCCCGCCCCTGAAAGGAAAACATATGGCCGACAGCATTCCCGTCCCCAGTGAACCGTTGCGAGTCGCCCTGATCGGCGCAGGAGCCAGGTCGAGCACGATCTACAGGCCCCTGCTGCCCTCGCTGGCGCCGTGGGTGAAGCTGGTGGCCGTGTGCGATCCGGTAAAGGATAATTGCGACAAGTTCGCCGCCGAGATCGGCGTGCCGGCGTTCTACGACATCCGCGACCTCGTCAAGGCTCGACCCATGGAAGCGGCGCTGGTGGTGACGCCCATCCCGTCGCACCACTCGGTCTCGGTGTTCCTGTCGTCCAATCGCATCCCCAATCTTACTGAGACGACCTGGGCGTCGATGGCCTGCCAGGCCAAGGACATGATCGCGACGGCGCGAAAGAATAACGTTATTGTCCGCGTGGCCGAGAACTTCTTCCGCATGCCGATCGACCGGTTCGCCCAAACGGTGCGCGACAGCGGCTACCTTGGCCGCATCGGCCGCATTCTCAGCTACGCCGACCACACGGGCTACCACAATAACTCGCGGTGGATCGCCTTCGCCGGGTGCCACCCGCAGTGGGTGCAGAGCATCGACCATGATATGGCACATCCGGCCTTCTACTCGATGCCGCAGCGGCGGCACGAGAAGGAATCGCTCAAGTGCCGCTTCTTCCACTTTCCCAATGACGTGTTCGTCGTCGATATCGGCAGCGGGCACGTCAAAGGCCACCTGGGCCGCCACCCGCGCCCGGGCTACACCGAGTGGCAGGGCCAGCGAGGAACGCTGGTGCACCGCGCGCCGGGCGCGTATTGGGGCAATGAACAAACCGAACTGCGCTATGTCTCCGACGCTCGCCTTGCCCCTGCCCAGGAAGCGGCTGGCAACCTCAACGGCGGCGGCGGTGCCGACGTCGTGACCCCGGTCGTCCACGACTCCACCGGCGATGTCTGGACCGGTCTGCACGCCGACACGCCCAGTGGACGTATCGAGTACCTCAGCCCCTTGCGAGCGTTCGCCAAAATGGGCAAGGTCAACAATCGCGACTGGTACGGCGTGGCCGTGATGGACCACGTCGTGGACTTCGCGCTGGCGGTGCGGGGCCTGAGGTGCAGCGAGTTCACCGACGAAGACGCGCTGATGAGCGACATGATGGAGATCGGCGCCCACGAGAGCAACCTCCAGGAGGGCCGCCGCATCAGACTGCCCGTCGAAGGCGACCTGGAGTCCGACGCCCTCGAGCTCCAGCGCCAGAGGAAACAGTTCGGCGTCGATCCGCTGGATGTCGAGGCGATGTTGTCGGTGAGCTTCCCAAGGCCGTAGACTATGCGATCAGCACGATGCAGCGAGGACAATTACATCCAGGCGAGTCGTTGACTAGCCGCGACGAGCGGACCGGGGCCGTGGTGCGCCAGGTTACTAGCCATTCGTCCATCAGTCACCACCCGTTCTACTACCTGCCGGCGTACGACGATGCGATGACGCGGCTGTTCTTCGTCTCGCACCGGAACGGTCGGCCGGAGGTCTGGTGCGAGCTCCGCAGCACAGGCGAGTTGCAGCAACTGACCGACCATGCGGGACTGGCGGAGTGGTCTGTGCACCCATCCCACGACGGGCGGTACGTCTATTTCACTGACACTGTTGGCGGCTGGCGCGTGGACTTGGAGCGGGACACGGAGGAATGCGTCCTGCGTTTCGACACGGGCGCCGGCCGGGAGGCGGGCATGGTCGGCGCGGCCATGGGCACAACATCGCTCAGCCACGATGATCGCTACTGGGCCGTGCCGGTCAAGGTGGGGCCGGTGTCGCGGCTGGTCGTCATCGACACGCAAACCGGTGAACATGACGTAATCGTCGAACGCGACACGATCGGCCATCCGGAATTCCATCCGTCCGACAACACGCTGCTGCGTTACGCGGGCCCGTACCACAGCCGCATCTGGGTGATCCGTCGCGACGGCAGCAGGAACCGGTTGGCCTACCAACGCAAGCCATTGGGCAAGCCAAGCCAGTATGAATGGATCGTCCACGAGACCTGGCGGCCGCTCTCGAGCGAGATCATCAGCACGAGCTGGCCGTATGGCTGCATCGGAATCGATATTGACACCGGTGCCGTTCGCAGGGTCTGCACCTTCAACGCATGGCACCCGTCCATCAACCGCCAAGGCACGCTGATGTGCGCCGACACCACTTACCCCGATATCGGCCTGCAGATATTCAGTCCTCTCGACGGCGTCGGCGCCCCGCGCACGCTCTGCCTGAGCGGGGGAACCAACGAGGGCAGGCACTGGAACACGGACCACTGTCCCTACGACGACGAGGACTACAAGCAGGGCAAGTGGAAAGTCTACGCTCCGCAGCACACGCATCCGCATCCGGCCTTCTCGCCGGACGGCCGCTTTGTGGTCTTCACTTCGGACCGCAGCGGCGTTGCCCAGGTGTATGAAGTGGAGGTCGGCACGCACGTTGAATAGGGATAGGAGTGCAGCAAGCTCCCGCCCGGAGAATCGAGCGGCTCAAGAAGATCCCGACGCTGAAGCAGAGGGCTATGAATGAAACCCCTCCTTCGCGGGGGTCTGCGCTGATCGAGTATGCACCAGGGTTCCGAACAGAGAGACACGGTCCGGGGGAAGAAGGGGGCCGGCGATCGCGAGATAGTTTACAATCCGGGCAAGTTCAACACCGTGGTTGCTTCCGGCCGGGCCCCGCCAAGAAGGGCGAGTGGTGACCGCATGAAGGGAAACAACGCTTGACGATCCGGATCATGCCTGTTGGCGACTCGATCACGCGCGGCTCTTACTTGGCGCTGTATGACGCCGGTCCCTTTGCCGGGCAGCCCATCGGGCTGCCGAACCTGGCGGGCGGCGGCTGGCGAAAGCCGCTGCAGGACACCCTGCGCGCCGCCGGTGTCAGCTTTACGTTCGTCGGTGACCTGGACTACGGGGCCTACGGCCACGGGGGCAAGGTGGACCCGGATTTTCAACTGGCTCATCACGGCCTGGCGGGCTTCAGCAACCAGGACATCCTCGATGGCGGCGTGGTTCCCACGCCGGCCGATGTGCTCACCGCCCGGGGCGCGGGGGAAATCCGCGTGGCGGGCATCGTGACCGCGCTGGCGCGGCACCGGCCCGATGTGGTTCTCCTCATGGCCGGCGCCAACGGCTTCGACAGGGCGGCGCGCGACCGACTCATCGAGACGATTCTCGCGCGTTTTGACGGTGCGTTGCTGGTGGCCACCATCACCCCGCAGTGCCCTCCCCGCGAGGGCTTCGAGCAGGTGGCGGCCTACAACGCTTCCCTTGCGGGCGTGGCCGCAGCATGGGTTGCCGCCGGCAAGCGCGTCATCCGCGTGGACGTGAACGCCGCGATGACGATCGCCGACCTGTTGCCGGATGGCGTTCATCCCAACCTCGTCGGCATGGAGAAGATCGCCGCCGCATGGTGGCGTGCGCTGGAGCCGGTTGTGAAAGGAAGACGAGACCTGTTCGCATCGTAGCAGAATAACCCAGGAGACGCACAAGTGCAGCGAGCCCGCTACATCGTAGAACCGAGTATCTTCGTCCGTCATACCCCCGAACGCTCGTTCATTGGCCCGGGGACCTTGCGGCTGGAGAACGGCGATATCCTCATGGCCGCACCGTGGGGGCGGCCGCCGGCGAACTTCGAGCAACTGGCTGCCAAGTTCCCCGTGCCGATGCTTTACCGCAGCCGCGACGGCGGACGGACGTGGCAGGAGCAGGGCCGAATGAAGATGGAGTGGAAGCTCCTCGGCATGATGAGCGATGGCGGCATCACCTTCCTGCGGCTTCAGGATGGCCGGCTGGCCCTCCTGGCGCACCGGCACGTCGAGGGCCTGCACGGCGGCGGGCTGCCAATCATCAGCTTCTCGGATGACGACGGGCATACGTGGACGCCGGCGCGCACCATTGGCGAACCCGAAGGCGTCTGGTATGTGATGAACGACCGCATGATCCAGATGTGGTCGAGTCGCCTGGTGGTCCCGGTCTCGCACATGCCCCAGGGCCTGGGCGCCTACGAGGGCGACCGGAACCTCGGGCTGTGCTTCTTCAGCGACGACGTCGGCGTCACGTGGCGGCGCTCCAGCAGACCTGCCGATCTCGCCGATTCGCGCGGCATGGCCGAGCCCTGCGTGGCGGAAGTCGGCGGCCGGTTGCTGATGCTCGCCCGCACCGGCAGCGGCTGCAACTATGCGTCGTGGTCTGACGACGGCGGCGACACCTGGTCCACCCCCCAACCCACGACACAAACGGCGGCGTGTTCGTCGCTCACGCTCAAGACCTTGCCCGACGGACGCCTGATCGTCTTCTACAACCATGTGAACCCCCTGGGGCCTGGGGCGTTCTTCCCGCGCACGCCGCTGTGCTACAGCGTCTCCGCCGACGGCGGCCGCGCCTGGGGAGCCCCGGTGCTGGTGGACGAGTCGGGCGTCTGGCTGAAAGACCGCCAGTGCATCTACCCCTCGATCTGTTTCACGGACGAAGGCATGGTGGTGGTCTACTCCTGCCACCTGGCTGACCCCCACGGCACTTTCAAGGGGCAATATTCGCACGAGTGGCCGGATTGCGGCGGAAAGAGCGGCATCCTGGCGTATCCCGAGTAAGGGACGCGGTAGTCCTGGGTCCGTCTGCTGGCTTCGGCGTGGGGCGCCGTTCATGCAGACATGCCTGTTGCCTGACAGCATCAAGAACCAGTAGGATTCCGGCGGCATAGACTGGAGCCAGAGCATGGAATCAATGGTTATGACGTACCGTCAGCCGGCGACCGACTCCGCCGAGGGTTGGGAGCGTGAATCGCTGCCGCTGGGCAACGGCTACATGGGCGCGAATGTCTTCGGGATCGTCGAGTGTGAACGCATCCAGATCACAGAGAACTCGCTGGAGAATCCAGGTTCGCTCGGCGGGCTGAACAACTTCGCCGAGCTGTACACCCGGTTCGATCATGTGGACGTGCACGATTATGAGCGGGGCCTTCGCTTGGATGACGCCACCGCGTATTGCCGTTACACCTGCGACGGGGTCGCCTATACGCGGGAGGTGTTCGCCTCGTATCCCGACAAGGTGCTGGTGGTGCGGCTGACGGCCTCCGAGCCCGGCCGGCTGTCGTTCGCGCTGTGCCCTGAAATTCCGTTCATCAAGGACTACGCGGTCAAGCCCAGCGACGGCGGCGGCAAGAGCGGCACAGTCACGGCCAGCGGCGACACCATCGTGCTGACGGGGCGAATGCACTACTACGACATCCTGTTCGAGGGGCGGCTGCGAGTCCTGCCGACCGGCGGAACCGTCACGGCGCATGGGGGCACGTTGAAGATCGAGAACGCCGACAGTGCCCTGATCCTGTTTGCGCTGGGCACCAACTACATCCTCAGCCCACACATTTTTCTGGAAGGCGACCCCAAGAAGAAGCTGGCGGCGGTCGATCCGGGCGAACGGGTCGCCCGAACACTGGCCGAGGCGGCGGCCAAGGGATACGAGACGCTCCGACAGCGGCACCTCGCCGACTATCGCGGCCTGTTCGGCCGGGTGGAACTGGAGATCGCCGGGCCGCGGCCCGATGCGCCGACCGATGAACTGCTGAAACGCTATGGCGCCGGCGAGGCCCTGCCTTACCTGGAGCAGCTCTATTTCCAGTACGGCCGGTATCTGCTGATCAGTTCATCGCGGCCGGGGTGCCTGCCCGCCAACCTCCAGGGCGTGTGGAACTGCCACGATCAGTCGCCCTGGGGCAGCGGCTACTGGCACAACATCAATGTGCAGATGAACTATTGGCCCGCATTCGTGACCAATTTGGCCGAGACGTTCACCGCCTACGCCGACTTCTACCAGGCCTTCCGGCCGCGTGCCGAGGCCCTTGCCACCGCCTACATACGCGGGCAGAACCCCGAAAACCTCGATGACCGGCCTGGCGCCTGCGGGTGGACCATCGGCACAGCCAGCTATGCCTACGAGATCACCGGCCCGGGCGGCCATTCCGGTCCAGGCACAGGCGGGCTGACATCCAAGCTGTTCTGGGACTGGTACGATTTCGTGCGCGACAGGGGGATTCTCGGCGAGGTGGCCTATCCCGCCCTGCTGAGCATGGCCCGGTTTCTGACCAAGACCGTGCGCCGGTACGATGACCGGTTCCTGGCATCCTTCTCGGCCTCGCCGGAGCAGATGATCAACGGCCCCTGGATGCCCAAGGGCAAGTACTACCAGACCGTTGGCTGCGCGTTCGATCAGCAGATGATCTGGGAGAACGGCCGCGACCTGCTGGCGGCAGCGGAGATTCTGGGCGTCGGCGATGAGACCGTCGACCTGCAGAAAAGCCAGATCGACCGCTACGATCCGGTGCAGATCGGCTGGTCCGGACAGATCAAGGAGTACGAGGAAGAGAACTTCTACGGCGAGATCGGCGAGTACCGGCACCGGCACATCTCGCAGTTGATGGCACTGTACCCCGGCACGCTCGTCACGCACCGGACCCCGGCGTGGCTGGATGCGGCCAAGGTTACCCTGAATGAGCGGGGCGACGAGTCGACCGGCTGGGCATTGGCGCACCGTCTCAACGCGTGGGCCCGCACGGGCGACGGCGACCGGTCGTACAAGCTGCTGCGGCAGTTGCTCGGCAGCCGGACGCTGCCCAATCTCTGGGACACGCACCCGCCTTTCCAGATCGACGGCAATTTCGGAGGCACCTCGGGTATCGCCGAGATGTTGCTCCAAAGTCACGAGGGGTGCATCTCCGTGCTGCCGGCCCTGCCCGACGCGTGGCCGGCAGGACGCTTCTGCGGGCTGTGCGCGCGAGGTGGTTTTGTCGTCTCGGCGGAGTGGGAGGACGGTGCCGCCCGACAAATCGTCGTGCGATCGAAGCGAGGCGGGCGACTTCGTCTCGCCTGCCGCGGCATCGGCGCTGCTACCGTCGTCGATTCCGCGGGCCAACCCGTCCCCCGCACGGGCGAGGATGCAGGTGTCATCGAGTTCGACACGGCCGCCGATGGCGAATACGTCGTCACGAGGCTGCGGCCGGACAAGCCCGTGGCTGCGCCCCGCAACCTGCAAGTGCACTTGCCCCAGATGCGGCTGACGTGGGAGGCGGACGACGGGCTGCTGTTCAACGTCCATCGCGCCATCGACGGCGCGGCTGGCTACGAGACGCTCGCCGAGGGTCTGCATGGCCGCGAGTTCCTCGACTCACAGATCGACTTCGCCTCCCGTGAGATCGTGACGTACAAGGTCACCGCCTGCCGCGCTGACGGCAGCGGCGAGAGCGACGGGCCAGTCAGGACGGTCAGTCACGCGACGCAAGTAGACCTTGAACGCTACCGCCACCGGGTCAGGCAGTTGAACCTCTGACTCGCAGAGCGGTCGGCGGAACCAGTTCAGGGACATCGCGCTAGTGCCAGCGATATTCCTCTTTCGGGTTCTTTTGGCGTCACGTCGATCGGTGCCGGTCGCCTTGAACGGGCACGCGGCGGTTCGCCTCCGCCGTTGGTGTCCGACCACCAACGGGGCTGGCCAGCAGCAGGTCGTGCTTGCCATAGTCCTCCACCCGCTTCCTGCTGGCCATCCGCGTTCTGTTCCGTTGCAGGGGGAGGCCCGCGGCCTCGTGTGGCTGCATCGTTGGAAGCCGGGTGTTTGGTTCCAGGGGAATCGCGGGAACTGGTGGCTTTAGGGGCCGCGTCCTGCTATCATATATCTAGGCCTGATCATGACTTGTTCAGGGTCGGATGACTAGATGAAGGGCAACTCGGCACAGCCGGGAGGCCCGTTGCAGAGTAAGCCGGCGTGGTTCGTCACCCATTGGGTGCCGATCCACGTCGGCTTTTTTTGTGCCAATGCCGCCGGGCGCGGATATCGCCCGTGCAGCAAACGGAAGCGAGAGACTGCCCGACGCAGGGCGACGGCGAGATCGATCCCTCGTGCAACCGCCGCCCGCACGCCGGCCAGGCAATCGGCCGGCTGTGACCCGGGCCGAAGGAGAATTATGCGACTATACCTGATCAATCCGAATAACCCACTGGTGAGCCTGGCCAATGTCACGGACAGCCGGTGGAATCGCTTCCGCGTGTGGAAACCCCTGGGGCTGCTGGTGCTGGCAGGCATGACGCCGCCGGAATGGGAGATTACTCTCATCGACGAGAACGTGCGCGCGCAGGATTATGCGGCCATGCCCACGCCGGACCTGGTGGGGATTACCGCGTTCACATCCCAGGCGAGCCGGGCGTACGAACTGGCGGCACAGTTTCGCCGCCGCGGTGTACGCGTGGTCATGGGCGGCATTCACGCCACCATGTGCAGCGACGAAGCGGTGCAGCACGTCGATGCCGTTGTTGCGGGCGAGGCCGAGAGCGTCTGGGCGAACGTCCTTGCCGATGCCAAGCGGGGCCGGCTGCAGCCGATTTACCACGGCAAGCACGTGGACTTGGCCGCTGTGCCGGCGGCCCGGCATGACCTGCTGCAGGGAGACTACGCCTTCGGCTCGGTCCAGACAACGCGAGGGTGTCCCTTGAACTGCAACTTCTGCAGCGTATCAGCCTTCAACGGCACGCTCTACCGTCACCGGCCTATCGCCAGCGTGATCGCGGAACTCAAGAGCATTCGCGAGAAGTGGGTGCTGGTCGTGGACGACAATCTGATCGGCACCAGCGTTTCGCACATCTCACGGGCCAAGGAGTTGTTCCGCGCGATGATCGCGGCAGACCTTCACAAGAACTGGATCTGCCAGGTCACTATCAACATGGCCGATGACGAGGAGTTGCTCGCCTTGGCCCAGCGGGCGGGTTGCCAGGGCGCGTTCATCGGGTTTGAATCGCCCACCGCAGCCGGGCTGGCCGAGGTGGGCAAGAAGTTCAACCTGCTCAAGGGGCGGGACTTCAAGGCCTCGGTACAAAGGATCCAACGCCACAACATCCTGGTCGTCGGATCGTTCATCATGGGGCTCGATGCCGACGGGCCCGGCATTGGCAGGAGCATCGCCAAGGCGGCTCGCAGCTATGGCGTGGACATCCTGAACGCCTTGTTCCTGACGCCTCTGCCGGGCACACGCCTGTGGGACCAGATGAAGAGCCAGAACCGCATCGCCGCCGATGATTTTCCCGGCGACTGGCGGTACTACACGCTGGGGTTTCCGACCGCACGGTACAAGAAGTTTTCCTGGTCGGAACTGCTTGAGGAGATGAACCAGTGTGATGGGGAATTCTACTCGGTGTGGTCAGTCTTTCGCCGTCTAACCGGCAGCCTTCTGCGCCGCCGACGACCGGTCCTGTCGTTGGTGACCAATCTGTCGTATCGGAAGAACTCGCGCCTGACGCAGCGGAGCTACGCGAAACTCGACCTCCGGCGCGGCATGGGTCATGCGAGCCAAACAACCCTAGCCGCCGACCCGGGACTGGATTCATCTTTCATCGGGGCCCTCCGCCCCGTAAGGAGCATCAGAACATGATCACACTTGGAACCGTGAAGTTCAGCGGCCTGTCCGGCGAGAAGTACTTGTTCACCGCCTACCCGCTGGAAACCATCTTCGATACACCGCTGAATGGGGTGTTTATCGTGACCCGGCGGGGGCATGGCACGAGCAAGACCGGCTTCGCACACAGGAGAATCCTCACGGGCCAGAGCGACGAGTTTCGCCAAAGGCTCCACAGCGAGAAGCAGGCCCTCTGTGCAAAGGGGGCCAACTGCATCTGCGTGCACGCCGAGCCGGACAAGGACGCCAGCCTGAGAATAGAGCAGGACCTTCTCGCCAAGCCTCCGGAAGGCACCACATGAGGAATCTCTACCCGACATCGAACGTGAATGGGTTGCTTTGCCCCCCTATCTGGCTACAATACGCAGGTTCGGAAGACAACCAGCCTTCGACGAGAAGTCGGGCCAAACAGGAACCAGAAGATGCAGAGCCCTGCCAGCCCGAGAGTGTTCAGACACGCACTATGCGTGTATCCCTACCGACGCGAACTCAACGAGGCAGGCTTCTGGCCACCGCTGGGGCTGGAGTTCATCGCCGCCGTCGTCCAGAAGTATTCCCAGTCGCTGGACGTCGTCGATCTGCGTAAAGAGAGCGGCAGGACCCTTCAGTTCCTTCGGCCCCAGACCGACTTGGTCTGCTTCTCCGTCAACTGGGACTGCGATGCCGAGTTTCTCAGGGAGGAGATCCGTTCCGTCCCGCCGGGGATTCTGACGATCATCGGCGGCCGCCACGCGACGGAGTGCCCCCAGCAGTGGCTCGAGGACTTCCCGAATGTCGATGCCGTTGTCCGGGGAGATGGCGAAGAGGCCATGGCGGAGATCTGCCGCGGCGTGCCGCTGGAGCAGATCTCCGGACTGAGCTTCCGCAAGGACGGCCGCGTTCACCACAACCCCAACCGCACGCTGGGCGAGGTGGACAACAACGTGTACCCCAACCGTGCTCTGCGCCGGAGCCCTTACGTCGTAACGATCAAGGGCGCCAGCACCGGGCTCAAGATCGACTCCCTGGCCGCGTCCCGCGGTTGCCCTTTCCACTGCACGTTCTGCTCGTTCAGCCGCAATCCGTGGGGCGAAAAACGCAAGTGGGTCGCCCGATCGCCACAGTCCGTCGTCGATGAACTCGCCGAGATGGAAGCGAAGGTGGTCGCATTCACCGACGATCTGTTCACGCATGACATGGACCGCGTGGAGCAGATCTGCGACCTCATCCTGGCCCGCGGCATCAAGAAGCACTACATCATCAATGCGCGGCTGGAGATCGCCAAGCGGCCTGACGTTCTGCGGAAGATGGAGCGGGCGGGCTTCTTCATGCTGCTGCTGGGCGTTGAATCCGCGCACGACAAGACGCTGAAGTCGATGCGAAAAGGCTTTGATGTGTCCCGGATCCGCGAGTACTTCCAGGTTCTGCGCCACAGTCGGATGATCCTGCATGGCTACTTCATCCTGGGCTGTATCGGCGAGAGCGTGGAGGACATGCTGGCCATTGCGCCGTTCGCGCATGAACTGGGCCTCGACACGCTGGGGCTCTCGGGGCTGCGCCATACGCTGCACTCAGGGCTGGACGAACTGGTCGCCAGCAGCCCGGGGTATCACATTGCACCCAACGGCAAGATATACTCGGACCAGTGCTCCATCGCCGACCTGCGCCGAGTCCGGCGACAACTGCACCTGCAGTTCTACACGCCCGCCCAGATTGCACGCACCTGCCACAAAGGGCTGCGGGCCGGCGCGGCGAGTTTCCTGCCGGGCATCCTGCCCTACCTGCCGAGGATCGGCTTGAACATGATGGCCTACTTCTGGCGCAGGGCCAGGCGGCGCGCAAGAAAGCGACGAGCCCGAGCCGCCATCGCCGCGAAGGAGTGCCTCAAACCAGCCTAGGTGGCCGCTTGGCCGCGTGCAGGGCGGGCGGAGAACCACGTCCGGGCCGCCCGGCAGAGCTGGAATGCAGTCGCCCGACCCGGAACGCATCACGCTCCGATTGAGGCGTTCCCGCGAGGTGCGTCGCGGGAAGCTCGCACAATCCATCCAATTCTCTACAACTGTTTGCCCCAATCGTTTCAGATATCGGCCAGGCTGGCATCAGGTGCAGAAAAACCTGCTTCACCCTCGAAGTAAGGCTTCACTCATGGTAACATGATTGTCGGATTCTGAGCCGTAGAGCCACCATCGGCTCCCGTGATGGCCCCGGTGCCTAATGTGCGTCATGCGGCCTGCAAGGCTGTACTCAAACTCTCTTTTCCAGGTGCCAATGAAGACGCAAGGCGAAATCGAAGCTGCGACATGCGAGGGGATCAGCCGTTTTGAACAGGAATACATGGGCCGCGGCCCCAAGGACATCCACACTCATTTGCTCGGCGATCTACTCGTCGTGCGACTCCACGGCGTTCTGACCGCGGCCGAGCAGCAACTGGTCAAAACCCTGCCGTCAGAGAAGGGCATGGGCCTGCTCAAGCAGGTGCGAACACAGTTGATGGAGACCGCCAGGCCCTCCTTGGAGACCCTGGTGCAGGGCATCACCGGGGTCAAGGTTGTCAGCCTGCACCACGACATCAGCACTCAGACCGGCGAGGAGGTCATCCTCTTCACGCTGGCCTCGGCCCCGTTCTCCCGCGAAGCCAAGAGTGTAAAGGGCGGAGCAAAATCGTGGCGCGGGGCGGAGCAAAAACGTAGCGCCCAT
>CAZTVF010000040.1:0-40955 GCA_964616985.1 uncultured Planctomycetaceae bacterium
CAGGCTCCAATGTCACTTGTTATTTATGCATCTCAGATTTGAATCTGCGATTCCGCAATCCAAAATCCGAAATACTATTCCTGATCCTTCTCGATCTTCTTCTGCTCGCGCGGCAGGCGGGTGGGGCCGGGAAGGGCCCGGCGGAGGTGAAGGCCCAACTGCACGACCACCCAATAGATCTTGCGGCTGTTGATGATCACCAGCAGCGTCGCGGCCACCACCACTCCGTAGACGGCGATGGGGATCACGATCAGCACGATGACGTACAGAAGGTGGGAGTCGGGCTTGAACCATCTCACGCCCAGTCGGGCCGCGTAGTACGCCACGATCAGCGCCAGGAACATCGCCACCAGCCAGGATACCAGGAACACTTTGGTCTCGTTGTGGCGGGCGTAGGTGATCCGCTGCGCGCCGGGGGCTGAGGGGTCGACGGCCTTGCCGCCGGGGAGGGAATCGACAAACCAGTCCGCCTGGGTGCGGGCGTAATCGCCGGGGGTGTAACGCTTCTGCTCCTCGGGGCGCATCCAGTTCCGCCACAAGGCCTGATACGCGTCGGTGACGCGACGAAACTCCTGCTCGGAGGCGTCGTCCGAGCGGTTCATATCGGGGTGGCACTTCAGCACGGCCTTGTGGTAGGCGATGCGGATCTGCTCCAGGCTCGCACCGATGGGCAGACCCAGAACTTCGTGCGGATCTTGCGGTTTTTCCTCAGCCATCTGGAAGTATTATGCCATAAACGCTTGTGATTCGAAGGGGAATTTCGCCCGCGCCACACAACCATTATCGGACAGCCAACCTGCCGGGATGAGCCGCGCGTCTTCTTCCTGCCTGCGGCAGACAACCCGCGCACTCTCGGGTGGGCGGCCTTTCCAGGCCGCCCCCGCCTCTAACGCACCGCGAAGGGCGCCGCGTGCGTCCCCGCCGGCAGGCCCACCCTCTGGGCCCACGTGCCCAGGGCTACGTCGATCGCCAGGTGCCCCGCCAGCAGCGCCGCCGCCGCGACGTGGATCGCACCCTCTCGCACACCTGACAGCACGACAACCGCCAGCACCAGCATGGCCGCCAACGCCAGGAGCATCTGCGAGATTCCCACTAGCCGGCGGCCAAACGGTCGCCGCTGCATCATCATTGCCGCGCCCACCCCCGTCGCAACCGCCAGCCCAATGGCGTAAGTCGCCCACAGCGCGCTCAACATCGTCAGCGGGATGAAGAACCGCCCCGCCAGCCACACCGCCACCACGGCCACGTGCAAGGCCGCCCATGCGATGGCCAAGCCCGCCGCCGTCCGCACATCGCCGCCGGCGACAACCGGATCGGGCGGGGCCGGGTCGATTACACGCTCAAACGGTAGCGATTGACCCCGAACGCTGCGGTACAGCCGTGCGAAGTGGATCAACGCCAGAACCCCGATCACCGATAGCACAATGAACAACACCGCCGGGAAAACTAGAGACATCCGCCACCTCCTCCCTAGATCATTCTAGACAGGCCGACAACGGCACCATCAGGTGCCATGCCGAATCGTCGCAGCCTGTGACGCGCCGTCATGTCCTTGCGAGCATGCCGGCGCGAGTACGCTTCGGCATGGCACCGGCATCCCACTTTCCGAAATTTCCCATCAACCCGTTCAACAACAGCAGTTCCGTCGCCACTGGCGGCACGGCCGGCAACGGCTCCACCGCCGGGTGGTGGTACGACCCCAGCACCGGCAAGATCCTCGCCAACGACGCCGCACATACAGGGCTGTAGCCGCTCTGCCGGGCTACGTGGATTGTTCGCGGTGCATGGTTCACTGAAGTGACCGTGCCTACTGACTACCGGCTTCTGTACAGCATGTGCTGGGCGACGCCGAGGCGCTGGATGGCGGGGAGGATCTCCTGGTAGAAGCGGGTGCCGTCGCCATGATAGCCGGCCGTGGGCGCCACGCCCGGAACGTGCACCGCCCAGTAGCGGTTGAAAATCGTCATGAACAGTTCGCGGAGGTACTTGCTGGCCATTGACGCCAGGGCCACGGGCAGGTGGGCCTGCTCGCACTCGACCTGGAAATGGATCTCGGCCCAGCGGTCGCCGTCGGTGACCAGGTACGCGCTGTAGTCGTCGCGCTCCTCGATCACCCGGAATTTGCAGCCCTCGAACACCCGCTCCAGCGTCGGCAGGTAGTACACCCGCCCGCCCTGATGATCGACATAGATTCGCACGCCGCCGCCCGCGAACCGCTGCCACAGGTGCATCAACTGCCGGCAGGTGATGTCCACCAGCAGCGTGGACTTGTTGTTCGTGGCCTGGATGATGCGGTTGAACTCGCCCTCGAAGACGGTCTCGCTGCGGATCAACTCCAGCTTCACGCCCGTCCGCGACATGGCCACCGACAGCGCGTTGGAGATCAGCGCCAGGTCCACGGGCGTCACGCACGTCGGCAGGGGCAGATCATCCTGGCCGTACCAGGCATACTGGGCCTTGTGCTCCAGGGCGGCCGGCGAGATGGCGGCCAGCAGTTCGCACAAGTTCGAGGCCAGGCAGCCCTGAGTGCGGAGCATCGCCAGCACGCCTCGCTCAAGGTTCTCCAGCCCCACCGCCCCGCGCAGGCCGCCGTAGAGCTGCTTGCTGTCGCCGATGGCCAGGGTGCTCTTTCGCTTGGAGACCTTCCGCGTGACGGTGCCCGAGAGCATCTTCCACAGCGACGTGCCCGCATGCTCGTCCGGCAGCGAGAACGCGGTGGCCGAGACCACCAGCGGCCCCAGCACCGGGCCGAATCCCGCTTCATCTATTCCCGCAATGATCATGCATGCTCCTTTGGGTCTCCATGGGGCTCAGCCTAGCGTTCGTCCGCGGCCAAAACAAGGTCTGGGCACCCGCGGCGGGCGATGGGAATTCCGCGTCGGCATTTGTTCTTTGCAGGAAACCCAGGATGAATGCCGATATAATTCGCCATAACTATAAGGTAAGACGTCGCGGCCGAGGGCTCGGTGCGGCGTGCGCACACGCCTAGGAGATTCGAATGCGATATGCGATCATCATGGCCGGCGGAGCAGGCACAAGGCTTTGGCCGCTGAGCCGCGTCAAGCGTCCCAAGCAGCTGATCCCGCTGCTGGGGCATAAGAACCTGCTGGAGCTCGCCGTCGAGCGCCTCTCGGGGCTGTTCGAGAACAAGAACATCTGGGTCATCACCAACGCCGAGTATGCCGACCAGGTCGCCAAGGCCCTGCCGCAGCTGCCGCGGGGCAATATCATCGGCGAGCCCGAAGGCCGCGACACCGCCAACGCCGTCGCCCTGGCCACCGAGATCGTCGCGGCCAAGAACCCCGACGCCACCGTCGGCGTGTTCTCGGCCGACCACGTCATCCGCCCCGTCGAGTGCTTCGCCGAGAGCGTCAACGCCGCCTTCGCCGCCGCCGAGAAGGCCCCCGAGGCCCTGCTGACATTCGGCATCCGCCCGACCTGGCCGCACACGGGGCTGGGCTACGTCCACTGCGGCAAGACGATGCAGGACGGCGTGCACGAGGTCCTGGGCTTCAAGGAAAAACCCGACCACCAGACCGCCCGCCGCTATGTCGAGAGCGGGCAGTATTTCTGGAACAGCGGCATGTTCGTCTGGAAGGTGCGCACCATCCGCAAGAGCCTCGAGGAATTCCTTCCCGAGAGCATGCGGAAGCTCGCCCCCGTCACCGAGGCCATCAAGGCCGGGCAGGACATTACCCCCCTGCTGGCCAAGATCTACCCCACGCTGGAGAAGATCAGCATCGACTTTGCCGTCATGGAAAAGGCCCGCAAGGTCATGATGGTCGAGCTCAAGTGCGAGTGGCTGGACGTGGGCAGCTGGCCCGCCCTGGAGAGCGTGAGCGAACTGGACGAACAGGGCAACGTCGTCGTGGCCCCCAACGCCTTCCTGCTCGACAGCCTCCGCAACATCGTCGTCAGCGAGAACGACCACCTGCTGGCCGTGCTGGGCATGGACGACTGCATCATCGTCCACTCCGCCGACGCGACGCTGGTATGTTCCAAGAGCGACTCGCAGCGTCTCAAGGACCTCGTCGGCCTCATCGCCCGCCAGTACGGGCCGAAGTACGTTTGACATGGCCGCCAATCGCTGGCTGGGAATCGATTTCGGATCGGTGCGGATTGGCGTGGCGTTCGGGGCGGTGTCGCCGGGCATCGCCTCGCCGCTGGAGACCATCCCGGCCAGTCCGCCCGCCGCCGCCATCGCGCGGATCTGCCAGATCGCCAGCGACTACCGGGCCGAGGGCATCGTCATCGGCCTGCCCCTGAACATGGACGACAGCGAAGGCCCTCAGGCCAAGCTCACTCGCCAATGGGCCGCCGGCCTGGCCGCCGCGACCCCCCTGGAGATTCGCTTCTGGGATGAGCGTCTCAGCAGCTTCACCGCCGACCAGGCCCTCGCCGGCCACCTCACGCGAAAGAAGAAGAAGGCCCGCCAGGACGCCCTCGCCGCCGCCGTGCTGCTGCAGGACTTCCTGACACGCGGGTTCAAAGCAAAAGACGCGGAGACGGAAGAGATATGATCACCCGAACCGCGGTGATCAGGGTGCCACGCCCCCTCGGTTACTTCTTCTTCCCCTTCCACGCCTTCTGCGAGGGGATGCGGTGTTCCAGCCACCCGGCCCAGGCGTCTTCATAGCTGTCGTAGCGGGGGACGTATGGCTTGATGTCGATTAATTCGACGCCATCGAGCATGTCCACCCCCACCACGTGCAGCGTGCAGCCATGCACCTTGGTGAGCTTCACACACGCCATGCCTATGGCATTGGGGCGAATGGGCGACCGGATTGCGAACACGCCGCGCGGCAGGCCGTCCAGCCGCGGGATGATCATCATCTCGATCTTCTGCGAACGCGGCATCAGGTACAGCAGCCAGATGCGGTCGAAGCCGTCCAGGTCCGTCAGGCCCTGGGAGAACTGCGGCAGCATGGCCACCGTCCCGACCGCATCGCTGGCGGTGCCCTGGATGGGCAGTTGGTCCATCGTCTTGAACGGGGTGTGGATGTGGCCCAGGACCGTGAGCTGGCTCTGATGTTTCTTGTCGTCCGGCATCGGGAGGTCTCCGTGGAGATGAAGTATACCGACACGCACGGCCGACGGCAAAGGGATGCCTCCGCTATCCCAGGCGAGGCCACGAAAGGCAACCGGGCATCGCCGGCCCCTCAGCGGGGGCTCGTGCGATGCCCGGATGACAATGGCAACGCCTGCGACGGCGCGGTCGTCTTGTTTACTTGTCGTCCTTGGCGTGCTTGCGGCGCTCGGCCTGGAACTCCTTGAGCTTCTCGAGCTGCTCGGCGGTGAGGACCTTCTTGGCCTCCTCGACGGCGGCCTTCCAAATCTCAAGCTTGGCGGACTTGTCCGCCGCGGCTTGGGCATCGCTATGGGCCTTCTTGAAGATCTCCTTGATCTTGGTTTTCTGCTCGTCAGTGAGGTTCAGCTTGGCCAGGGCGGCCTTGAACTTCTCATGCCTCAACGCCTTCTTCTCGCCCTTGGCGTCGCCCGTGCCGGCGGCCTCGTCCGCGCGGGCCAGGTTGGCCATTCCACCGATCAACGCCGCCACGAATGCCGCGATCAAAACATGCTTCATCGGTTTCTCCTGTATCTCGGTTCTGGTTTCCCTTGGAAGGCTTCTGGTGTGTCTAACGCAGAAGGCGGCGCTGTATTGCAGGCGGCGGCCGCGTTACAATCCATTGGGCTGATTTTGTTCTGCTTTGTCCCTGCCAGGAGAGCACCATGAACCGCCGTAACCTTATCGTCGTTGCCCTGCTGGGTGCCGCCGTCGCCCTGGCGTACGCCGAGACCCCCGAGGAAGCGTTCAACGCGCAGTTCGGCGAGGAGACCAAGAAGGTCCTCGCCTCCGGCAGCGCGAAGGAAATCGCGGCGCTGGCCGGGCGAATCTTTCTCGCCGTCGACGCGGCCAAGGACAGCCCCAAGCTGCAGCGGCTGCTGTGCGAGAAGGCCTACGACCTGGGCCAGCGGAACTTCGCGGGCTATGGCACGGCCTTGGCGGCGTTGCGGCAGCTGGGCGAGATCGATCCCCAGCTCAAGCCCCAGTGCATGGACCGCACGTTACAGCTGGCCACGCGGTGGTACAACGAGGGACGCAAGGAAGACCGTGGGCCCGCGGCCGAGGCCCTCATCGGCCTGCTGGCGCCGCAGGCACAGCAGAAGGCCGCGGCCGGCGACTGGAACGAGGCGGTGAGACTCTACCGTCAGGCGGCCGGCTACGCCGAGACCGTCCGCTCGCCGCGCAAGGACGACATCCAGGCGAAGCTCGCCCGCTGCGTGGGGATGCAGTCGGCCCTGGCGCGGGCCGAGCCGCTCCGCGCGAAGTACTTCGCCAATGCCTCCGAATACAACGTGGCCAACCAGCTGGTGCAGATATACACCGTCGAGCTGGATCAGCCGCACGAGGCGGCCAAGTTCGTCGAGCACGCCGCCGACGACACGTACCGTGCGAACGTGCCGCTGGCGGCCATGGACGCCAACACGCTCAAGCCCGCGCAGAAGCTGGAACTGGGCACGTGGTACCGGACGCTGACGAAGACGGCCCCGCCGTTCGCCAAGGCCCCGCTGCTTCGCCGCGCCCGCATGTACTTCCAGATGTACCAGGCGTCGCAGGCGGCCGAGTCGCCCGAGGCAGCCAAGGCCCGCGAGGCGTTGGAGTCGATCGTGCCCGAATTGACCAAGCTGGACCCGACGACCGAGCCCCTGCCGGCCACTCGCCCCGCGGGCGGCGGCACGGCGACGACGCAGGCGGCGTCGGCCCCGGCGGCCTGGCAGCCGAGCGAGCCGCTGCTGGCCTACATTCAGCAGCGCGACCAGCTATCGCCCGAGGCCCGCATGGAGACGGTCACGCGGGCCCTGGCGACCTACAACGGCGGCAAGCCGCTGTTCGGCATCCACAGCATCGACGGCCCCGAGGGGCCCGTCGCGGTCACCTTCCTCGGTTGCCCGGGCCTCAAGCGTATCGAGCCGCTGCACGGCCTGAAGCTTCAATCACTCATCGTGTACAACTGCGGCAACCTGGTGGCCCTCGACGGCATCCAGGGCCTGCCGCTGAAGGAACTGTGCGTGGTGGGCTGCCGGAACCTTCGCGGCGACCTGTTCCCGCTCAGGGGCATGCCGCTGACGCGGCTGGAACTCGCCTGGGACGACGTGGGCAGCCTGGACGGCATCGAGGACGCCCCGCTGACGGAGGTCATGCTCGCCGGGTGCAAGAACCTCCGCGGCGACCTGTCGGCGTTGAAGGGCGCTCCGGTCGCCCGGCTGTACCTGGGGCGGCGAGGCGGGGGCTCGTGCGAGAACCTCGCCAGCCTGTCCGGCATCGAGGAACTGCCGCTGGTGGAACTTAGCCTGGTCGGCTGCAAGGGTCTGCAGGGCAACCTGACGGCACTCAAGGGGCTCAAGACGCTGGCGGTGCTGGACATCGCCGGCTGCGATGGCCTGACGTCGCTGGAGGGGCTGGGCGGCCTGCCTCTGACCGAGCTCTATATGGAGGGCTGCAAGAAGATCGCCGGCGACCTGACGGCGCTGCACGGCACGAAGATCACAAAGCTGTACCTGGGCGATCACGGCATGGGCGGCTGCGATGAGATCGTCAGCCTCAAGGGCGTCGACGAGTTGCCGCTGACGGAGCTGGGGCTCGTCGGTTGCCGCAACCTCCGCGCGGACCTGGGCATCCTCAAGAACACGAAGCTCAAGCGGCTGCTGCTGGGCGGGTGCGAAAACCTGGTGAACCTCGTGGCCCTCAAGGACCTGCCCCTGGAGGAGCTTGACCTGTCCGACCACAAGAACCTCCGCGACCTGTCGTCGCTGAAGGGCTTCAAGCTGACCAAGCTCAACCTCCGCGGGTGCGAGAGCATCGCGATCCTCAAGGGCATCGAGGACATGCCGCTGGTGGAACTGAACATGGACAACTGCAAGGCCCTCGGCGGCGACCTGACGGCCCTGAAGAACATGAAGCTCACGAAGCTGTCGATCCGCAACTGCGAAAACCTCTCGAGCCTCGCGGGCATCTTCGACATGCCGCTGACCGAGCTGTACCTCAACGGCTGCAAGAAGATCAACCCCAAGGACCTCCAGAACCTCAAGCGCATCGCCACGCTCAAACGCCTGCAGACCGGCAACGGCAAGCTCGACAGCGAGATCCTCGACGCCATCAGCGAAAAGTAGGGTGTGCAGGTTCTGACGCGAAGCGGCAGGTTCTGCACACGGAACGGCGAGGAAGAGGTAACGGGCAACCCACCCGCCGCCGTTCGCTTGCGTTTTAGCGTACGTCGGCCTCTCCCTGTTCTGGCGCTTGCGGCGAGGCCACGGCGGCAAATTAAAGCCCCTGCCGTCAATGGTGGGCAGGCCCGCCCCTACTGGGCGACCCCGTAATAGACCTCGACGGGCACGGGGGCGATGGCGGTGCGGACGCGGTCGGCGAGGGCGTCGAGGTCGGCATCAGCGAGGGGCGCGGCCTTGGCCGAGCCGGGAGCCCGGGCGATGGTGTGGATCTGCACGAGTTTGATCTGCCCGCCGCCGGTCAGCGTTTCCTTCAGGCTGTCGATGTATGCCGCCACCTCCGACTCCGGCGGCGCGATGCCGTCGATCCGAAAGAAGAGGCTCTGGATGACGACGGGCCGCCCGCGCGAGATCTGCAGGATGTTCTCCAGCACCCGCCGCAGCGACACGCGCGGGTAAGGGCGATTGACCCGCTGGAAATAATCCTCCGTCCCCGCATCGAGCTTGGCCCATATTTCGCCATTGTGCGTATCGAGCACGGGCAGGGCCTTGTGGAACTGCGGCGTGTGAAGCTGCGTGGCGTTGGTGATGACGATGAGCTTCACGCCGCCGGCACCGCCGTTGAGGAACTTCTTCAGCACCCCGGCCGCCACGGCCACCGCCTCATCGAAGTTGGGCAGGCAGGTCGGCTCGCCGTCGCCGCTGAAGGCGATGTCGTTGATCCGCCGCTTGTCCATCGGGGCGACCGAGAACGGCGGCTGCTGCCACAGGCGGCCGCTGGTGGCCTCGTCCATGGCCAGCTCGAGCTCGCGATGCAGCGTGGGCAGGTCCACGCCCTGCAGGCCTCGCGAGACCTTGCGGTCGATCTGGCAGTACATGCACGAGAAATTGCACCGCTTGTCGGGGTTGAGGTTCACGCCGATGCTCAGCCCCCTGCTCCGCCGCGAGATCACCGGGTAAACGTACAGGCAGTCCCGCCACTGGCGGCGATGATCGCGGATCAAGTTGTTCGCACTGTCGCTCATGCGCCTCATTCTACCGCGCCCCGCGATTCGCTGCCGCCCTTTGTGCGGGAGCTCTTCGGGCGTGGGGCAGATCGCGATGAATCTATTGGTGTAATCCGTCAATCCGTGAAATCCCGCTCTTCCTGTCGCCCGGCGCCCTCGGCCGCCGGGGGAAATAATCGCCACAAGACCATTGACACAGAACGCGGGGGCCTCTATTCTTATACGACTTAAGTGACAGGCGTCTTCCGTTCGCACGGAGCGTTCCCGCCAGAGTGGGAAATGGGCAGGTGAGGTTGCGGCCTCCTGCTCACAGCTTCCGAACGGGTCCCCCGCCGCAACATGCAGTGCCAGGCCGGAAAATGGGACGCCTGAATGCCGGCCTACGTTACCCATTACCCGGTGGTGTAATTGGCAACACAGAAGATTTTGGTTCTTCTATTCCTGGTTCGAGTCCAGGCCGGGTAGCTATTTCGCCTGGAATCGATGTCGTTGAAGAGACGTAGACCACGGGCCAGCCGCCGTGCTGCGTCAAACAAACTCACGGAAGCGGAATGTCGGTCACAGCCATCATCCTGGCCGCGGGCAAAGGCACGCGGATGAACTCGCCCCTGCCGAAGGTGCTGCACAAATTGTGCGGTCGCCCGATGCTGGCGTGGGTCTTCGACGCCTGCCGCGAGGCCGGCTGCGACCGCCTCATCGGCGTCATCGGCCACGAGGCCCAGATGGTTCGCGACGCATTCGCCGCCCACACCGACGTCGCCTGGGTCGAGCAGACGCAGCAGCTTGGCACCGGCCACGCCGTCATGGTCTGCTGCGGCGAACTGGCGGCCCTGTCGGGCCCGGTGCTCGTCGTCGCCGGCGACGGCCCGCTGATCCGCCCGGCCACCCTCAAGAAACTCATCGACACGCACAATAAGGAACGCGCCGCCTGCACCCTGGCCACCTGCATCATGGACGAGCCCGCCAAGTACGGCCGCATCGTCCGCTCGGCCAATGGCGAGCTCGAAGGCATCGTCGAGTATCTCGACGCCGCCGAGGCCCAGCGGGCGGTGAAGGAAGTGAACGTCTCGTTGTACTGCTTCGACGCCGCCGCCCTTCGCGACGTGCTGCCCAAGCTCACCAACAACAACCGCAAGCAGGAATACTACCTCACCGACACGCTGGCGTTGCTGCGAGCGGCCGGCAAGAAGCTCGCCGCCGTCGCCGCCGTGCCCCCCGAGGAAGTGCTCAGCATCAACACCCTGCCGGAGCTGGCAGACGTGGAACGGATTCTCTCGCAGCGACTTGCCAAGGGAGCGAAGAAATGATGGGCAACCTGAAGATCTTCAGCGGCCGCGCCAATCCGCAGCTGGCCCAGAAGGTGAGCGATTACCTGGGCATCCCGCTGGGACAGCTCAAGACGCTGCCCTTCCCCGACGGCGAACTGCTGGTCAAGCTCGAAGAAGATGTCCGCGGCCGCGACGTGTTCTTCATCCAGCCCACGTGCACCCCGGTGAACGAGAGCCTGATGGAGCTGCTGATCTTCATCGATTGCGCCCGCCGCGCCTCGGCCGAGCGGATCACGGCCGTGCTGCCGTATTACGGCTACGCCCGCCAGGACCGCAAGGACGAGGGCCGCGTGCCCATCACGGCCAAGCTGGTGTCGAACATCATCGCCACGGCCGGGGCCGACCGCGTGCTGACGATGGACCTGCACGCCGCCCAGATCCAGGGCTTTTTTGACATCCCGGTGGACAATCTTTACGCCGAGCCCGTCCTGAGCCGCTACTGGAGCGAACGGAACTTCCAGGACCTGGTCCTGGTGAGCCCCGACCCCGGCAACGCGAAGCGCGCCCGCATGTATGCCGAACGCATCGGCGGCGACCTGGCCATCATCGACAAGCGCCGCACCAGCGGCTCGAGCGTCGAGGTCGGCCGCGTCATCGGCGACGTCAAGGGCAAGACCGTTCTGATGATGGACGACATGATCACCACGGCCGGCACGGTCTCCAGCGCCGCCAAGCTGTGCAAGGACGAGGGCGCCGTTCGCGTCTTCGTGGGCGCGACGCACGCGGTGCTCTGCGGCCCGGCCGCCGAACGTCTCCACAGCGCCCCCATCGACGAGGTGGTGGTGACGGACACGATCCCGGTGGGTCCTGAAAAGATGGCGTCCATCGGCAAGCTGAAGGTGCTGTCCGTCGCCCCGCTGCTGGGCGAGGCGATCTATCGCATCCACAATGACGAATCGGTAAGCAGTCTGTTCCTGAAAGATGGCGGACGAGGTCAATAAACGGTCGCGGGCCGTTGGCCCGCTGCGAACGGTTTTTTCGCGGCCGCGACGGCCGCAGCAATCACGGGCGAGACGCTCGTGCTATGAAGATGGCGGCCGCGGCTAGTCCGTACGGCGCCGCAGGCTAGGAGATCAAAACATGGCAATGGCGACATTGAAGGCGACGAAGCGGGAAGCAGTCGGCACGCACAAGGTCAAGCGCGTCCGCGAGCAGGGCATGGTTCCGGCGATCATCTACGGGCACGGCGAGACGCCGGTGCCGGTGGCGATCGACGGCCGCGAGGCCGACGCCGCCGTCCACAAGGGCAGCCGCCTGCTGCAACTGGACGTCGACGGCCAGAGCCAGCACGTGCTGATCAAGGCCGTGCAGTACGACAACTTCGGTCAGGAACTGCTGCACATGGACTTCACCCGCGTCAGCCTCGATGAGCGCGTGCAGGTCACCGTGCCGGTCATCCTCCGCGGCAAGCCCCAGGGCACCGGCGAGGAAGCCGGCGTGCTGCAGCAGGTGACCGCGGCCGTGCCGATCGAGTGCCTCGTGACGTCCATCCCCGACGACATCCGCGTCAGCGTGGCCGAAATGAAGGTTGGCGACGTGATCAAGGCCAAGGACCTGCCGCTGCCGGCGGGCGCCAAGCTGCTGATCGACGGCGAAATCCTGATCTGCTCGGTCACCTTGGTCGTGGAAGTGGAAGAGGCCGTGGCGGAGGTTGCCGAAGGCGGCGCCGAGCCCGAAGTCATCCGCGAGAAGAAGGAAGAAGGCGAAGAGGGCGCAGGCGAAGCCCCCGCCGGCAAGGCCGAGAAGAAGGAATAACGTTTGTGGCGTCGCGGGCGAGGTTTCCTCGTGCCGCGGCGTGAAGGATCGGCCGCCGCCGTGCGAACGGCCGCGGCTGCGGAAATGGAACAACGGGCCCGGCGGCCTGCGATGGGAACGATTTCGATGGGCGAACAGGCCACCAAGATCGTCGTCGGGCTGGGCAACCCCGGCCTGCGTTATGTGCAGACGCGGCATAACGTCGGGTTTGAAGTGATCGACGCGTTGCGCCGTCGCTGGAAGCTCGATCGCGGGCGAAAGGCGTTCGGCGGCGTGCTGACCGAGGCACGCGGCGTGGCCGGAGCGGATCGTGTGCTGCTGCTGGAACCGCACACGTATATGAACCTCTCGGGCACGGCCGTGGTGGAGCTGGCGACCTTCTACAAGGTGCCGGCCTCGGATGTGCTGGTGGTGCTGGACGACCTGGCCCTGCCGCTGGGCCGCCTGCGGGCGCGGGCCGATGGCTCGGCCGGCGGGCACAAGGGCTTGGCCGACGTGATCCGGGGCCTGGGCACCGACAAGGTCGCGCGGCTGCGATTGGGCATCGGCCCCCAGCCGCCCTATATGGATTCGGTTGATTTCGTCCTGCAGTCCTTTACGCCGCAGGAATGGATCGAGATACAGATCGCAGTGAACGTGGCCGCAGAGGCCGTGGAGAATTGGGTCCGTGACGGCATTACCCGCGTCATGGACAAGTATAATCGCAAGGCCGAAACGCCTGAATGAACGGAAAGTCGCACATGAACCAGGAAAAGAAAACGTACGAAGGCATGTTCCTGATGGACTCGGGCACGGATTTCGCCGGAATCAGCCAGCCCGTCCGCAGTATTCTGGAGCGGCGCGAGGCGGAAATCCTGACGATGAAGCCGTGGGACGACCGCAAGCTCTGCTTCGAAATCAAGGGCCGCAAGCGCGGGCTGTACGTGCTGGCCTACTTCAAGGTCAACCCGCTGAACATCGTCGAGATCGAGCACGACTGCGCCCTCGATGAGCGCGTCCTCCGCTCGCTGATCCTCCGCCGCGATGTCATCACCGACGAAGAGATCAACGCCCAGACCCCGGCCACCTCGACGCCGGCCCCCGTGGAGCGCACCGACGCCGAAGGCGCCCCGGCCGTTGCCGCCGCCCCCGCCGCCGCCGTTGCGGAGATCGAGGAAATCCCCTCGATCGACGCCCTGGCCGACGAGCCGGCTGCCGAAGAGGAAAAGTAACCGCCCGCCCCCGTGGCGCAGCCGCTGACGGCAGCGCGGGATCGGCACGGCATAACCCCTAGCGGAGAGCGACATGGCGAACTTCAACAAGGTCATCCTGGTCGGCAATCTCACCCGAGACCCGCAGATCTCGTACCTGCCCAACCAGACGGCGGTGGCCGAGCTGGGCATGGCGATCAACCATCGCTGGCGCGACGCCCAGGGCAACAACAAGGAAGACGTCTGCTTCATCGACTGCCGCGTGTACGGCAAGCAGGCCGAAGTGTGCGGCCAGTACCTCTCCAAGGGCAAGCAGTTGCTGGTCGAGGGCCGGCTGCAGTTCTCGATGTGGGAGGGCAAGGACGGCCAGAAACGGAGCAAGCACCGCGTGATCGTGGACCGCTTCCAGTTCCTGGGCGCTCCGGGCGGGGCCCCCGCCGGCGGCGGCCAGGGCGGACAGTCGCGTCCGGCCCCGCAGCGTCAAGCGCCCCAGGCCCCCCAGGGCCAAGGCGAGCACGAAGAAGTTCCCGAGCCGCCCTACGAGGGTGAACCCCCGGCCGGTGAAGATATCCCGTTCTAATCGTCGCGGGCTTTTGGCCTGCCACGTGCTGAAAACGAAACAACGTCACTTTTGAGGTAAACACCATGTTCATGAAGAAACGCCCCGGATCGAAGGCCGCCGCCCTGAAGCGCAAGCGGAAGCCCCGTTTTCGTGAGCAGGCCAAGTGCCGGTTCTGCCGCGACAAGGTCACCCACATCGACTACAAGGACATCCCCGTGCTCAGCAAGCTCTGCACCCAGCACGGCAAGCTGTTCAGCCGCAAGCGGAGCGGCAACTGCGCCGCCTGCCAGCGCAAGGCCAAGAAGGCCATCAAGTACGCCCGGTTCATGTCCCTGATGCCGTACGTCAGCTAGGCTGTCCAACACGATAACGAGGATTAACGCATGAAAGTGCTCCTGAGAAGAAACGTCTCGAACCTCGGCAAGATTGGCGAGGTCGTCGAAGTCAAATCGGGCTATGCCCGCAATTATCTGCTGCCCCAGCGGCTGGCCGTCCAGCCCACCGCCGGCAACCTCAAGGCCGTCGAGGCCGAGAAGCAGAAGTACCTCGAACAGCTCGCCCGCGAACGCGCCGAGCTCCAGGTGCAGGCCCAGCTGTTGGAAGGCAAGGAAGTCACCATTCCTGCCCGCGCCAACGCCGAAGGCCACCTGTACGGCTCGATCGGGCCTGCCCAGATCGTGGCTGCCCTGGCCGGCATGAACATCTTCGTCGAGGCCAAGACCATCCTGCTGGAGAACGCCATCCGCCAGCTGGACAAGTATGACGTGGTCGTCAGCTTCGCCGAGGATATCAAGGCCACCCTCCACGTGTGGGTCGTGCCCCTCCGCGACGAGGCCGGCAACGTCATCCCGCCCGACGAGGCCCCCGCGGCCGAAACGGCTGACGAGTCCTCCGAAGAACGCGAATAACGTCCGCGACCGCCGCGACACCGGCGCCGGGTGCAAACCGGGCGCCGCACCTGGCGCAGCCGGGGACGTCTCGGCGGTCTTGCTGATGTGTTCATCTATGCGCGCGGCGATCTCATCATGGGTCGCCGCGCTGCTTTTTTTGAGAGGCGCTGCGCGGGGAATCGCTTAGGTCTTTTTTTGACTTTTTGCCGGAGTGATTCGTGGGTTATCCCTTGTCGCGCTGTCGCAGAGAGCATTAAAATCGACTGCGCGACGGGATCGTTCAGTGCCCGGGCGGAAGCTACCACAAGTCGGCCGCGACGGCCGCATCAAAGAAGCAACGATGGCGACGGCAAACTCGAATCCCACGACCGAAGGCGGCGGCCTGCAGCGCATTCCTCCCCACTCGATCCAGGCCGAGGCGTGCGTGCTGGGCTCCATGATCCTGTACGCCCCCGCCGTCGACATCGTCGTGCAGATCCTCAAGAGCGAATACTTCTACCGCCCCGCCCACCAGATCCTCTACAGCACCCTGGTGGAGATGCGGTCGGTCAACAAGCCCGTGGACCTCGTGACCCTGCGCGAAGAACTCGTCCGCCTCAAGCTGCTCGATCAGGTCGGCGGGATGGAATACATCGTCCCGCTGGTGGAGGGCCTGCCCGACGCGGGCAATGCCGAGTACTACTCGATGGTCGTCCGCGACAAGGCCCTGCTGCGCGAGTTGATCCTCGCCGGCAACGAGATGATCCGCGAGGCGTACGACTCCAACGAGGAGGCCGCCCAGGTCGTCGAGCAGTGCGAGCAGCGCGTGTTTGAGATTTCCCAATCCCGCATAGGCCAGCAGGCCGTCGCCCTCAAAGGCCTCCTGCAGCAGGCGTTCGAAGGTCTGATGAAGAACGAGGGCCAGCTCATCACGGGCCTGGCCACCGGGTACCACGTCTTCGACGAGATGACCAGCGGCCTGCAGAACGGCGAAATGATCATCCTCGCCGCGCGCCCCTCCATGGGCAAGACGTCCATCCTGCTGAACATGGCCGAGTACATGGCCGTCACCGACAACAACCCCATCGCGGTGTTCTCGCTGGAAATGTCCAAGGAGCAGGTGACGCAGCGATTCCTCGCCTCGCACGCGCGGTTCGACCTGCGGCAGATGCGTCGCGGCATCACGCCCGAGAGCTGGAAGGAACTGCAGATCGCCGCGGGAAACCTCGAGCAGGCCCCGATCTTCATCGACGATTCGCCCGTGCTGACGATCCTTCAGCTGCGGGCCAAGGCGCGGCGGCTCAAGGCGGCACATGATATCAAGTGCATCTTCCTCGATTACCTCCAGCTGATGACGTGGGGCGGCGGCTCGGGCACGCCCCGCCACGAGCAGATCACCGAGATCAGCCGCGGCATCAAGGCCCTGGCCCGCGAGCTGTCGATCCCTGTCATCTGCGCCGCGCAGCTGAACCGCGGCCCCACCGACCGCGAGACGCACCGCCCGCGAATGAGCGATCTGCGGGAGTCGGGCTCGATCGAGCAGGACGCCGACGTGGTCACGCTGCTGCACTGCGAGGATTACTACCACCTGGGCGAAGAAGGGTACAACCCCACCGGCACGACCGAGTTGATCGTGGCCAAGCAGCGTAACGGCCCCACCGGGATCGTGAAGCTCGTGTTCCGCAAGGAGATCACCCGCTTCGAATCCGCCGCGCCCGACACCTACGCCGCCAGCATGTAGCTGCGCAGAAGTGAAACAGTGATTCATTGAATCGGTGAATCAGTGGCTTGGTGAGTCGGCGAATCAAGGTGCGCTCTGCCGATCCACCGATTCACTGATCAACTGATTCACCAGTTTCTTCCCGTACGCCGACATCCGAAGGAGCGATATCTTGAGCATGAGCGACCGCTTGGCCATTCCCGTGATCCTCGACACCGACATCGGCGGGGATATCGACGATACGTGGGCGATGGTGATGATGCTGCTGTCGCCGGAGCTGGACGTGAAGCTGATCGTGAGCGACACGTTCGACACCGAGTACCGCGCGAAGATCATCGCCAGGCTGCTGGAGGTGGCCGGCCGCACCGATGTGCCCGTGGGCATCGGCATCCGCCAGCCCACCGTGCCGGGGCAGGATACGCAGCAGGCGTGGGTGGAGGGCTACCAGCTCAGCCGCTACCGGGGCAAGGTGCATGAGGACGGCGTGGCCGCGATCATCGAGACGATCATGAACTCGCCCCGGCCGGTGACGCTCATGTGCATCGGCCCGGTGCCCAACATCCGCGAGGCGATCCGTCGCGAGCCGCGCATCGTCCAGCGGGCACGATTCGTCGGCATGCACGGCAGCATCGACCGCAACCACAACGGCAAGGCCGGCCCCATCGTCGAGTACAACGTGCAGATCGATATCCCCTCCGCGCAGGCCGCCCTCAGCGCCCCCTGGGACGTCACCATCACCCCGCTGGACACCTGCGGCGTCATCCGCCTGACGGGCGAGAAGTACCAGGCCATCCGCCGGTCCACCCAGCCGCTGGCCCAGGCGATCATGGAGAACTACGAGGTGTGGCTCAAACGCGTCAATTACGAGCACGCGGGCCAACTCGAGACTCAAAGCTCCATCCTCTTCGACACCGTCGCCATTCACCTCGCCTACAGCACGCAGTGGCTGGAGATGCAGGATCTCGCCATCAGCGTCCGCGACGACGGCATGATGGTCCGCGATCCCAAGGCCAGGAAGATGCACGTGGCCATGAACTGGACCGACCTGCCCGCCTACGAGGACGACCTCGTCGCCCGCCTGCTGGGCAAGAGGATGTAACACCCCGACCGTCGCAAAAAATGTGTCGATAAAAAAACGCCGTCGTTTCCGACGGCGTCTTTTTTGGTCAGCGAGAAGGCTTATGCCTTGCGGACGTTGATCGCCTTGGGACCCTTGGGGCCCTGGGTCAGATCGAACGTGACGGCCTGGCCTTCGGCGAGGGACTTGAAGCCTTCGCCCTGGATATCACCGTGATGCACGAATGCATCGGTGCCGTCTTCTGCCGTGATGAAACCAAACCCCTTCGAATCGTTAAACCACTTCACCTTGCCTGATGCCATAACAATGGCTCCTTTGAAAAGAAGAATCAGCTCATTGGATTCGCCGCCCAAATCCAAGCCTACTGATCCGCTCGGGTGAAATGTCTTCACTGTTGCGGTAAAACCTGGCTTGCAAGCTGCAAATGAACGCGGACGCTAACCGAATTCGCCAGCGGCACGGGAAACCATTTTCCCAACAACCGCCAGCCCGGGCTTATTGTCCCGGCCGGCTGGGCGATTGTCAACCGGCAAATAGCGAGATCATGCAGATGTGGAAACACCTTCACACAAGCCGATCGTTTGCGGAGGCTTGAAATGACACGGCGGCCCGCTTGAGGCCGCCGCGTCAACGTCTCACCTGCAAGGCGGCCGCCGGGGCCGCGATGAATCATCAATGTTCGACGTCGCCCTCGGCCGGCTGCGTCGTCGTCTTCTTCGTGCCGTACTTAGCCATCAGCTTGGCCTTCTCGGCCAGCACCTGCTCGACGAATTCCTCCGGCAGGTCATCGCTGCGGAAGAAGACCTCGACGTTCGTGCCATCGGGGCCGGGCATGTTCATGCGGACCATGAACGCCGAGGGCTTGCGCTGCGGGGCACGCTCCTCCTGCTTCTTGAGGTCCTCGCTGACCATGACCCGCAGGCCGTCATCCGTGCGGAGAATCTCCAGCCCCGTCGCGCCGCGGATCACCTCCAGGGCCTGGGCGATCGTCGCGTCGGCCATGATGAGGTTGAAGTTGGTCGCCACTTCCGACGGCACGTACTTCAGCACGCCGGGGTCCATCGACAGCGTGACGCGGGCCTTGCGAGAGAGGTCCAGCAGGACCGTCACGAGCTTCTCGTTCTGGTAACGCAGCGACACCTGCTGCTGGAGCTGGCGGTTGATCTGCGCCTTGCGCTCGACCACGATGATCTCGTCGCCGTAGAGGTACCAAGTCCACGGCTGGCCCTGGCACAGCGCGTCAAGCCACTGGGCCGCCGTCCCCGGCAGGGCGCGGTCGGCACGGGCGATGGCCGCCGTTTTGTCGGCCGAGACCTGGAACACCACGTCGAGATCCTTGCTACCGGTGACCTTGCGAAGCTGCTCGACGGCCGAGCCCTGCTCGGGGCCCTGAAGCCTCTCGCCGTAAAGCTTCACGAGGATCTGCAGTTCGTCGTAGGTGGCGCTGCGGCACATGCGGGCGAGTGCCTCATTGGGAACGATGCGGACGGAGTCGTTCTCGATCACCCACTGCAACGCCTGCGGCGCCAGCAGCCGTGATAGGTCCTTGCGAAGCATGACGTTCTTGAGCTTCACGCTCACGCGGGTCTGGTCGCGGTACGGCAGGCAGGCGAGCGTCGAGTCCTCGATGATGAACTTCACGCCCGTCCTGGCCTGCAGGCGAGCGAACAGCTCGGAGATCGGGACGTCGTCCAGGACCAGGTCAAAAGGCTTGTCCAGCGCCTGCTGGAGGTTCACCGGCGCCGTCTGGCCGCAGGCCACCGCCGCCCACAGGCCCGCCGCCAGCACCGCCGCTACAAATCGCATCTTGTGCATATCTTCTCCTCGACAGAACGGGCGGCTGCCTTCGCAGGCGGCCGCCAATCAAAGTGACCGGGCGGCGGCCTCGCAAGGCGGCCACCCCATCAAGAGCTCGGTCAACAATTATCTCATTTCGGGGAACGGAATGGGAGCCTGAGTGAGTTCCTGCGGCGGCGTCCTGCCGGCGGCCACCATCACCGTGCCCCGCGGCAGATCGGGCGAAAGCAGGTTCTCGGGCGGCGCCAGCCGGATGTCGGTCATCTCCATCCGCAGGCAGGTGACCTCGACCACGCTCTCGCGGGTCGGGGCCGCCGGGGCCAGGACGGCAACCGTCACTTCGCTGACCGGCGACACGGGCGCCGAAGCGGGCTTCATCATCGTCCACACGCCGAAGGCGGCCGCAACCGCCGCAGCAACCGCCACCAGCCCGCCCACGAAGCGAGGCCGCAGCACGAGGAGGCGCGAGCGGCGATGCTCCAGCAGGTTCCGTCGTTCCAGCGAGGCCATGATGTCCTCGCGCTGGCTGGAATAGTCCAGGCCGTCGATCTCGCTGGCGCCCAGCGACGCCAGTTGCTCGTCCAGTGCGGCATACTTCTGCAGCTCCTCGCGCAGATGCGGGTCCTCGGCCAGCCGCTTCTCCATGCGCCGCCGAGCGAAGTAGCCCAGCTGCCCGTCGAGGTACTGGCAGAGCTCAAACTCGAGCTGGTCGGCTTGGTTCATCTTGTCGTTCATACACCACCTCAGGAAATCCAAAATCCGTGTTTCTTCTTTGTTTCGGATTTCGTGCTTCGTAATTCGAGCTTTCTTCTACAAGTAGTCTCTCAGGCGGTCCTTGAGTTTCTTGCGGGCGGTGAACACGTGCCACTTCACCGCTTCGACGCTGCAGCCCAGCATCTTGGCCACGTCCTTCTGGGGCATCTTGGCCACGCTGAACATCACCAGCGCCTTGCGCTGCATCTCGGGCAGGTCGCCCAGCACCTTGTCAATCTGCGCTTCCATTTCCTTTGCCGAGGCCGCCTCCAGCGGCGATTCGGCTGAGTCGTCCGGCAGGCTCAGCTCGCGTCCCTCGTCATCGCCGCTGGCAGCGTCGATCGACGCCGCATTCCGCAGCGCCCGCGCCCGGCGGCGATTGAGGGCCAGGTTGCTCACGATCCGCATCAGCCAGGGGCCGAACTGGCCCGCGTTGGTCAACAGCGGCAGCTTGTCGTAGGCCCGAAGAAACGCATCCTGCGTCACTTCCATCGCGTCGTCGAGATTGTTCAGCAGGCGATAGGCCACCGCGGTCGCTTGACGCTGGTAACGCCCTACGAGAATGTCAAAAGCGCCCAGTTCGCCGCTGCGGGCTTGCTGGACGAGCCGCCCGACGTCGCTGGCCGGCGGGTCACCGCTATTGCCGTCTGCTAAATTGGACACGGCCTCAACCTAAACGTTAGTACATTAAGAACGTGCATCAAAATCGGCTCTTACGCACGCCCGGGTCGGGGTTTCGGTTCACGATCCACAGCCGGTCAAATCTGGCCTCGTTCCCGCCGATGGTCGACCACTCGCTTGGCCTTGCCCAGCGACCGCTCGATCGTCTGCGGCCCCACCAGCTCCACATTCATACGAATGCCGGCCACCGCTTGGATCTCCCGATCGATTTTATCACGCAAGGCCTGCATCTGGCTCATCTTGTCGGAGAAGTCCTGCGGGCGGATCTCCACGCGGACCGTCACCTCGTCCATGCTGCCAGGCCGCGAGACCTCAATCAGGTAGTGCGGCGCGGTGCCCTCCACGCGGAGCAGGGCCTCCTCGATCTGCGAGGGGAACACGTTTACGCCCCGGATGATCAGCATGTCGTCCGTCCGCCCGACGATGCGGCTCATTCGCACGCCCGAGCGTCCGCAGGGGCAGGGCCGGTGGTCCAGCGTGGCGATGTCCCGCGTGCGGTAGCGGATGACGGGCATGGCGTGCTTGGTCAGCGTGGTGAAGACCAGCTCGCCGCGCTCGCCATCCTTCACCGGCTCGAGCGTCTGGGGGTCGATGCACTCTACCAGGAAGTGATCCTCCTGGATATGCATGCCGTCGCGGACCACGCACTCGCCGCTGACGCCGGGGCCCATGACCTCGCTGAGGCCGTAGTTGTTGAACGCCATCAGGTCCATTTCGCTCTCGATCGTGCGGCGCATGTCCTCGGTCCAGGGCTCGCCGCCGAAATGGGCGAACTTCAGCGGCAGCGTCCGCGGATCGTGCCCTTCCTGGCGGGCCACCTCGGCGATGTTCAGCGCGTAGCTGGGCGTACACACCAGCACCTGCGACTCCAAGTCGTTGATCAGCATGATCTGCCGCGGCGTGTTGCCCGACGCCGCCGGAACGACGGCCGCCCCCACCCGCTCCACGCCGTAGTGCAACCCGAAGCCGCCCGTGAACAGCCCGTAGCCGAACGCAATGTGCACCGTGTGCTCTGCGCGCAGGCCGCCGGCGACGAGGAAGCGGGCGCACAGGTCAGCCCAGAGGCGCAGGTCGTGCTCGTCATACGCGACGAAGATGGGCTTGCCCGTCGTGCCGCTGGAGCCGTGGATGCGCACGACGTTCTCGCGCGGCACGGCCAGCAGGCCCAGGGGATAGTTGTCGCGGAAGTCGGTCTTGACGGTCAGCGGCAGGCGGCGGACATCGTCCAGCGTTCGGATGCTTCCGGGGCGAAAGCCCGCCTTCTGGAAGGCGTCCTTGTAGAACGGGACCTCCGCCACGCGCTCGACCGTCTCCTGCAGGCGCTGGAGCTGGAGCGAGGCAAGGCCCTGCCGCGACATCAGTTCGGCGGGGTCGAAGATGCGGTTCTCATATGCAAATAAAGCCATATTATTCTCCCATGTGGACGCACCGGCGTCATCGCGCTGGCATGCGGCCGGGCCGGCTCGGGCGGGGCATGCCGCACGTCATGAACAGCGAGACGTTTCAGCGTGGTCACGCGGATCAGCGCCTCGGCGGGCTACTTTCCTGCCCGGCTGTAGAGCTCGACGCCGCTGATGACGTTGATGCCCTTGGCCTGGAGGGCCTTGATGGCCGAGTCGGGGTCGTCGAAGCGGAACACGAGCACGGCCTTGTCTTCCTTGCGGAAGGTGAAGGCGTACATGTACTCGATGTTCAGGCCCGCCTGGTCGATGATGGCCAGCACGTCGGCCAGCCCGCCGGGGCGATCGACCACCTCGGTGGCGACGACCTCGGTGATGTTGACCACGCAGCCCGCCTGCTCCAGCACGGTCTTGGCCTTCTCCCAGTCGCGGACGATGAGGCGCAGGATGCCGAACTGGCGCGTGTCGGCCAGCGACAGCGTCAGGATATTCACCCCCGCATCGGCCAGCGCCTTACATGCCAGGCGCAGGTGACCGGGCTTGTTCTCCAGGAACAGCGACAGTTGGTTGATCTTCATGGACGCCTCGTTATCTAGTTAACTGGTTAACTCGTTAACTGGTTGACTGGTTGCTCTTGTTGAACCTTTGCACCCGGCGGTCATGGTGACGCCATCTCAATCGCGGCGTCACCTCCCGAGTTAACCAGTTAACGAATTAACCAGTTAACATGTCTCCGCTCGCCAGCAACGCCGCCCATGCCGCGCGCATCGGCACGATCTAAGCCATGTTCCTCTTATCGATCACTCGCTTCGCCTTGCCCTCGCTCCGCTGGATGGTGTGGGGCTCGACGAGGCGGATGTCGGCGCGGATGCCGATGGTGTTCTCCACCGCGTGCGAAATCTTCCGCTGCAGTTCCTCCAGCCCGGTGATGCGATCGGAGAAGATGGCCGCCGTCACCTCGATCTGCACTTCCATGCGGTCGAGGCCCTTCTCGCGGGTCAGCACGATCTGGTAGTGCGGCAGCGTGCCTTCCACCGTCAGCATCGCCGCCTCGATCTGCGAGGGGAACACGTTCACGCCGCGGATGATGAACATGTCATCGCTTCGCCGGCCGATGCGGCGCATCCGCCTGATCGTCCGCCCGCAGGGGCACTTCTCGCTCAGCAGCGACGTGATGTCCCGCGTGCGATAGCGGATCATCGGCATCGCCTGCTTCGACAGCGTCGTCAGCACCAGCTCGCCTTCCTGACCGTCAGGCACGGGGGCCAGCGTCTGGGGGTCGATAATCTCGGGGTAGAAATGGTCCTCGAACACGTGCAGGCCGTCCTGGTGCTCGCACTCGATCGCCACGCCGGGGCCGATGATCTCCGACAGGCCGTAGATGTCGAACGCCTTCACGTTGCTGTTGATCTCGATCCGCTCGCGCATGGCCTGCGTCCAGGGCTCGGCCCCGAACACGCCCGCGCGAAGCGGCAGGGTCTTGACGTCGATGCCCATCTCGCCCGCCCGCTCGATGAGGTGGATGAAATAGCTCGGCGTGCAGCAGATGGCCGTGACGCCGAAGTCCTTCATCACCATAATCTGGCGGTCGGTGTTGCCGCCGGAGATCGGGATCACCGTCGCGCCCAGCGCCTCGGCCCCGTAGTGCGCACCCAGGCCGCCGGTGAACAGGCCGTAGCCGTAGGCGTTCTGGATGATGTCGCCCTCGTGCAGGCCGCACGCGGCGAAGCTGCGGACCATCACGCTGGACCACACCTCCACGTCCTGCCGGGTGTACGCCACCACGATGGGCTTGCCCGTCGTGCCGCTGGAGGCGTGCAGGCGGACGATGTCGCGCATCGGGCTGGCGAACAGGCCGAACGGGTACGTGTCGCGCAGGTCGCTCTTGACGGTGAAGGGCAGCTTGACGATATCGGCCAGCGTGCGGATGTCCGCCGGCGTGTGGCCCTTCTCGTCCATCCGCGTGCGGAACAGCTGCACGTTCTTGTAGGCAATCTCCACCATGCTCTGCAGCCGCCGGAGCTGCAGGTTCCTCAGCTGCGCCTGCGGCAGATAGTCCGGCGCGCTGGCGGGGTGGAATTGGACCTCGCTAGTTGAATCAGTCATAGTGCGTCCTTTGTCGTCTTCACCATCGTCCGCTTCAGCCCCGCAGGGGCGGCCGTGTTTTGCCATCGCCTGCTTCAGCACCGTAGCGGCGGCCGTGCTTGGCCCAGGGCGTAAGCCCCGTAGGGCCTGGCGGCCAGTGACTACGGCCCACTGGCTCCCGGCTTCATCCAGGTGGCGGCCTGGGAAGGCCGCCACCCCGTTCAACACCTGCCACTAGCCACTGGCTACTGGCTCGTGGCTACTGCTTCACGCTCGAGCGGCCGATCGCGAACGCCTGCATGTTCGCCTCGTGCAGCTTGGGCGCCAGGGCCGCCTTGACCGCCTCCAGCCAGACCGGCTCGGCGATGGGCAGGTACGCACTGAGCACGCCCAACAGGGCGATGTTGAGGCTGCGGCGATCGGGCAACAGATCTTCGTCGACGCGGTCGGGCGAAATCAACGTGCCGCCCTCCCGCAGGACGTAGCGGTTATTATCCACCTGATCCGCGGCCAGCACCAGCAGGTAGTCGGCCTCGCCGGGGGTGACCATCGGGCTGAACACCTGCCGTCCGAAACGGACGTCGCTGGCGACCGAGCCGCCCCGCTGGCTCATGCCGTGGATCTCGCTCTTCTTCACGTCGAAGCCCGCGCGGAAGACCGCGTCGGCCAGGATGTCCGACGCCTTCAACACGCCTTGTCCGCCCAGGCCGGCGACGACCACGTTGGTGGCTTTATCCGTCATGCTACGCTCCCTTCCCCGCGTCGCGGGCCTCGAGTTCCTTGATCCGCTTGGCCGCCAGCAAGCAAGGCCGGCGGGCGATGATCAGGTTCAGCCGCCCGTTGCCCAGGCAGTCCTTCAGCAGCTGCTCGAACGAGTCCACGTCCTTCGTCGGGTCACACAGGTGAACGTCCTTGATGCCCAGCGACCGGGCCAGGTCCTCCACCACCACCTTGCCCGTCTGATCGTGATTGAGCTTGCGGCCGGTGCCCGGGTGCTCCTGCAGGCCGGTCATGGCCGTCGTGCCGTTGTCGAGGATGATCACCACGTGCCCGGTCGCCGGCGGATTGTAGACCATCTCCACCAGCCCGGTGATGCCGCTGTGCATGAACGTGCTGTCGCCGATCACCGAGACAACCTTCGTCGCCTCCTCGGCCGCCAGCACGTGACGCAGCCCCAGCCCCACCGTGATGCTCGCGCCCATGCACACGCACGTGTCCATGGCCGAGAACGGCGGCAGCACGCCCAGCGTGTAGCAGCCGATATCGCCGGAAACGATGCAGCCGAGTTTGTTGAGCGTCGTGAACACGGCGCGGTGCGGGCAGCCCAGGCACAGTTGCGGGGGCTTGCCCGGCGGCGGGGCCTGCTCGGGCGACACGTCGCCGGCGAGGATTCGCCGCACGCGGGCGACGCTCAGCTCGCCGAAGCGGTACATCTCGGGCCGACTTTCCACTTCAACGCCCGAGGCGCGGATGGCGTCGGCGAGGTACGGGTCGCCCTCTTCGATGACGACGCAGCGGTCGACGCCCTCGGCGAAGGCGCGAATCTTTTCCAACGGCAGCGGGTGTGTCAGGCCCAGCTTGAGGACGCTGGCCTCGGGGGCCGCCTCGCGGGCGTGCATGTACGAGATGCCCGAGGCGATGATGCCCAGCGACCGCTCGCCCATGTCCACGCGGTTCAGCGGCGACTGCTCCGCCCAGGCGGCCAGGTCCGACAGCTTCTGCCGAAGCCGCGCGTGGGCCGCGCGGGCGTAGGCGGGAATCATCACGCGGCCGCGGACGTCGCGCTCAAACCGCGCCTCGTGCCGCAGGGGCTCGCCGTCGTGCAGGTGAACGATTGTCTTGGAATGGCAGACCCGCGTGGTCATGCGGAGCAGCACGGGCATGTGGTACTGGTGCGACAGTTCGAAGGCGGCCTGGGCGAAGTAATACGCCTCCTGCGAATCGGCAGGCTCGAGCATCGGCAGGCCCGCGGCCACCGCGTAGCGGCGGTTGTCCTGTTCGTTCTGGCTCGAGGCCATGCCCGGGTCATCGGCGGAGATGAGGACCAGCGCGCCGGTCACGCCTGTGTAGGCGGCTGTGAACAGCGGGTCTGCGGCCACGTTGACGCCCACGTGCTTCATGGTGACCAGGGCATACGCGCCGGCGAAGGCCGCGCCGATGCCGACCTCCAGCGCCGCCTTCTCGTTGGGCGCCCACTGGGCCTTGCCGCCCAGTTCGCTGAACTGCTCGAGGATTTCGGTGGAGGGCGTGCCGGGGTAGCCCGTGCCCAGCCCCACCCCGACGGCCAGGGCGGCCCGGGCGACGGCTTCATTTCCGCTCAGCAGGGATCCGGCAACACTACTCATGTAAGTCTCCGCTATCGCCCAGGGCCGCCAGCAACCAGCTCGGCGGCCGGATGGGCTTGCCCTGGGGTGATGTAATGGCGTGTATCGTGTAGCCGCGTGCGACGCTTGCGCCGCCGGCCTCCTGGACGATCTGCAGTTCGAACCGCATGCGGGCCTTCCCCGCCATCGCGGCCGTGGTGGTGATGCGCAGCAGGTCGTCGTACCTGGCCCGGCCGAGGAATTCCACGTGCGCCTCCACCAGGGGCAGCATCGCGCCCCGCTGCTCCATCTCGGCGTATGCGATGCCGATCTGGCGGAGGTATTCGGTGCGGCCGCACTCGAACCACTCCAGCGCGCGGGAATTATAGAACGTGCCCATCTGGTCCGTCTCGCTGTAACGGACGCGCAGGTGAGTCGTGTTTTGAACTCGTTCGCTCATATGCTTAGCAAAAAACCCCGCCTGAACCCATCACGCGGGGCTTATCGAAGCGTCTTTAGTACCAGATTTTGCGGGGGAAATCAAGTATGGCGAAAGGCGCGGGCTGCGCCCGCAACCCAATTGCAGTTCTCCCCCTCGTCTGCGGCGAAAGACCTGCACACTGCACCATGCCACGACGGCCTAACAAAGCGGGCCGCCCCGGTTGGAGCGGCCCGCGTGAAGCGCGTTCAGATCGCGGCGATCACCACGTGAAGACCCATTCCCAACGGGCGTAGGCGGCCACGTCGTTGTTGCGGTCGTTGTAGTAGTTGCCGGGGCCGAAGACCTCGCCGAGCACGTGCGTGCTGACGTGATTGTTGAATTTGTACTTGGCGATGGCGGTGAATAGCTGGCCGCGGAAGCTGCCGTGGTTGGAGAACTGCGCGCTGCTGCGGCGGGTGTTCTCGTCGGCGAACAGCAAGTGGTAGTCCAGGCTGATCTCCATGGGCTTGACGGGCTTGATGGTCCAGCCCAGCACGGTGATGTGGTGCAGGTTGGTCGTGTCGGCGATGCGGGTCTCGCTGGCGTAGGTGTAGACGTACAAATCGCTCCACTGCGGGTAGCGGCCCCACAGCAGGTTGAACTGCTCGTTGGTGTCGGTGCCCGGATCATCACCGGAGAGGTACTCGTAGCCGGTGCGCAGCTGGTTGTCCATCGCGTCGCGGAAGAAGTACGTCAGGCGGGTGTTGGCGCCGAAGGCACAGACATCATGGCCGTCCTTGTGGCCGAGCTGCTCGGCGATTTCACCGCGGGCCCGCCAGTTTTTGTCGAAATCGTGCTCGACGCGGGTGCCGAAGGTATGCAGTTCGGCCTGGTCGGGCGTGACGCCGGCGATCCGCTCGTCCGGCGAGTCGTGCTTCCACATGTAGTAGCCGTCGAGCGTCGTGTCCTTGATCGACTTGTTGCTGACATACAGGATCGCGCCGCGTTCATCGTTGCTGCGCAACGGCGTGCTGTCGTTGTTGAAGGGCTTGAGATACTGGTCTTCCGTCGTGTCCTGATCGATGTAGATCGTGTCGATCGTGGTCTTGAGGTCCTTAAGCTCGTAGGTCGAACGGATGGCGTCGAAGGAGATCGTGCGAGAGCCGTCTTCCGGCGTGCCTTCGAGCACCAGCCAGCCATCGCCGAGCTTGATGTCCTGGCGGCCGACCGTCACGGTCCAGTCCTGCCCCATGAGCTTCTTGAACGACACGTTCAGCTGGTCGAACAGCACGTCGTTGGTGGCCCAGTTGGGCTTGGAGTCGGGCTTGCAGTAGTGGCGCGGCTCCCATACGAGGCGGGCGTTAATGTCGATGTTGTCCACCGGCGTCACGGTGGCCCAGAGGCGAGAGCGATAGCGCTGGAAGTTGTACTCGTGGTTGGCCGCCTCCTTGTTGAGGTTGATGGCGTTGTTGAAGTACTCTTCGCGGGCCCGCAGATCGGCGCCCCACTTCAGCCAGGGCACGGGGTTCTTGCTATTCTCGATGGCCGCTTCCACCGGGTCAAGCGGCTCGTTCGCCTCGGGGGCCTTGGTCTCGGTGACCGTCGTCTTGGTAGCCGTGACACTCGGTTCCGTTGGCTTGGTTGTCTGGGCCGAGGCATCCTGCCAGGCCCAGAGGCACGCCATCGCCAAGGCGGCCAGTGCGATCTTCGTTGCGTTCATCATTGCTCCTTTTTGGGGTGAACGTTTTAGTTGTGAAAGCAGCGGTCAATGTGCTCTCGGGCGGGCGGCTTGGTGAACACGCTCACCACCACCGCCGTCAGGATCGACAGCGGCAGCGCCACCACCAGCGGGTCTACAGAAGGCCAGTTGGGATAATCGGCTAAGAGGCTCGGTTTTCTGTCGGTAAATTTGTACACCAGGCCGATCGCGTCGGCCTCGGCCGCCTTGATGAACACCACCCAGAAGGACGTCACCACGAATCCCACAAACATCGAGGCGATGGCCGCGGCCTTGGTCATCCGCTTGAAGAACAGCCCGCCCAGGATGCTCGGCAGGAACGCCGACGCGCACAGGCCGAAGAAGATGGCCGTCGCGCGGGCGATGAAGTAGTCGCCGCGGACGTAGATGCCGATCGTCACCGCCAGCACCAGCCCGATGATGATGCCGATGCGGGTGACCCCGATGCTGCCGCCCTTGCGCCCCGTCAGCGTGCCGTACACGTCATGACCAATGGCGCTGCCGGAGGTGTGGAACTGGCTCGACAGCGTGCTCATCGCCGCCGCCAGCAGCGTCAGCAGGAACAGCACGCCGAACTCCTTGGGCAAGGCCGAGGTCACGAAGATCGGGATGATGCTGTCGGAGTTGAACATGTACTTGCCGGTGTTGTTGTCCAGCACCACCGCACGCGTTAAGCCGATCGCCTGGGGCTTGACCTCCACCCACGTGTGGCCGTCCTGCTCCCACTGCTTGACGATCTCCGCCTTGGCGGCCGGGCCCACGCCCGAGAGCACCAGATGGGTGTCGGCCCCGTGCGCCTCGACCGCGCCGCTGGCCACCGTGTCCAGGTGCATCAGGCGGCAAGGGGCGGACTTCTCCCCCATGCGGTCCTTCTTGGTGATGACCATCTCATTGGACTCGCCCACCAGCACGCCCTTGACCACTTCGTGATTCTTGAAGTACACGTTGCTCAGGGCACCGACGGTGAAGGCCACGCCCGTCATCATCAGGATGAACACGCCGCCGACGAGCGTTGCGCGGTTGAGCTCACGCTTCGATTTCACCGTCATGAACCGCACCGACAATTGCGGCTGGGCCAGCACGCCGATGCCCACGCCCATGACGATGGTCGTGAAGACGATGTACCACAGATCGTACCCGCCGGACCCCGCGGCGGGCTTGCCCCACCCGAAGGCCGGCGTGGCCGTCCATCCCTGGTGCCCGATGGCCTTGTGAGGCGGCATCACCTGGGAGGCCATGTTCGTCAGTTCCGTATGAGCGGCCGTGACGCCCCCCAGCGACGAGTACGCCCACACGAGCAGCACGGCCATGCCCACGAACATGATCACGCCCTGCAGCGCGTCGGTGTACATGACGGCCTTGAGGCCGCCGGCGATGACGTAGGCGGCCACGATCACCGCGAAGACCAGCAGCGCGGTGTTGTAGTCGACCTTAAACTGGGCGGTGATGAACTCGGTGCCGCCGATGATGACGGCGGCGGCGTAAAGGGGCATGAACAGGAAGATGATCAGGCCGACGAAGACCTGGATGAACTTGCTGTTGAATCGCCGGCCCATCAATTCCGGGAAAGTGTGGGCGTCGAGGCGGTGGCCGATCTGCCGCGTCCTGCCGCCCAGGAATACGAAGGCGATGAAGATGCCCACGAAGATGTTGAGGAAGGTCAGCCACAGCAGGCTCATGCCAAAGAGCCCGGCCACGCCGCCAAAACCCACGATGGCGCTGGTGGAGATGAACGTGGCCCCGTAGCTCAGCGCCATAATGAATGGATGGGTCTTGCGACCGGCGACGAGGTAGTCGGCGGATGTCTGCGTCCGGCGGTACCCCAGCCAGCCCAGGTACCCTACGGCGAGGACATAGAGGACAATGACGAGGATCTCATAGGCTCCGACAGCTTGCGCAAGCATATATTCTCCAGCCGGTTATCGAGTGAAACGAAGGAGGGGTTAGAGGGGCTAGACTTCTTCCTGTTCGATCTTCTTATCCTGGGCCGCCCATTGGGCGTCTTCCTGCTTGATCGAATCGTCGCCTCGGTTCCAGTTGATAAGCCCATACACGACGCACAAAGCCGTGCTCGCAAGGCACAGCAGGTACGCAGCGAGAACGTAATTGTCGTTGATTCCTAACATGCTTTGCCTCTTCTAAACGAAGTGTCTGCAGCAGGCTGGGAACGAACGCCCCAGCTGAACGGGCAGATTGATACCGGAATCTCGGAACACATGCAAACAGAAACTCAAAAAAGGCACTTTATTATTACAGAATACATATCTGTGAAATGTTTCACAGGTGCTCACCCTGAAGAGGCCGTGCAAGTTTCAACGTGTTGTGGCAAACGTGTCCCGCCCTGGCGAGCCCCCCGCGTCGGCATACGCAGCCGAGGCATGCCATCGCATCGCATACAGCCCAACGCGGCTGGCATGACACTTACGCGAGCAGCATTTGAGACACCCTAAGACTGCATTGGGAACTGGTTACGATTGAGTTAATGTTGATCGGCGGCCTGCGGGGCGGGTTGCCACGACCGCCGGACAAGAGGTACAATCAATGTCAGCCAGCAAGGGAGCCCACGTGCCCAAGAAACACATCATCATTGTCGAGGATGAAGCTGACATCGCCGATCTTGTCGCGATGCGTCTGCGGAAGGAAGGCTACCTCGTCGAGGTGGCCGCCGATGGGCTCGAGGGCCTCAAGAGAATCAGATCGGAGCCCCCCGACCTGGCCCTGCTGGACGTCATGCTGCCGAGCATGTCCGGCATCGAGTTGGCCAACGAGCTCCATAGCGACCCGCGCACGGCGGCCGTCGCGATTGTGATGCTGACGGCGAAGTCCGAGGAGAGCGACATCGTCGTGGGCCTCAAGATGGGCGCGGACGACTACATCACCAAGCCCTTCAGCATGTCGGTGCTGGCCGCGCGGATCGAGGCGGTCCTGCGACGCCGCCGCGAGACCACCGCCGGCGGCAAGCAGATCCTGGAGGTCGGTCCGCTGCGGATCGACCAGCAGCGGCACTGCGTCGAACTCGCCGGTCGCGAACTCACCCTCACGCTCACGGAGTTTCGCCTGCTGACGGCGCTGGTGGCCGCCCGCGGCCGCGTCCTGAGCCGCAACCAGCTGATCGACCAGGGCATCGGTGCCGACGCCGTGGTCACCGACCGCACGATCGACGTGCACCTGACGGCCCTGCGACGAAAGCTCGAGGGCGCCCGCGGCCTGATCGAGACGGTCCGCGGCCTGGGTTATCGCCTGGCGGCGGAGGCCGCTGAAGGAGCCGAACCTGCGTAGTTTCTTCCTGAAACTGTTCCTGGGCAACCTGCTGCTCATCGTCCTGGCCCTGGCCGCCGGCGGCATCCTCTCCTACCGAAACATCAGCGACCACTTCATGCAGGAGTCGCAGACCCAGCAGGATCGCATGACCCTCCTGCTCCAGCGGCACTTCCAGACAGTGTGGCCGTTGACGCCGGCGGCGATCCACGAAACCTGCGGCGTCATGGGGCGTCAGTCGCACTTTCGCGTCACGGTCGTCGCGGCCGATGGGCTGGTGCTGGGCGACAGTGAGGCCGATCCCAACCAGATGGAGAACCACCGCCGCAGCGACCGGGAGGAAGTGATCGTCGCCCTCGCCGGCCGGCCGGGAGAGCAGCGGCGCCACAGCAGCACGCTGGGCGTCACGTTCCGCTACGTCGCACAGCCCATCGTATACAAGGGAGCCGTGGTCGCCGCCGTGCGACTGGCCGCCCCGGTCCAGGATTTCACTGCCAGCCAGACCTTCATCCGCGACGCGCTGCTCGGCGCAGCCGGCACGACAACTCTCGTCTCGGTGCTGCTGGCCCTGCTGATCAACCGCCTGTGGTCCAAGCCGCTCAAACGCATCGCGACGGCCGCCCGGCAGGTGGCCTCGGGCGATCTGCAATCGCCGATCCACGTCCGCAGTTCGGGCGAACTCGCCGAGCTCGCCGCGGCCTTGAACGAGATGCGCAAGAACCTCTCGCAGCAGATCGACGCCACCGCCACCGGGCAGGAGCATCTCCAGACCGTGGTGGCCAACCTGCAGGACGGCCTGATCGCGATGGACCGCGACCTCAAGGTGGTGCTGATGAACCAGGCCGCCGCCGGCCTGCTCGCCGTCAGCTCTCGGCCGGTGGGGGCGACGATCCAGGCGGTCGTCCGCAACGCCGACATCCTGGGCCTGTGCGAGAAGGTCGTCACCTCCGGCCAGGCCGGCGGGCGGCAGATCGAGGTGCTGAGGGATTCCCGCCTTCGGACGCTCGATATCCGCATGGCCCCCATCGCCCAAGGCTCCGACGCCATCGCCTACCTGCTGGTCATTCGCGATGTGACCGAGCTGGCGCGCGCCGCGGCCATGAAGGCGGAATTCGTCGCCAACGCCTCGCACGAGCTTCGCACGCCGGTGGCCACACTGCGGGCGGCCGTCGACTCGTTCGCCGACGCCAACGTGGCCGACGCGGCGGGCCTGCAGAAGATCGCGGCGATCTTCAACCGCCACGTCACGCGACTGGAGAACATGACGCGTGACCTGCTGGACCTGCACGTGGTCGAGAGCGGGCGGCTGAAGCTGCAGGCCAGCGAGTTCCCCCTGGAGGCAGTCCGCGCTTGGGCCGCGGAAATGTTCGCCCCCCGTGCGAAGGACAAGGGCGTGTCGCTGCAGATCGCCGTCAACCCCGAAGGAGCCACCTTCCGCAGCGACCGTAAGCTCCTGGAACTCATCGTGCAGAACCTGGTCGACAACGCGCTGAAATACACCGCCGCCGGCGGCAGCGTTCATTGTTCGCTGCAGATCGTGGCTCAATCGCTCGTGCTTCGCGTGAGCGACACGGGCTGCGGAATCCGGCAGGAGGACCAGGCACATGTATTCGAACGTTTCTTCCAGGTCGACGCCAGCCGCACCGGCGACACCCGCCAGCGCGGCACGGGCCTGGGGCTGGCCATCGTCAAACACGCCGCCGACCGCCTGTCCGCGCACCTGGAGCTTCAAAGCGAGCTGCAGCGTGGCACGACCCTGACGGTGACGATTCCGCACATGGGCTAATGGCGCCGCGCTGGGCAGATCGTGCAGGGCACATTCGGTGCCACCTCAACGCTGCTCGGTGCCAGCCGGCAGGATTCCCGCGACCGCTTGGGCGAGATGCCTCGCAACACGAAAGCACGGCCCCTGGCGGGCGGGGCCAGTTTCGCTTGACGCTCCGGGGCCCAATCGCGAAACTAAACGCATGGTCTCCGCATTTCAACTGCCGTCCCAGACTCTGTCGGCGCTGGTCGACGCCTCGGCCGCCATCAATGCAGCCCAGGGCCTCGATGAAACCCTCACCGCCATCGCCCGCGCCGCCGCCGCGGTGATGAAGGGCGAAGCCGCCTCCGTCATCATGCTCGACGAGCCGCGCGGCAAGCAGGTCTTCCGCGCCGCCGTCGGCGATCGCAGCGAGCAACTCCTCGGCATGGAGTACGACCAGGGTCTGGGCATCAGCGGCAAGGTCATGCACTCCGGCCAGGCCGTCATCGTCAACGACGTCCGCAAGGAACGGGCCCACTACAAAGACATCGACAACATGATCTCGTTCCAGACACGGAGCATGATCGCCGCCCCGCTGATGCACAAGGGCAAGAAGCTCGGCGTGGTGGAGGTTCTCAACCCCGTCCAGGCCCCGCAGTTCGACGAATCGGATCTCGAACTCTGCCGCATCTTCGCCAACCTCGCCGCCATCGCCGCCGCCAACGCGCAGCTCTACGACCGCCTGCAGCGCGAGAACCGCGGCCTCAAGCAGGCCCTCCGCAGCCACCACGGCGAGATGATCGGCGCGAGCCTGGCCATGCGCGGCGTGCAGGACCTCATCCGCCGCGTCGCACCCTCGTCGGCCACCGTGCTGCTGCTGGGCGAGACGGGCACGGGCAAGGAGCTCACCGCCCGCGCCATCCATGCCGAGAGCCCCCGAGCCGACCGCGCGTTCATCGCCGTCAACTGCGCCGCCCTGCCCGAGACCCTGCTGGAGAGCGAACTGTTCGGCCACGAAGCCGGCGCCTTCACCGGCGCCAACGGCCGAAAGCTCGGCCGCTTCGAGCTGGCCGAGGGCGGCACGATCTTCCTCGATGAGATCGGCGAGGTGCCCCAGAGCATCCAGGTCAAGCTCCTCCGCGTGCTGCAGGAGAAGGAGATCGTCCGCGTGGGCGGCACCCGCACGATCGGCTGCGACGTCCGCGTGATCGCCGCGACCAACCGCGACTTGGGCGAGGGCATCCGCACCGGCCGCTTTCGCGAGGACCTGTACTACCGCCTCAACGTGTTCCCGATCACCGTGCCGCCCCTGCGCGAGCGCCGCGAGGACATCCCGCTGCTGGCCCATCACTTCGTAAAGAGGATCGCCTCGGAGATGAAGACCCGCCCGCCGCAGATCTCGCAGGACACGCTGGCCGCCCTCGTGCGGTATTCCTACCCCGGCAACATCCGCGAGCTGCAGAACGTGCTGGAGCGGGCCTGCCTGCTGTGCACGTGCGTGGGCGAGAACACCGACGGCTGCTGCCTGCTGCCCGAGCACCTGCCCCACGATCTCTTGGGCGAGACCAGCCCCGCCGCCACCTTGGCGCCCGCCACCCCCAACGCCCTGGCCGGCAGCGAGAAGGCCATGGTCCTCAACGCCCTTCGCCAGGCCAATTGGAACCAGACCCGCGCCGCCAAAGAACTCGGCATCACCCGCGATAACATGCGCTACCGCATCAAGAAGTACGGCATCGAGATGCCCGGGCAATCGTAGAACGCAAGGGATAAGGGACCAAGGGACCGGGGACCAAGGGGCTGGCGGCGATGCGTCACAACGCGCGGTGCCACCCCCAAACTTGTTTGGGGGTGAGAACAACTACCGGCCCGGGGGGATTGTGAACGATCAATCAAGGAATTGATGTGCCATTGGCAGTCCTGATTACCGCACTCGACGCCGATTCTTTCTATAAGTCTTGAGATCCATTGCTTTGAGGGACTGCTCTTTTCGATATCGTCTTCTATTAGGATACCGGCCGATGACTCGCGCGATGTCCTTGCCGTGGACGACTTTGGGCATAGGGTCTCCTTTCATTGTTCCGAATCGGCAAGCGGGGCCGACGGCCCCCCTACCAGCCGAGCATACGTCACGCATACCGTGACGGATCGATCTTGAGCTGCTGGATCTTGTACCGCATGATGCGGGGAGTGGTCCTGAGATCGCGCGAGGCCTCGGCCATGTTGCCGCCGGCGCGCTTCAGGGCGTCGACGATGATGTCGCGCTCGAACATGTCGGTGCGCTCCTGCAGCGACCCCGTCCCCATCGTGTCCGATGCATCGGAGGTCTGCAGCGTCGGCGGCAGATGGTGGCCGTGGATGACGCCGTCGGAACTCAGCAGCACGGCCCGCTCGATGCAGTTCTCCAGCTCGCGCACATTGCCCGGCCAGTGGTACACCACCATCATGTTGATCGCCGGCGTGGTGATGCGGCGGACGTCCTTGTTCATCTGCTTGGCGTATTTCTCCACGAAGTAGTCAGCCAGCAGCAGGATGTCGTCCTTCCGCTCGCGCAGGGGCGGCAGGAAGATCGGAAATACGTTGATGCGATAGTACAGGTCGTGGCGGAAGGTGCCCTTCTCGACCATCTCCTCGAGGTTGCGGTTGGTCGCGCACAGGATGCGGACATTGGCCTTCATCGTGCGGTTGGAACCCACGTGCTCGAACGTCCGCTCCTGCAGCACGCGAAGCAGCTTCACCTGCGTCACGGGCGAAAAATCGCCGATCTCGTCCAGGAACAGCGTGCCGCCCTCGGCCTCCTCCAACCGGCCTCGACGCGCGACGATCGCGCCGGTGAAGGCGCCCTTCTCGTGGCCGAACAGTTCGCTCTCCAGCAGGTTCTCGCTGAGGGCGGCGCAGTTGACCTTGATGAACGGCCCCTTCGCCCGCGGGCTGGTGTAGTGCACGGCGTGCGCGACCAGTTCCTTGCCCGTGCCCGACTCGCCGCGGATCAAGACCGTCGTATCGCTGACGGCCACCTGGTGGATCGACTTGTACACCTCGCGCATGCCGCTGGAATTGCCGATGATGTTCTCGGGGCGGAAGCGGTCTTCCAGCTGGTTGCGCAGGCGGAGATTCTCCTCCTCCAGGCTTTGGCGTTCGGCCGCGGCGGCGCGGCGCGCCCGCACGTCGTTGGCGACCATGCTCGCCACGATCGTCAGCAGCCGCACGTCCTCTTCCAGGGCGGCCGACTCGTCGAACACCCGGTCGGCCGACAGGGCCCCCACCACCTCGCGGCCGATGGCGATGGGCACGCAGATGAAGCTGATTTCGTCCTTGGTCAGGGTCTTGCGGCGGTGGAGGCGGTCGAGGAACAGGGGCTCCTGCGAGACCTTGGGGATGATCGCGGGCTTGTTGGACTGCACGACGCGGCCGACGATGCCCTCGCCCATGCGGTAGCGCACGGCCAGCCGCTGGCGCTCGGACAGATTGTGGGCCACCTCGATCATCAACTCCTTGCCGTCGGGCGAGACGAGCACGATCGTGCCTCGCGTCATGCCCAGGCGGCTGTGGAGCACGTCCAGCACCTCGGCCAGCATCTCGCGCTGGCGAGATTCGGTGGCGAGGATCTGGCTGATCCTGTACAGGGCATCCAGCTCGTCGGCGTGGTGCCCCGCATGCTTCTTGCCGGATAGTTCCGGAACCATGGGGAGGTCTCCTATCCAAACCCCAGAATGACATTAGTGTCCCAAACCGTCAACCGTATAACATTTCTGTACGAGTGTAGTAGAAGGGCTTAAGTCTCATTTGCGCGACGCGGCGGGAATCCCCACGGCAAGAGCGCCTTGACAAACCAGCCATTTCGCGAAAGCATGTTGCGACATGCGACCTTCCTGAAAGGAGCCGCCATGAAGACTTCGTGCAGTTCGTGGAGCTATCACCGCACGTTCGAAGCCGGCAAGATGGACCAGATGAGTTGGCTGAAGGAGTGCGCCGCCATCGGCCTCGACGGCGTGGAGCTTCTGGGCCGACACTTCCCCTCCACCGATCGAGACTACCTCGTGAAGCTCAAGAAGGCGTGCACCGACCTGCACCTGACGATCGCGCAGGTGTCGGCCAACGGGCACCTGACCGTCAGCGACGACGCGCAGCGCGCGAAGGAAGTGCAGGACATTGCCCGCTGGGTCGAGGTGGCCGCCTTCCTGGGCGCCCCCACCGTGCGGTTCTTCTGCGGCAGCGGGCCCGAGCTCGCCGCCGGCGGCGAGACGCTGTACAAAAAGGTCGTCGAAGCGATGCGGCAGGTGGCCGTCGCCGGCGAGAAGCACGGCGTGGTGATGGCCCTGGAGAACCACGGCAACACGACGGCCGAGCAGGTGCTGTCGCTGCGGAAGGACGTGAACCACCCGTTCCTGAAGTTCACGCTGGACACGGGCAACTTCCCGCCCCACAGCACCGTGAGCCCCACCACGTATCCGAGCATCGAACAGGCTGCGCCCTACGCCGCGATCGTGCACGCGAAGTTCTTCAACGTCGCCGCCGACGGGGCCGAGCGCGAGTTCGACTGGCTGCGGATCCGCGACATCCTGGCCGGGGCCGGCTTCCGCGGGTTCCTCTCGATCGAATACGAAGGCGCAGACCCCGACGAGCCCGCCGTGGTCAAACGCATTGCGGGATTCCTCAAGAAGCTGAGGTAGTCCACGAAGAAGAAGAAAGAGCGGTCCACGAACCTGCCTGCCGGCAGGCAGGTTACACAGATTGCACGAAAGCGGAAGAAGAAGCTGTCCACAAACCTGCCTGCTAGCAGGTCCGTGAATGAGTCTTTCCTTCTTCGTGAAATCCGTGCAATTCGTGGACAACTCCCTCTGGTTGCCGTTTGAATTGCTTTGAGGACTGGAGAAACAGATGAAGATTGGCGTGATGGTTGAATCGTTCCGCGCGGGGCTGGATGGCGGCTTGAAGGCGGCGGCGGAGGTTGGTGCACAGGGCGTGCAGATCTTCGCCACCAGCGGCGAGATGCATCCCGACAACCTCGTCGGCAAGGCACGCAACGCGCTGCAGCGGCGGATTGGGAACATGAACCTGCAACTGGCGGCCTTGTGCGGCGACTTCGGCGGCCACGGCTTCCAGAACGCGCAGGAGAATCCCAAGCGGATCGACGAGTCCAAGAAGGTGATGGACCTGGCGCTGGACCTGGGCTGCAACGTGGTGACGACGCACGTGGGCGTGATCCCCGCCGACAAGGCCCACCCGCGATACGCGATCATGGCCAAAGCGGCCGAGCAACTGGGCAGCTACGGCGAGAAGATCGGGGCGACCTTCGCCATCGAGACCGGCCCCGAGCCGGCGGCGGTGCTGCGGGCCTTCCTGCAGGACATCGGCATGCCCAAGGGCATTGGCGTCAACTTCGATCCGGCCAACCTGGTCATGCTGTACGAGGAGAACATCCCGGAGGCGGTGGCGGCGCTGGCCCCGTACATCGTGCACACGCACGCCAAGGACGGCAAGATGCTCAAGCGGGCCGACGTGGAGGTGCTGTTCGGCCTGCGTCCCCCGCCGGGCGAGGATGTTGTGAAGTGGAAGGATTACATCCTCGAGTTGCCGCTGGGCCTGGGCGGCGTGAAGTTCGACACGTACCTGGCTGCCTTGAAAAAGGCGGGCTTCGACGGATTCCTCACCATCGAACGCGAGGTCGGCGACGACCCGCGCAAAGACATCGAGATGGCCGTGGGCTTCCTGCGGGACAAGATTGCACAACTGAAGTGACGGTAGCCTGCGGCCAGTTCACGACCACTGCTGTCTTGACTGGCTGCCGGCTTCTGGTTACTGGTTACCTCGTCTGAATTCGTAGATCGATCCGGAATCACAACCGAGACTAGAAGGCGACTCAACCATGGCGAAGACTCTCAAGATTGGCATCATCGGAATGGGCACGATCGGGCCGGTTCACGCGGCCGCGATCCAGGCGACGGGCGAGGCCGAATTGGCCATCATCTGCGACATCGACAAGAACAAGCTCGACGACCGCGGCAAGCGGTTCAACGTGGCCAACCGCGTGGAGGACTACCGCCAGCTGCTGGCCTCCGACGTCGACGCCGTCTACGTCTGCGTGGGCAACAACCTCCACCGCGACTTCGCCGTCGCGGCTCTGCAGGCGGGCAAGAACGTCTTCCTCGAAAAGCCCATGGCCATGAACGCCCAGCAGGCCGCCCAGATCGTCGCCGCGCAGAAGAAGAGCGGCAAGGTCCTGCAGATCGGCATGGTGCAGCGGCAGCAGGCGCAGTCGCAGGTCGTGCGCGACTACATCCAGAAGGGCCTGTTCGGCGACATCTATCACATGCGGGCCGTGCTCATCCGCCGCCGCGGAATTCCCGGCCTGGGCGGCTGGTTCACCACCAAGGCCCTCTCGGGCGGCGGGCCGATCATCGACATCGGCGTGCACTGGTTCGACCTGTCGATGTGGCTGGCCGATGCCTGGAAGCCCCGGGCCGTCAGCGCCATGACCTACGCGAAATTCGGCCCGCGGATGAAGGGCTACAAGTACGTCGACATGTGGGCCGGCCCGCCGAACTTCAAGGGCGCCTTCGACGTCGAGGACTACGCCACCGGCTTCGTCCGTTTCGATAACGACGCGACGTTGAGCTTCCAGGTCGCCTGGGCCCTCAACGCCGCCGACGAGGCCCATGTCAACGTCATGGGTGACAAGGGCGGGGCCCGCCTGATGGACGGCAAGGTCGTCAACATGTACGGCGAAGACAACGGCCGCGTCGCCGACCTGCAGCCCAAGTTCCCCGACGTCAACGGCTTTGAGATGCAGGCCCGCACGTTCTTCGCCGCCTGCCGCGGCGAGGCCGCCCCCGGCGAGCAGGGTCTGGCTGTCATGAAGCTCATCGACGCCATCTACGCCTCCAGCGCCAGCGGCAAGGAAGTGACGATCAAGTAGCACGCGGGCTTCACAACATGTCAGCCCACGGCCCAAGCCTGGGAGCCCCGGGATCCTCGACGATCTCTAGCCCCGCCAGGGGCGACACAACCTCGTGCCGCCCCTGACGGGGCTTCCCAGA
>CAZTVF010000041.1:0-37944 GCA_964616985.1 uncultured Planctomycetaceae bacterium
CTACGCGCACGTCCAACCATCCATGGCCGCCGCGGCATGAGTTTTCTACAGAGCAAGCCTGTCCCCTTTTCCCGAAAACGCCACCGACCCGCCGCATAGAAGAAAACGCCACTCATTGCCGAACGCACCCCAGTTGTTCCATGCGAATCTCGGAACTTGACAGATCCGGGAACATGAGTATAATCATCCATGTCAAAGATACGGGCATGTCGGCGATTGCCTCTGGGCACGCGCGACCGTCCCAGCTCCAGGAGAAGAGTCATGCGAACGGCGAGGCAAGGTGTTCGCGCACAGCAAAGTCGACTTTGCGGACAACCCCCAGCCTCCGTCCTCGTCCACCCGCTTGAGACCAGGCTTCCTATCAATGAACGTGTGCGTCCGGAGAGCGTCGCGGGCCATACCCGGCCGGCCGGAGCGTGAACGCACAATCCCTTTCCGAACCAGTCCCTGTTATGCCCATGGAGTGCCTCTGAATGAAGACACGACTGACCATCATCTGCCTTGCCCTCCTTGTCACCACCGGTGCCCAGGCGAACACCATCGCCTGGCCGCCGGTCTTCCAGGGCTCCGTCGCCCTGCCGAGCCAAAGTCACGGATCCGGCTACAGCCCCAGCGCCAATGAGTTCTGGGTGCCCCAATGGGCCGGAGAAACCGTGTATCGGTATGACCGAAGCTACAACTTTCTGGGGACCTTCTCCGCCGGGCAGTCGCAGATGATGCAGTTGTGGGGCGATACCGACGGGTCGTACTACACGGCCAACTGGGGCTATCAGACGGTCACCAAGAAGACAAGCATGTCCAACTCCGCCAATTTGTGGAGCTATGACTTCGGGAACATAGTCAGCGGAGTGGCCGCAGACGACAGTTATGTCTACGCGATGGGCTACTCGAGCAGCAGCGTGGTCAAGTTGGACAAGACCACCGGCCTTTGGGCCGGCAGCATCAACCTCAATGGCATGACGGGGGGCTTGACCTACGGCGGCCTGGCCGTCGTCGATCACTATCTGATCCGCGGCGGCTCCGCCGGGCTGATCGAGTATTTCGACCTGGACAACGGCAACCGGCTCGGGAGCTTCAGCACTGGCTACACGATCTACGGTTCCGCCTTTGACGGGACAACCTACTACATCCATCAGAACGACAGCACGACCGAACTCTTCACCATCGCCATCGTCCCAGAACCTGCGAGCGCCATTCTCCTCGCCATGGGCCTATCTGGAATGCTGCTGCGCCGCAAACGCAGATAGCCACCCTTGAGGAGGTCGCCGAGATCGACATCGTGGACGAAAAAGGGGACAGGCTACTTTTCCGTTGGCGGACAAAAGTAGCCTGTCCCCTTTCCCCCCCCCGTTTCAGCAGAAGCGAGCTAATCGCTTGGGTCAAATCCACAACCCAATGCGATGCCGTTAGCATCAAACTCAACAACAACCTTCCAGATTGTCTCAAACTGACCCTTTTCCGCCACAAGATAGACCCAAAAACTGCGCTCATTCCGCCAATTCGGCTCACCTAGAAGATCAAGCACCTCGCGGCTGCTTTTCCCTGTCACAAGTCTACTTCTTACTAGATCCTGCGACATTTGTCCTCGAACATACAATGTTTCATCCTTGCGCCACGCTTCCGCCTCAAAAGGACGCTCTCTTCCAGTGCGTTTTCCCTCGCATCCGCAGGCAGTACACATATACAACGCGATGATCGCGACAATCAAAACTCTGCGTCTTTCATTCATTCGAGGCTCCCTTACCGTCGATCGCTTTACGCGCGGACAGCAAAAGGGGATAGGCTACTTTTCTGTTGGCGGATGAGAGTCGTCTGTCCGTCTTCGCGTCTGACCCACCGGACGCCAAACATACCGCCCCCGGCTCCCGGCTACTGGCTACTGGCTCCCGGCTACCGGCTACTTTCTTTCGGCGTCGACGTTGAGTTCGGCCTCGATGGCGTTTTCCTTGGGGACCTTGGCGCCGCCGAAGTAGACGACCAGGCCGGGCAGGCTGGCGGTCATCTGAACGAAGCGGCCCAGCAGCGCCAGCACCAGGGCCTTGCTGGCATCGACGCTGGAGAAGAAGGTGATGTAGAGGCTCTCGATCAGGCCCGCCCCGCCGGGGCTGATGGGGATGGCGCCGAGGATCCAGATCATGGGCACGTAGACAAAGTAGTTCACGATCGGCGTGTCGATCTCCAGCGCCATGCCCAAAAGAGCAATCGAGACGATGGAGAACGCCTGCGCCCCGAACGTGATGCCGATCGCCTTGAGCAGGTCCACCCAGCGGGCGCGGTACAGCTGCGCCGCGTCGCCGGCGGCCTCGATGTGGTGCGCGAAGCTCATTTTCTGGTAGATCTTTTGCAGATGGAACAGGCGGCGGAAACGGGCGCTGAGCACGAAGATCAGCGCCCCGGCCACCAGCGCCATCACCACCAGCACCACGTTCACCGACATGCGAAGGCTCTCGTAGTTCTCGCCCAGGGCCAGGGCCACGCCGATCATCACGCTGGCCAGCACGGCCAGTTCGGTCAGCCCCAGCATGCGGTCGACGAAGACGCTGACCAGCACCGCGGCCTTGCGCGGCGTGTGCTTGGCCACGTAGTAGGCCTTCACCAGGTCGCCGCCCACGCTGCCGGGCATGAAGTAGTTGAAGAACATGCCCAGGAACGTCAGCCGCAGCGACTCGTACCGCGTGATGTGAATGTCCTGGATCCGCAGCAGCAGCCAGTAGCGGATCGACAGGATGATGCCTGCGATCGTGAACGCCGCGGTGGCCAGCGCCACCAGCCCCCAACTGCGAGGCTTCTGGACGAGGTTCTGCACGCTGGACTTGACGCCGGGCTTGACGTAGATCGCCCCCCCCGCGGCGGTGGTGCTCTTGAGGTCGGCCGTCTTGAGCGTCCGCTCGGTCCTGGACCAGAAATGGCCGCTGGCGACGCGCCACGCGGCATCGGGCGCCGGCACGGCCGGGCGTTCGACGACGGCGTAGGTCGCGCCGTCGGTCGCCGTGACCGAGTCATCCCACTGGGCCATGCTGAACACCCAGGCGATCAGCACGACGGCAAAGAGGAGCTTCGTAACGTTGATCAGCAGTTTCTTGACAATGGGTTTCATAGGTTGCCTTGGGGCGGATTATAGCCCCGCCGCCGCGGGTTGACCATGGCCGGCGGCGGGATTTTCTTCCGCCGTCGCCGGCTTTGTATTGCACATGCTCGCGCCGGTTGTTTATGATCCGTCTGATCTTGTCGGCACATTTTTGCGAGAGAACATCCGCACGTATGAGCAGCGTCCAAACATTAGAGGTTCCGGGATTCCAGGTCGTTCAGTTCCTGGGCAGCGGCGCCAAGAGCTCGATCTGGCAGATCAAGGACCGCAACAACGGCGACATGTTCGCCCTCAAGCGCGTCGTCAAACGCAGCAATGACGACAACCGCTTTCTTCAGCAGGCCCTCAACGAATACACCATCGGCTCGCAGCTGAACCACCGCAACCTCCGCAGGATCTTCAAGCTCGTCCGCGTGAAGCGTTGGCTGTCGCTGCGGGAGATCCACCTGTACATGGAGTGGTGCCCCGGCAAGAGCGTGCAGGAAGCCCGCCCCCACGACATCCTCGAGTGCGTCCGCATCTTCGTCGCCACGGCCGAGGCCATCGCCTACATCAACGCCAAGGGCTTCGTCCACGCCGACCTCAAGCCCAACAACATCATCGTCGCCCCCGACGGCGGCGTGAAGGTGATCGACCTGGGGCAAAGCTGCACCATCGGCACGATCAAGGAACGCATCCAGGGCACGCCCGACTTCATCGCCCCCGAGCAGGTGCACCTGCGCCCCCTGGACTCGCGAACCGACTGCTTCAACTTCGGCGCGGCCTTCTACTGGTCGCTGGCCGGCAAGCCGATCCCCACGGTCCTGCCCAAGCACCACTCCAGCAATCTCAAGGCCGACGTCGTGGTCACGCCCGTCGAGAAACACAACGAGGCCGTCCCCGCCTCCCTCAGCAAGCTCATCACCGACTGCATCGAACAGAACCCCATCCACCGGCCCGAGTCGATGGCGGCCGTGGCCTCGCGCCTGGGCCTGATCTACACCACCATGAAACGCGAGGCCCGAGCCTCCAACGGGTGACCCCTTGCCCAGCGCCGTCGCCGAAATCTTCCGCCGCGCCGCCGACATCCTCCGCGCCGACCCCCGCCGCCAGGGAAACCTCGTGCAGCTCGAGGACGGCAAGGACGTGCTGCTGGCCGGCGACGTGCACGGCAACCGCAACTGGCTGACGCGGATCATCAACGCCGCCAAGCTCGACTCCGGCGACGATCGCCGCCTGGTGCTGCAGGAACTCATCCACGGCCCGCTCGATGCCCAGGGCCGCGACCGCAGCTTCGAACTGCTGCTCCGTGCGGCCAGGCTCCTGATCGCCCATCCGCAGCGTGTGCTGTTCCTGCTGGGCAACCACGACCTGGCCCAGGCCACCGGCGGCGAGATCAACAAGGAAGGCCGCAACACCTGCAAGGATTATGCCGCCGTCGTGTGCAAGGACTACGGCGCCGACGGGGCGGAGATTCTCCAGGCGTCCTACGAATTCCTGCTGGCCATGCCCATCGCCATCCGCAGCCCCAACAAGGTGCTGCTGGCCCACTCGCTGCCCTCGCCCAACCGCATGAAGCTGGCCGGCGTGGAGATCCTCACCCGCCCCGCCGCCCCGGGCGACCTGGTCCGCGGCGGTCCGGTGTACGAGTGGACGTGGGGCCGCGGGCAGACGGCCGAGCAGACCGAGGCCCTCGCCCAGCAGCTGGGGGTGGAGCTGTTCCTCCTGGGCCACCGGCACACGCCGGACGGTTATGAGCAGATCACCCCGCGCGCCGTGACGATCGCCAGCGACCACGACTACGGCTGCGTCGTCCGCTTCCGCACCGACGAGACGCTGACGATGGAGAACCTTCCGCAGCACACTTGCCCGCTGGCGGGGCTGATCTGATACAATAGGGACAAATGGAACTCACTGGAAAACAGAAACGATTTCTCCGCGGCCTGGGACAGAAGCTCGGCGCCACCATCACCCTGGGCAACGCCGGCCTGACGCCGGCCTTCGGCAAGCAGCTGGGCGACATGCTCGACCGCCACGAGCTGGTGAAGATTCACCTCCCCGCCACCACCCCCGCCGACCGCAAGCAGCTGGCCGAGGAACTGGCCAAGTTCGTCGGCGCCGGCCTGGCCGGCACCGTCGGCCGGACCGCCCTGGTCTACCGCCCCAGCCCTAAGCTGGCCGACAACAAGCGAATCCACCTCCCTGCCGGCGAGGACGTTGGCCTGATCGAGATCGCCGAGGACGACGAAGACGCCTGACCGCCTCGCCTGCGGCGCGGGGCGGCCGTGTGCCAATCGGTAGTTTTTCTGCCCACCCCCTCATTTCCCCTTCCGGTTTCGCGCGCCCCTGTGCGTACCGTCGTCTAGGGGAGCGCGCATAGGCTCAAGCGAGGCCGGCCCTGGCAAGGCCTATGCGCCTGTCCTCCGGTGCATGGTCGGCGGGGGGTTCCTGCGGAAGTGGGCATGCGGGGGTCGTTGACGCACCGGACCCGGTGGGTGTTCTCACCCCCAAACAAGTTTGGGGGTGGCACCGACTTGTCTGGATTCAGGCGTGCGACGGCGGCCGGGCGTGGGGATGCTTGAGAGTCAGGCGTTGAACCGCCCCGCCGTTTATGCCGGCGGGTTCTTGGCGGGGCCGAAGCGGGATTCCTCGATGCGTTTCTTCCACTCGCCGACCTCGCGGTCGCCGGGGGCGAACTTGTCGGCGATGTCGATGTTCTTCATGGCCTGCCCCAGCCGCCCGGCGAGGTAGAACGCCTTGGCCGCCTGGAGGGTGGCATCCTGCCGCAGCGGGCCGAAGGCGGCTGCGGCGACGAACGCCTCGGCCGCGTCGCCGTGGCGCTGCTGCAGCATGCGGATGCGGCCCAGCAGCATGTGCAGGTCGGCACGGTCGGCTTCGTCCACCGTGCCGCCCACGCCGCCCTTGGACGCCGCCTTGAGCGCCTGCTGAACCGAGCCTGCGGCGTCGTCGAGTTTGCCCATGTCCTTCTGCACGCCGGCCAGCAGCGCCCACACGCGGGTGCCCGCGCGGGGGTCGCGCACGGAGCGCAGGAAGTGCGTCTCGGCGGCCGTCAGGTCCTTCTTCGCCAGGGCGATCCGCCCCAGCCCGGCCAGCGTGGCCGCGTCGTTGGCGCCGGCCACCACGGCCTTCTGGAGGTACTGGGCGGCGGCGTCAAGCTCGCGGTTCTCGATCAGCGCCAGCCCGTACACCGAAAGGATCTTCTTGGTCGTGCTGGGGCTGTCGGCAGCCTGGCGATAGTAATCAAGGTAGTTCGCGTCGTTGGCCATCTGCAGCAGCTGGCCCTTGAGCCACAGGGCCTCGGCCGAGTCGGGCTTGCGTTTGAGGACCTCTTCGACCGTGGCCATCGCCAGGGCGTTCTCGCCCAGCTTGATGTACACCTCGGCCAGCAGCGGGCGGATGCGGGTGTCGGAGGGGTACTTCCGCACGTAGGCCAGCAACGTGTCGCGGGCCTGCTGGTAGACGCCCAGGGCCGCCGCCGCCGAGGGCGGCAGATTCGACGCCGAGTTCATCAGCCCCGTGATGGACGTCAGCACCTGCTGCTCGGGCGTGTTGTCGTTCGGCTCGGCCGCAGCGACCGGCACGTTCTTCTCGCCGCGCGTGGCCATGAAGATCGTGACGCCCACGATCAGCAGCGTCGCGCCGATCAGCACGAGCGTCAGGGGCTTGATGGTCCGGCGGGCAGCGGGCACGGGGGTTTTGTTTGCGGCGTTCATGATGGCAACTCCAGGCCCAGAAGGTCGGCGATGGCTGCGGCGATGCTGGGCGCTCGCATGAGCGTCTCGCCCACGAGAATGGCACTGGTGCCGACGGCTCGGAGGCGCTGGACGTCCTGCCGCGTCTTGATGCCCGACTCGCTGACGATGGGCAGGCCAGGCACGGCCAGTTCGGCCAGGCGCATCGTGGTCGACAGGTCCACCTTGAACGTCGTCAGGTCGCGGTTGTTGATGCCCAGCAGGCTGTAGGACTCGTGCGGGAAGCCCGCCAGCGATCGCAGGTGCAGCACCTCGTCGGCGTCGTGCACCTCCATCAGCACCGTCATCCGCAGCTCAGTCGCCAGGATCATCAGGTCCATCAGCTGCCCCACCGGCAAGGCCGCGGCGATCAGCAGGATGGCGTCGGCGCCGGCGGCGCGGGCCTCGTACACCTGGAACGGGTCGATGATGAAGTCCTTGCGAAGCAGCGGCAGGGGCACGGCCTGGCGGATGCGGACGAGGTAGTCCAGGCTGCCCTGGAAATACTGCTCGTCGGTGAGCACGCTGAGGGCATCGGCCCCGGCGGCGGCGTACTGGCGGGCGATGTCGACGGGGTCGAAGTCCGGGCGGATGACGCCGGCCGACGGGCTCGCCTTCTTCACCTCGGCGATCAGGTTGACCAGGCCGCGAGGCTTCTTGGTCACGGCGGAAAAGAAGTTGCGGGCGGGCGGCGCCGCGGCCGCGGCGGCCTTCATCGCAGCAAGGTCATAGCGGCCCCGGAGGGCCTCGACCTCTTTGCGCTTGGTTTCGAGGATGGTGTGCAATATATTCTGGGACATTTTCCTGAGGGTCACCTTATACCCATGTGTCCGACCGTGTCAAACGGATTGTTCCAACTCGCCCAACTGGGCCGCGTGCTGACGGCGCCGGCGACTACGTCGGCCTCCTCCACGTCGCAACCCGCGCCAGTTTCGCCCGGGATGTATGGCCTGCTGGCCGCGGGCGTGTGCATCCTGGCCGTGTACGTCGTGCGGCGGCTTCTGGCCCCGCGCAAGCTCAGCCTGGCCCGCACGCCGGGGAGACCCAACAACGCCCACCCGCTGATCATGGTGGGCCTGTTCGTGTTCATGCTGCTGGTCGGCTGGCTGTCCGTATCCATCCTGCAGCACTGGTTCCCGCCGGCCGACGGCGAAGTCAGCCCCCAGGCCATGATCGGCGCCATGCTGATCTCGCAGGTGGTCTTCCTGCCCGTCGCCCTGCTGGTGGCGTCCAAGACCTTCCCGCTGGGCATTCGCCGCGGGCTGGGGCTCTCGGGCCGCCACTGGTTCTACGATACGCTGCGAGGCGTCGTTGCGTTCCTGGCCGTCTTCCCCGTGTGCATCTTCCTGCTGCTGGCGGTGCTGCACTTCTTCTACGCCAACCAGCCGCCGCCCGAGCACCCGATGATCAGGGCGCTTTGCGGGGCCGGCCCCGTCGAGTGCGTGCTGGTGGTGATCTCGGTGTGTGTGCTGGCGCCGCTGATGGAGGAGATCTTCTTCCGCGGCATGGTGCAGTCGATGCTGCGGCAGTGGCTGGGAAACCCGTGGGCGGCCGTGATCGTCGCCTCGGTGCTGTTCACCGTGGTTCACGGCACACCGGCCCACTGGCCGTCGCTGCTGGCGCTGGCGATCGTCCTGGGATACAACTACGAGCGAACGGGACGGCTGTGGTCGTCGATCACGATCCACATGCTGTTCAACGTCGTCAGCATCTCCGAAACGTTGATGCACCTTTGAGATCGGCGGCCGGCGTTGCCGAGGGGTCTGCGGGCGGGCGAGGCGGGACGTTTTCCCCATAAAAAGCAATGACCGCTCTGGTCGATATCCGGTTGCCCGGATTGACCCGGTCGTCACCGGGCCTCGACCGTGGAGCGGTCAAGCTTCTCCATCCAAGATCACAGCCTCTGGCCTTCCTCACGGAAAGCCGCACGACAAGGCAAAGAGCGATGAGCCTCACGGGCCGTAAACCATGAGCATTGGCGCACAGCCCAACTCACAACTTGTATTCTAGCACCGGTACAATGAAAGTCAAAGAAAAACGACACAACTGGCGTAAATGCCTAGCGATATGAAAAGGGTGCCCTGACAATAAACAAAGCCCTAAGGGCCACTCGCCGCGGCCCTTAGCACGTAGACCGGGCCGATGGTGAGATTCAGCAGCCATTTCTGCGGCCAGGCGTGAAAGAGAAGGACACCCAGCACCGCGTGGGCAAGCCCCAGCGTGAGGAGGTTGGGGGTGCGGAGGAAGAGCAGGCACCAGATGAACCCCGCCCCGCCGGTGGCTGCCACCAGTACCCAGTTGGGCGCGTGGAGCATCGCGAACAGCCCGGCCGCCGCGCCCGCCGCCAGGACGCTGGGCACGCCCGCCTGCATCAGCCGCCGCAGGGCGAACGCCTGCAGCAGGTACTGCTGAACCAGGCCCCACAGGAGATACCCGCCGCACAGTTCAGCCAGCCGCTTGGCGCTGGCCCAATGGAAACCGCCCGACGCCAGGCCGACCGCCACGACGCCTGCCGCCATGGCCAGCGTCGCCAACGCCACCGGCCGAGCGGAGCGGCCGAGGTTGTCCACCCGCAGCCCCGCGTCGGCGGCGCCGTCGCCGTGCAGCCGGTTCATCACGATGGGGAACAGGCCCATGCCGATGAAGAATGCGACCTGGTGGGCGTGAATGCCCTTGCCGGCCGGCAGCACCAGCCAGATGTACGCGATCGCCGCCGCGATGAACAGGACGACCTCGGCGACGAGCATAGCTCGTACGGCAGGGGCCGGCCGCGTCAGTCTGAGTTGCTGCAGATGCATCGCCCCAGACTACCGCCGCGCAGACGGCAGGGCAATGCCGAGTGCATGAACGATCGCGGGCATCGGGCAGGCAAACCCGGGCCGCGCGAAAAAACACGTCCAAGGCCTTGACCTCGCGGGCGTGGCGTGATAAAAAGGTCGGACTCAATCGTATCAAAAGTGAATAGAAGCGGTTCGCACCAGCGGGCCGTGTTGTTCGGGGCTGTGGCGCAGTTGGGAGCGCGCTTGCATGGCATGCAAGAGGTCAAGGGTTCGAACCCCTTCAGCTCCAGTCGTAGAAGAAACCCGCTGAGAGGCGGGTTTTTTCATTTCCACTTTGGGAGATGCCAAATGCACATTCATGTCCCGGCGGCGGATGTCGAGGTTCTCCATGAGGCGGATGTCGTCGTGTGCGGCGGCGGGTGCGCGGGCGTGGCCGCGGCGGTCTCTGCCGCCAGGGCGGGCGCGTCGGTGGTGCTGCTGGAACGCTGGCCCACGGTGGGCGGCATGGCCACCAACGCCCTGGTCAACGGCTGGCACCGCAGCGACCGCCAGAAGATGGTCATCTACGGACTGGTGGAGGAATCGGCCCAGCGGGCGTTCAAGCATGGCTGGATCGTGCAGGACGCCCAGTACCCCCGCGCCCACGAGACCCACTGGTTCGACCCCGAGGGAATGAGGATCGTCTGGCACCGCATGCTCGACGAAGCCAGCGTCGTGACGTTGTGCAACATCGGCGCGGGCGAGCCCGTCCTGGAGGCAGGCCGCCTCCGCGCGGTCCTGTGCGACACCAAGCGAGGCCGCCGCGCCATCGCCGGCCGCACCTTCATCGACGCCACCGGCGACGGCGACTTGGCCGCCAAGGCCGCGGTGCCCTTTGAGCTGGGCCGCCCCAGCGACGGCCGCGTGCAGGGAATGACGCTGATCTTCTCGCTCAAGGGGCTGGACGTGCCGGTCCTTCGCGCCTCGGCGCCCAAGGCGCCCGACGCCATGCTCGCCCGCATGCGAGAGCTTCGCGACGCGGGGCAGTTCCCCCAGTTCAACGAGGGAAACACGCGGCACTACATGTACTGGGCCGACAACGACATGCTCTGGAACATGCTGCCGGTGGCCGGCGACGCGATCGACGAGGGCGATCTCACCCGCCTGACCGTACAGGCCCGCGAGCAGCTGGTGGCGTACCTGGAACTGTGGCGAAAGGAGATGCCGGGCTTCGCCAACGCCCGCATCGGCCAGACGGGTTACGCGCTGGGCGTGCGGGAATCGCGCCGCGTGACCGGCCTTGCGACCCTGACGGCCGAGATGATCCTCACGGCGGCCAAGCACTCCGACGCGGTCGGCCACGGCGTGTGGATGGTGGACATTCACGACCCCAAGGGCACCGGCTACACGACGTACACCGACCGCGGGGGCTCGAACATGGTGCCCGAGGGCCAGAGCTACCACATTCCGCTGGGCATGTGCCTCAACGCCCAGGTGCCCAATCTCGCCGTCGTCGGCCGCTGTGCATCGAGCACGCACGAGGCGATGGCGTCGGTCCGCGTGCAGACGCACTGCATGGCGATGGCGCAGGGCGCCGGCACGTGTGCGGCGATGGCACTGCAGGCGGGCGTGGACATGGCCGCCCTGGACACCCGCTCGCTCCAGCGCCGCCTCAAGGCCGACGGGGTGTATCTCGAGGACGTGCCGTAACGTTCCGCGCCGGGTGGTGATGTTCGCGGCCGGCGTACAAACCGCGGAGGCCGAACATGAGCATCAACATCTGCGGCCACAAGTTCCAGGGACCCTACTCTGACCCACTCCAAGTCGAAGACGAATCCGGCATGTACGCGGTGCTGGAGTATTTCGACGACGAGGTGCGATACATCGACGTGGGCGAGGCCAGCCAGCTCCGCGTCTGCCTGACCCAGCATCCGCGACGGGGACAATGGCGCGAGCACGCGGTGGGAGACATCCTGTTCGCGGTGCGCTACACGCCCGGACTGACGCCCGAGGAGCGGATGGAATTCGAGGCCCGGCTTCGCAACGACGCCAGTTGGCCGTGTGGCCCGAACGTCTCGCTCTGCACGCGCTGAGCCCCGGCCGCCGATGCGTCAGGCCTGCGGCAACGGCAGCAGCACCGACACCGTCGTCCCCGCCCCGGGGGCGGAGGCGATGTGGATCCGCCCGCCGTGACGCAGGACAATCTCCCGCGCGATCGCCAGGCCCAGGCCCGCGCCGCCGGTGGCGTGCGAACGCGAGGGGTCGGCCCGGAAGAAGCGGTCGAACAGCCGGGGCTGGACCTCCGGCGGAATCGCCCCGCCCTCGTCATGCACGGTCGCCGCGGCCCAGCCGTCGCCTTGCGTCCGCAGCGAGACCGTGATCCGCCCGCCGCTGGGCCCGTGCTGCATCGCGTTATCGATCAGGTTCCCGAACAGCCGGGCCAAGTGCAGCGTGCTGCCGCGGACCGTGACGCTCTTGAGATCGCAGGCGATCTCGCCCCCGCCGGCGGCCGGCGAACGGCGGCTGGCCAGGTCCTGCAGCAGGTTCGCCAGGTCGACGGGGGCCATGTCTTCCAGCGGCTCGGCGGCGTCCATGCGGGCCAGGGCCATGAGCTCGTCGATTAGGTGCTCCATGCGGCGGAGGTCGGACAGGGCCTCATCCATCGCCTGCTTGTATTCGGCGGCCGCGTGGTCGCGGCTGAGGGCGAGTTGCACGGTGCTCTTGGCCAGGGCCAGCGGGGTCCGCAGTTCGTGCGATGCATCGGCGACGAAGGACTTCTGCTTCTCCATCGCCTGGTCGAGGCGGTCGAGCATGTCGTTGACGGCGTGGACGAAAGGCCTCAATTCGGCATGGACGGAGACGGTGTCGATGCGGAGGCTGCCGACGTTCCTCTCGGTCACCTCCACCAGGCGCTGCGCGGTGCGGGTGATGGGCCGCAGCCCCCAGGCGATGACCAGGCCGACCATGATCATCGAACCGGCCAGGGCGGCGGCGCCGACGATCAACAGCATGTGAATGAGTTCATCGAGCTCCGTCCGGAGATCCTGCATCGACAGCCCAACGCAGATGAACACCGGCCCGCGCTGGGCCTGCACCTGCGTCCAGTAAGCGCGGTAGGCACCCTCCCCGCTGCCGGCGACGAACCGCTTGCGGCGGCCCACGTCCGGCGGCGTGCGACCGGTGAGGTCCTCGCGAAGGGCGCCGGCCCGCCCGGCCAGGCCGCCGTTGAAGAGGTCGCCCCCGGTCCCCGCCTGCCAGATGCGATAGAAGTACACGTGGCGCCGCTGTGCCACAGCCATCGTCGCCTGCAGTTCGGCGGCCTTGGCCGTTTCGTCCGAGGGGTCGTCGAGCACGGCGGCGGCGGTGGCGGCCATCGATTCCAGGACGCGGTCGAGCTGGCCGAACCACAGTTCGCGGGTCTCGACGTACGTCACGCTGCAGATGACGGTGACGGCCGCCACGAGCGCCAAGCCCGTAAGCGACAGCACGCGCCATTTGAGCGCCACCGTCCTCATGACGGCGTGTTCCCGAGCCTGTAGCCCAGGCCGCGGACGGTGTGGATCAGCTGGTGGACCGGGCCGGGGTCCAGCTTGCGGCGCAGCGTGGAGATGTAGACCTCGATCACGTTGGAGAACTTCTCGGACTCGAAGTCATACAGGTGGTCGACGATGTCGCTCTTGGGGATGATGTCGCCGCGGCGCATCGCGAGATACTCCAGCAGGCGGTACTCCATCGCGTGCAGCGACACGGGCCGCCCGCCAAGCGTCACCTGCCGCGAGGCGGTGTTGACGGTAAGGTCGCCGATCTTCAGCACGGGCGTCGCCTGGCCGTGACTCCGGCGGATCAGGGCCTTGCAGCGCGCGGCGAGCTCGGCCATCTCGAACGGTTTGGTGAGGTAGTCGTCACAACCGGCGTCGAGGCCGGCGACGATGTCCCCGGTGGCGTCGCGGGCGGTGAGCACCAGGACGGGCGTGCGGACACCCTTAGCACGAAGGCTCTTGAGCAGCGTCAGCCCGTCCACCTTCGGCAGCAGGAGGTCCAGGATGATCAGGTCGTACGGGTTGCCCAGGGCCATGTGCAGGCCGTCTTCACCGTCGGCCGAGATGTCGACGGCAAAGGAGTCCTGCTCTCGCAGGAGCGTGGCGATGTTGCGCGCCAGCCTCGCTTCGTCCTCGACGATCAGAACTCGCATGGAACCGCCTTCAAGGTTTGAGGCTCGTCCGGGCAAGCGTCCGCGAGGTCGGCCACCACGATTCAACCGTCCGCCAGTCGGCGCCGCCGCCCAGCAGTTCCACTATCTTAGCAAAACCCTGGTTGGAAGGCACCTCATGATTGAAGCGGAGATCCTTGGCTTCGTGCAGCGCCGCGTGGCTGCTCCAACCGTCGATGGCGACGCGGTAGGCGGCCGAGACGAAGCCGGTCCTCGCGCTGCCGTGCTCACAGTGCACGAATACGGGCTGGCAGTTGGGGTCGGTGACAACCGCCAGGAACTGCCGCAGGCCGGCGGCCTCGATGTTGGCGTCGGCCAGGTTGATGTCGATCATGTTCATCGCGTGGAGGCGGCAGAACTCCTTCTCGGTCGACCACCAGCCCTCGTCGGGCTTCGTGCCGCGGAGGTTGATCACTGTGCGGATTCCGAAGCGATGCGCGAGCGTTTCCATCGCCTCGCCGCCCGGCTGGGCGCCGCGGTAGAGCACGCCGGCGCGAACCTCCTGGAAGTGCGACACCGGCGGGCGCAGGTGCAGCCACAGCAGCAGGGCCCCCACGATGACGGTGGCCGTCAAGGCCGTCGTCACCCACACGGCCGGGCGAGCGATCAACTTCCGGAACGTCATACGCAGAACCTCACGGTTAATGCCAGTGCAGACCGCCCAACGGCCGGGCAGACTGACAGGCGAATCATCCACATTGCCCGTGAAGCCATCCTTAAACGAACCGAAGAAAACGCGCGCAGGCGAGGGCCCGTATTTGCGGCTGGAGCATGCTCAGAAAGGAGCGACGGGATGGAGGACGTCGGCGAGACGTATGGAACGGCGAACATCACGAGACGCGACGGGGTGCGGCCTTCCTGCCCGGGAAGGCCGCACCCCGTCAGATCCAAGGTGCTACAGCGGGACGATCTCCTGCACCAGCGGCAGCAGCGTCAGTTCCTGCATCGCCAGGTGGGCCGGCAGCAGGCACAGGTCGACGACGACCTTGCCGATCTCTTCAGGCTGGATGCTCTTGGCCCGCACGTCGGCCGGCTTATCGGGCAGATTGGCGGAGACGGCGAACTCGGTGGCGCCCCACGAAGGCACGAGGGACGTCACGCGCACGCCGCTCTCGCGCAGCTCGGTGTAGAGGCAACGGGTGAAGTGGATCATGCCCGCCTTGGCGGCGGTGTACGACGCCCACCCCGGCCACGCGTGCTGGGCGCAGACGCTGGAGATATTGATGATCGTGCCGGACTTCTGCTTGCTCATGATCCCGGCGGCCCGGCGGCAGCCCAGCATGGCCCCGGTGAGGTTGACGGCGATGGAGGCGGCGATCTCGTCATCCGACTGCTGGGCCAGGGGCGCAATCTTCACGCCCAGGCCCGCGTTGTTCACCAGGATGTCCAGCCGTCCGCCGCGGGTGGCTTCGGTGATGACGCGGTCCCAGTCGCCGCCGCACGTGATGTCGGCCTGGACGCAGTGGACGCCCAGCCGGGCGGCGGTCGCCTTCAGTGCCCTGGCGTCGCGGCCGGTGATGTATACGTCGGCGCCGGCGTTCTTCAGTGCGGCGGCAATGCCCATGCCGAAGCCCTTGCTGCCACCGGTGACGATCGCTGTCTTGCCCGTCAGATTGCTCATGATTGCTCCTATGGTAATTCGAGCGGGTGATTCTACACGCCCGCGGCCGCCGGCGAAAGGGTCAGCGCTCGGTCTCGACCGACTTGACCGTCCAGCCCGCGCCTTTCTGGTTGAGCCTGGGCTCGCCCAGGTCGGCCACGGGCTGCCCGATCTGCGCCAGCGCCCACGCGGCGGCGCGCATGACGGGCCAGCTGTCGCCCGCAGCCAGCAGGCGCCTCAGTTCATCGCCGGCGGAGGCGATCTTCAGCCGCCCTGCCGCGACGGCCGCCTCATATTGCGCGGCCCGGCCGAACCTCGCGTCGGCCAGGATGGCCCGCAGCGCGCTGTCCACCGGGCCCGCGTCGGCCTTGGCGAGCTTGCCCAGGGCGCGCGCCGCAGCCGCCGAGGGAATCACGAGGCGATCGCCCTGCACGTCGACGCGGATGATGCGGACGAAGTCGCCCACGGCGTTCGCGTCGTTCATCGCGGCCACCGCGTCGATCAGCGCCCCGGCTACCTCGTCGTCGTAGTCCTTCACCGGCTGCTTGCGGAGGTTGGCCAGAAGGGCCTTTTCGCCCCGCCCCACCGTGGCCGAGAGCATCTCCCGCAGGGGCGGCCCGGCCGCTGGATCGCCGCAGGCCGCCAGCGAGGGCAGCACGTCCAGCAGCGCGCGCGAGTCAGGGGGCAATGCGGCCAGGGCCGTCCGCTGCGCAGCCGCCGGCGCCTTCAGACGCCCCAGCAGCCACGACAGCGAACGCACGTTGCGTTCCAGCAGGCGCGTCGCCTTCAGCGGCGAAGGCTGCACCGCCAGCCCCGCCGGCAGACGCCCGTCCTGGAGATCCTTCACCGCCGCCGCCAGCGCTTCGCCCAGTCGCTCGGCCGGCGCCGCGGCGCCCAGCGCCAGCAGCGCCTCGCGGGCGGCCAAGTGCATGGGCTCGTCGGCGTGCGAGAGCATGATCTCGATCAGACGCGCGGCCAGGGCCGTGGCCTTGGCCTCGCCCGCGGCGCGAACCGCGGCGAGTTGAACCATCGGCGAGGGGTCGTCCAGCAGCGGGGCGATAGGATCGGCCTGCCCCAGCTTGCCCCAGGCGAGCGCCGCCCCGCGACGCAGCAGCGGCTCGTCGGACTTGGCCGCCTGCGGGGCGAGCGGCCCGGCCGCGGCCGGCGCGATCGCGACCAGTGCGACCAGCGCCTCGGCCCGCACGCCGGGGACATCTTCGGCCGCCGCCTTGGTCAGCTCTGCCGCCAGGGCCGAACCGTCCTTGAGGAATACCGCGTTCTGTGCCGCCCGCAGGCGAAGCAGCGTGCCGCCGCGCAGCATCTCCGCCAGCCGCCCCGCCTCTGCGGGCCGGCCCCAGTGCGTGAGCGTTTCAACGGCAGCGCAGGCGATGGCGGCATCCTTATTGCCCGTCAAGGCCGCCACGGCCGCGACGGCATCGGCGCGATCGCCGAACGGGCGCAGCATCGCCAGCGTGCTGGTCACAACCGCCCTGTCGGCATCGGCCAGCGCCTTGACCGCCGTCGCGACGCCGGTGTTGGCGTCGAGCTCGATGGCCGCACGCACCGCCGCCACGCGCACCGCCGGCGAGGCATCGGCGGCCATGGCCTCGATCCGCGGGCGCGCGAGGGGATTGTGCGACTCGCCCAGGTCCAGCGTGACCTTCTCCCGGACCAGCGGGTCGGGGTCGCCCAGCAGCGTCGCCATGCGAGCCACGAGGTTGGCGTCGGCGAACGTTTCGGCCTGCATCTTGCCATCGATGAGACGCCCCCCGGCCGGCGGCGCGTCCTGTGCGTGCGAGGCCGCCGCCAGGGCCGCCAGGACTGCGCACGTCGTGAATGTCAGTCGAAGCTTCATCGTCACATCTCACTTCGGCCGGCGAAGGTGGAACACCCTCACCGTGGCCAGCAGGAACATCAGCAGGCTCGCACACCCGGAGAGCTTCAGGTGGACATCGACCAGATCATACTTCTGCAGGGCCGGGGCGCCCGCGGCGTCCATCGCCACCGTCAGCGGGTTGAGCATGAACACCACGCGGGTGAAGGCCTGCGAGAAACCCTCGGGATCCAGCAGCACCAGCAGGCTGCCCGCGGCCAGCGCGATCACCAGGCCGTAGGCCCACGCGGTGGCCACCGCGGTGCGGGCGAAGAGGCTGGAGAAGAACAGCCCCGCCGTCGACACCAGCAGCACCGTCATCCCGGCCACCTTCAGCACGCTGATGATGCTGGGGATGTAGGCGCGGTCGAAGAAGGCCAGCACGGCCAGGGCGGGAGCCATCGCCAGGGCCAGCAGCACCAGCGGGATGACCGACGCCTGGAACTTGCCGCTGACGATGCGAAGGCTCGACAGCGGCGTGGACCGCATCAGGTCCCACACGCCGCTCTCGCGGTCGGCGGAGATGGCCCCCGCAGTCATCGCCGGGCCCGCCAGTAACAGCAGAACCACCATCAGCGCCGCGATGCCGGTGATCATCGAGGAGATCATCGACTGCTGCTGCGCCGACCACGCCTGGATGCTCAGCGTCACCAGGATCATCAGCACGATGGAGATCACGAGGCACAACCCGATCGCCCGCAGCAGCCACTGGGCCTGCAGCATCGGCCGCGTGCGGAATTCCTTCGCCGCCACCGGGTTCTGCCACCAGCGGATCATGCCTCGCCGCCGCCGCGGATCGATGACGTACAGCAGGCTGCGGGCCGAGATGCGGTTGCCCTCGATGATCCCGCCCTTCTCGCGCGGCCGCGGCGGTGCGATGGGCCGGCGGAGCTTCCACACGCACCCCAGGGCCAGCAGCAGCGTCGCCAGGCCGCTGGTCGGCAGGAACGTCACCCAGAACGGCGGCAGCCCGGCCGCCCCGGTCGCGTAGCTGCTCTTGTCCACCACCAGCGACAGCATTGCCTCCAGCGGGCTCAGCGAGACCAACATATGCATCGTCACCTGCCAGGTCCGCCCGCCGTCCTGCAGCAGGTTTCGGCTGACCGGCCAAGCCGGCAGCGCCAGCAGCAGGCACAGCACGCCCAGCACCGCGTAGGTCACCAGGATCGCGCGATAGCTTCGCTGGCTGATCGTGCTGATGAACAGGCCCACCATGCCCAGGTACACCGCGGTCATCAGCAGCACCGCCGTGGCCGCCGCCACCTGCCCCGGCGAGATGCCGCCCAGCAGCATCGGCAAGGCCAGGGCGGGCGTGCCGCACAGCACCAGCAGCACCAGCAGCGACAGGCTGCCGGCCATCTTGCCGGCGGCGATCTCCCACGGCCGCAGCAGCGTGGCGAAGAGGCTCTCCAGCGTCCGCCGCTCCCGCTCGCCGGTGAGCGAGGCCGCCGTGAACGCCGGGGCGAACATCGCCACCATCGCCAGTTCGCCGATGGCCAGCGCGCTGAAGATCCGCCGCGCCTGCTGGCTGCCGAGGTCCTGCAGCCCGTCGGCCGGCCAGTTCTGCCACACCAGCAGGGCCGCCACCAGCAGCATGGCCGCCTGCATCGCCGTCGCCTTGCCCGCCCGCAGCGAAGACAGCACTTCCTTGCGAATGATGGGGTTGAGGATCATCCCTTGCCCCCCGCCGGGGCCGCTGCGCTGCCGCCGTCCGCTTCGTGCTCAAAGCCGCTCAGGGCCATGAACGCGTCCTCGAGGCTCAGCGGGATCTCGCGCAGGGTGATCACCTTCGTGCCCGCCTGCACCAGCGAGCCCAGCAGCGCCGCCAGTTGGGCATCGTCGCCGCTGAAGCGGAACCGCACCAGGCCGCCCGCTTCTTCCGAGGCGTCGATCTCGCTGACGCCGCCGGCGGCCGCCAGCGCCTCGCGGGCCGCGCGGGCCGGCGAAAGGGTCTTGAGTTCCATCAGCCGGTCGCGCTGCAGCTGCGAGAGCACCGCATGGATCGGCCCCGAGGCCTTCAGGCGGCCCTGGTGGATGATGCCGACCGAGTCGCACACCTGCGCCAACTCCGGAAGGATGTGCGAACTGACGATGAGGGTCTTGCCCGCGTCGGCGAGCTTGCGCAGCAGCTGCCGCATCTGCACGCGGGCCTGCGGGTCCAGGCCGTTGGCGGGCTCGTCCAGCAGCAGCACCTTCGGGTCGTGCATCAGCGTGCGGGCGATGCCCACGCGCTGCTTCATGCCGTGCGACAGCTGGTCCACGAAGCGGTCGCGCATGTACTCGCCCTCGGTGATGTCCAGGACGAAGTCGATCCGCTCGCGCCGCTTCCGCCGGCCGATCTTGAAGGCGGCCCCGAAGAAGTCCAGGTACTCCCACACGCGCATCTGGTCGTACACGCCGAAGGAGTCGGGCATGTAGCCCACCAGCGACTTGATGTGCAGGCGGGCGGTGGCCACGTCCACGCCGCAGATGCTCGCCTTGCCGCTCGAGGCCGTCAGCAGCCCGGCGAGAATGCGGATGGTCGTCGTCTTGCCCGCGCCGTTGTGCCCGATGTAGCCGAAGATGTGCCCGGCCGGAATCGCCAGGTCCAGGCCCTCCAGGGCCACCAGCTCGTCATAGACCTTCGTGAGGCCTTCGCACCGAACGATCGCTTCGCCGTTTGCGCTCACCGGGGGGTTCCTTCCAGATCAACATCGATTGCCGTGCATGTGTTCTCGCCTGCCGCCGGGTTTACCCGCGGGTCGATGGCCTCGAACTTCACGAGGAAACTCATCGTGCCGTCGCCGGCCGCGAAACGCTGGGCCCCTTCCACCGTCACCGTCCAGCTGCCGCCGGGACGCTCGACGGCGGCCAGCGGGATGCTGCCGCCCTCGCCGTCGAGGCCGGACACGAGAAGGCGGAAATCCTTCGCCTGCGCCTGGATCGTCAGGGTGACCTTCGCGTCCTCCAGCGGCCGCCGCAGCGGCGGCTGCACCCGCACGACGGCGGCGGCGTTGTTGACGACGGGGTTGAAACGATGGCCGGCGACGCTGTAGAGGCTCACCGGCGTGGCCTCGAGCCTCACCACCGCCAGGCCCGAGGGGATCGTCACCCGCCGGCCCGCCGGCGGCGGCTGGATATCCAGCGGCCAGACGACCGCGCTCCAGCCCTGCCGCGGCACGGGGCGGCCCAGCGGATCCAGCAGGCTGCCCTCGCCGTAGCCGATCAGCAGCGGTTGGGACTGCGCCGTCCGCCCCGGCGGGGGCACGGGCACGAGCTGGCCCATCACGCGGTTGCGAAGTGTCTCGACCACGCCGCGCATCGGAGAGGAGGTGAACTCGCCCCGGCCGAAGTTGACCAGCATCGTCAGCGGGACGCCATCGACCATCGGCGGGATGTCCAGCGGCCGCCTGACGCCGCGGGCGGGCCGCGTGCCGCTGGTCCGCGTCGTGTCGCCCAGGGTCCAGATGGCCTCCTGCAGGCGGACGTACTCCACCGTGCCGAGCCTCTGGGCGGCCCCCACCGCTACCGTCGTGACGCCCTGCGGCAGGGCGCCCAGGCGGTACGTGCGGCGATCGGCATAGACGACGCAGTCGCTCAGCGCGAAGCCCAGATCGTTGCGGATCGTGCCCGCCAGGCCCGCCTCGTCGAACGAAAGCGAGGTCGAAAGCCCCGGCGAGCTCACGGTCGTGTCGACGCTGAAGGCCTTGGTGTAGTTCGGCGGCAGCGATTCCTCGCCCAGGGTCAGCGTCGGCCCCGTCTGCACGGTCGAGAGGCTCAGCGCCGACGCGCTCTCCAGCGACGCCGGCACCGCACGCGGCGAGCCCGCGTCGAACGACTGCCGCCGCGACTGGGGACCGGTGTAATAGCCGCACGCCTCCTGCACGCGGACCTGCCCATCGCCCAGCGGCGTGACCAGGCCCACGAAGCTCAGCCGCTCGCTATCGCCGCCCGCGCGCCCGGCGACATAAAAGCCGACGGATGCCGCGATGGCCAGCGGCGTCAGTGCCAGCCAGAGCAGTTCGCCCCGCCGCCGCCTGTGCAGCAGCCAGCCGCCCGCCGCCACCGCCGCCGCCAGGGCCAGCAGGATGCCCACAGCCACCGCACGCATGGGGCCGCGCCGCCCGGCCACCGCCTGCAGCGCCATCCGCGCGGGCGACTGGAACGCCCGCAGGTCTTCCTGGATGGAGCGGCACGCCACCTGGGCCGCCGGCGAAAGCTTGCCGTATTGCTGATCCAGCCGCGCGACCTGGCGACCGGCCTGGTAGTCCACCACGGCAGGCTTGATGAATCGATCGGCCGCGATGGCGGGCGGGGTCTCGCGGGCGGCCTTCACCTTTCGCCACAGCCCGTGAAGCGATGGGTCCCGCAAGGCCGCCACCGGCATGGCCAGCGTGAAGACCGTTCCCTGCCCCAGCGAGCGGCGCGCGAGCAGCGGCATGCCATTGCAGCGGGCCAGCACGTCGGCGTCCAGCGGCGTCAGTTCCGCCATCGGCAGCGGCCACGAGAGCGGGCGAGCTATCGCCGGAGCGTCGCTTTGCGTCACGTCCATCCGCGTCACGTAGTGCGAGCCGCACGCAGCCACGCCGGCCAGTTCAGCCAGCTCGCCCGCCAGCGACTCCGCCAGCCCTCTGCCGCCGGCCAGGACGAGGACGCCGCCGCGGCGAACCCAGTCGGTGAGGGCCTCGCGCTGCGACAGCGGCCAGGCCGCGTAGTCGACGTCGATGAGGATCATGATGTCCAGCAACGAGTAGCCGTACCATCGCGACGGCAGAATCGTCGGCCTGCCGGAGTACTCGTTCAGCGACAGCACGTCTGCCGCTCCCAGCGGGCCTGGGAGGCTGGCGGGCCGGGTGGCGCCGCCGCGGACTTGCATATTCGCCGCGGAGTCATCCTCGTCTTCTTCGCGATGGACCAGGTAGCCATATTCGTCGCCGGCCTCCATCGCTGCCCCGGTGATGAGGCCCACGGCCAGGGCACGCTGGGGCACTCGCTGCACCTGCACGGGCAGCTGCGCGAGCTTCTGCGATCCGGCGCCATCGTATAACACGTAGATCTGCTCCAGCATCGCGCGCGAGGCCGCGGGGGCAGCCGCCGGCGGCGACTCGGCCGCGCCGGGGCAGATGGCGAGCTCGACCTTGCGGACGCTGCGGGCGGGAACGTCGAACGTCCGCGTGAAGTGCGTCTCGCCGCGGCCGGGTATGTCGGTGGCGTACACCACCTTCACCGGGCGAGGCGCCTCGGTGCTGTTGGTGACGGAGACGACGCGCTGGGCCCAGATGCCGGGGGCGAAGTTGAGCCGGAAGGGCCCGCCGACCTCGGTGATTCCGATTGGCGGCGGGTCCTGCCCCATCGCCGTCGCCCCCAACAGCGTCATCATGAGGGTGACCAGCGGTATGAAGGGCTTGGAGTTCAGGGTCATGATTACTTCTTGTCTTTGTTCATCGTGCGGATTTACGATGCACGGGGTTAGTATAATTGCGGCCGCGAATCCAAGGCAAGGCGCGGAACGAAAATACGAGGGTCCTTTATGCGTTCATGGCTGGTGATTGTGGTGGCGAGCTTGGCGACGGCGGCCGCCTGGGCCCAGGTGAACCTCACCGAGGACCCGCCGGTGACGAAGGTGCAGACGGGCGAGATCAACGGCACCATCTCGCCGGCCAAAGAGGTGGGCGAGATCCACGCCGTCTCCCGCTCCACCCGCAAGACCTGGCCGGCGACGTTCGATAAGGTCACCGGCAAGTTCACGGTCAAAGGCCTGCCGGGCGACCAGGCGTACGACATCTGCATCCAGACGCCCGCCGGGCGGCTGATCGAGGGCATCGACCTCTCGCCCGTGGACGAACGCGTGGCCAAGCTCGCGGCCGAGCGGCGCCAGCAGTTGGGCCTGCCGCCGGCGACGACGCACGTGTTCGACGACGATGACGTGAAGTGGATGCTCGATTACGCCAAGAACATGGAAGACTTCATGGACATCCGCCGCGTGCTGTACGTGCAGGGCGCCGGCAAGCGGGCGACGATGCTGGTGGAACTGCTCAAGGGCGACAACTTCTTCGCCGCCAAGGGGGGCGAGGTGATCTGGCGGGTGGAGATCTGGTACTTCGAGTACCAGTACGGCGGCTGGGAGCAGATTCCCAACTCGGCCGTGGTGCTGCGGCGTCAGCGGGTGCCCGCGGCCCAGTGGCAGAAGATCCACATTGAGTACTTCCCCGAACTGAGCGTTCGCCTGGGGCGAAATGGCTACGCCAAGCCCATCGATTTCAAGATCCCCGAGCAAGGCGACCTCTCTCGCGGCCGCCTGCCCAACACCGAGCCCAACGCCCCCGCCGCGCCACACATCGGCGGCGTCGGCAGCGGCGCCGCGAGTTCCCAGCCCGCCACGATGCCCGGGCGGTGATGATCCTCGATTCGTGCGATCTCTTCGCCCCGGCGGCCGCGCGCCGGCGGCACCGCAATCGCTCGCTTTTTAGCGCTGTAGAAGTTGGGCTGCGCCGGCTGCGTCGTGTTGACTAAACCTTTCCGCTTCGACCCGCCGATACGATGGGTATGCTCAAGATGCGTTTATGCGCTTATATTCTGGCCGCGGCGGTGGCGATGCTTGCCGGCTGCGAGGATGCGAACTTCGGCCTGGGGCCCGCGGACCTCTACGTCAAGCCGACGGTGGCGGTGATGAAGTTCGAGAACCGCGCCCCCATCTCCATGGGCTGGAACCTCGGCGACGGCACGGCCGACATCCTCGTTGACCGCCTCATGGCCACCGGCCGCTACCACGTGGTCGAACGGGCCGAACTGGGCGAGGTGGTCAAGGAGGTCAAGCTGCAGAACTCCGGCGCCACCCGCGAAGAGAACCGCGCCGCCAAGGGCCGCTTCAAGAACGCCCAGTACCTCATCAAGGGCACGATCACGGACTTCGGCGTCGTCTCCAAGGAGAGCGGTTTCTTCGGGGCCGGCGGGTTTGACATCGCCGGCGGCGGCAACCGCGCCGTCATGGGCGTCACCGTCTACGTCATCGACGTCGAGTCCGGCGAGATCGTCTGCTCCAGGAGCTTCCAGGAATCGCTGCGCGCGGGCGACATGGCCACCACGGCCAGCTACAAGAGCGTCGCCTTCGGCGGCAGCACCTTCTACAGCACGCCGCTCGGCAAGGCCACCGCCAAGGTCATCCAGAACGCGGTGAAGGAGATCACGCTGTCCGTCGCCGCCCGCCCCTGGGAACCCAAGATCGCCAAGGTCACCGAAGGCGCCGTGATCATCAACGGCGGCAGCGACCGCCGCGTGGCCGTCGGCGCCGAGTACCAGGTGGTCCGCCCGGGCGAGCCCGTCACGAACCCCGACACCGGCGACGTCCTCGGCCACACCGCTGGCACCATCGTCGCGCATATCCGCGTCCGTCGCGTGTACGCGCAGTACAGCGAGGCCGACCTCGTCTCCGGCCGCGCCGAGTCCGTGGCTGTCGGCCAGCGTTGTCAGAAGGTGCAGGCCGTCGCCTCGAATTGAGGCACCTTTATTCGCGACGCGGGTTGTATACTATGGAGACTCCTCAGAAAGGATCCCTGACATGAATGAGAACAAAACGCCTCTCCAGCCCTGCCGTAAGAACGTCAGCCGCACCGGCGTGAAGAAGGCCCTGACGGCATTCGTCGGCACGTGCGGCGCTGCCGCCGTGATGACGCTTGCCCTGAACAGCGGCTCGCTCAGCGCCCAGCCGGTGAACGTAAAAGGCGCCTGTCGCGTCGACTGCGTCACCACCGTTCCCGCCAGCGGCCCCGCCTGTACGAGCATGCCTGCCACCAAGCCGGGCGAGCCCACGACGCGGGCCGTGCCCCTGGGCGGCAAGCCGATCCAGATCCGCATCGAAACCAACTGAGCCCTGCGCCGACAGCTCAAACTACAAAGCCCCGGCCTGCGATGCCGGGGCTTTGCTTTTGTCTCGCTCTCTGGACGTCCTCGCACATGCGAGAACTCGCTGGCCGCAAGGACTACTGAATCTTCGGCACGCGGACGAACTTGCCGGTCTTGCCGGATTCGACGCATGCCAGGATGGCCGCACAGCTCCGGCCGCCTTCGTCACCGGGGATCGGCACCTTCTTGCCGTCGCGAATCGCCGAGATGAACCCGTCGATCACGCCCGAGCCGTACTGGCCGCCGGACTCGTTGGTCTGAATCTTCCGCGTGACCAGGCAGATCTGCTCGCCGTTCTTCCGCTCGATGCGGACGGGGTACTGGGGGTCGCTCTCCAGCATGATCTTGCCGTTCTCGCAGTACAGGACCGTCCCGTTGCCGCCATTGCCCACCCAGCCGGCGAACATCTGGCCGAGAATGCCGCTCTCCATCTGCACCACGGCGAAGGCCGAATCGTCCACGTTGCAGTTCTTCTTGCTCAGCGTGCCGTACAGGGCCGCCACCTGGCGGACGTCGTCCTGCAGGAACCAGCGGATCATGTCCATCTTGTGCACGCCCAGGTCAGCCAACGCGCCCAGGCCGGCCTGGTTCTTCTTGAAGAAATGGCAGTTCAGGCCGTCGACGCTCCAGCCCTCGGGGCCGCCGTGGCAGAACGTCGTGCTGAAGCAGAGGCACTTGCCGACGACGCCGCTCTGGTACAACTCGCGGCCGCGGACGTGTGAGTCGTTGAGCCGCTGGTTGTGGCCGATCATCACCTGGCGTTTGGCGGCCTTGGCAGTCGCCAGCATGCGGCGGATATCCTTGACCGACAGCGCCATGGGCTTCTCGCACAGCACGTGCGCCCCCGCCTTGAGGGCGGCAATGGTCTGCTCGGCGTGGAACACGTTGGGCGTGCAGACGCTGACGGCCGACGGCTTGAGCGACAGGGCCTTGCGGTAGTCGGTGAACACCTGGGGAATCTTGTAGCGGGCCGCCAGCGCCTCGGCGCGGCCCTTATTGATGTCCACGAGGGCGACGATCTCGGTGTCCTTGCGCGAGGCATATTCCGGCACATGCCGGCGCTCAGAGATCGCGCCAGCACCGATCACAACTACACGAGTCTTTTCCATGAATCAAAACCTTTCCGCGACGTTCTGGGACCACACCTCGCGTACGACCATCGTCAGCGAGTCGCGCATTTTACCGCGAACCGCGGCGTGGACAAGCCCCCTGTGATGCCAACGGCCGGCACGTTCTCCATCGTCGCCGCGCGGTCCGCGCTGTAGAGAAGCCTCAGCCGTCGCTGGGGCCGGGCTCCCACCGAACGGCAACCGCCCAGGCCTCCGCGGCCTGGTGGATCAGGTCGCACACGGGGTCCTTGATCGCCAGGTAGGCGTCTATGTCTCCGTTGAGCACGGCGCAAAGCTGCTGCTTGGCCCGCGCGTAAGCCTCTGCCGCATGGCTGTGCGTGCGAAGGTAATCGCGGAACAACAGCGGGTATCGTTGATTGGGCCTGCCCGCCGCCCGGACGTGCAGGTGGACGCACCGACGCGGAGGCGTCTCGCGGAAGTAACGCTTGGCCCAATCGGCGTCGGGGCCGATCGCGCCCGGCGGCCTGTGGTCGATGATAGTCGCGGGTCGGGGGAAGAACCCGACGGCGGCCAGCGCCTCATCGAGGGGCCCAACCGGCTCAAAATCCGCGACCGTCAACTGGATGTCCACGACATCCTTTGAACACAGGCCCGGGACGGAAGTCGAGCCGATATGATCAATCCGCAGTGCCAGCTCGCCGGCCGCCCTTCGGATGTCGGCCGCAACCGTGCGGAAATCCTCCGCCCATTGCCGGCTGTGCGGGTGCATAGATAAATACGTTGGATTTTCAGCCATTCTTCCTCCACGGTGAGGCGCCGCACCGGCCGCGACTGGTCCTTCACGGTTGAAGCTGGGAGTAAGGCTTTGGCGGCGGCTTGCCGTTCGGCGCTGTAGAAGCCCGGGGGGTCAGCCGGATCTGACAGCGCCGAACGGCAAGCCGCCGCCAACGCACTCGCATGTTCCATTGATGAACTACAGCCAGCCGGTCATGCGTGCCAGCAGGCCGCAATAGTCCAGGAAGTTGGGCCAGGAGACGTCGGAGGGAACGGCGTGATCGCAACCGGGGATGAAGCCGCCGTCGCGAATCAACGGCTCCAGGCGTTTGAGTTCGTCGCGGATGGCCTGGCCGCCCTTGGCCATGCAGCGCTTGTCCACGCCCTGGCGATAGGCGATTCGCCGGCCAAACTGCCGCCGGAAATCCAGGATGTCGCAGTGAGCGGCGACCTCGGCCGGATCGCAGACGTTGATGCCCGATTCGATCCACAGCGGAATCAACTCGCCGATGAAGCCGTCGCTGTCCATGTCCACCAGCGGCACGCCGGCCGAACGAACCTGCCCGCACCACTGCCGCCACGAGGGCATGCAGAAGCGCCGGGCCATGTCCATCGAGATCATGCTCTTGGCCTTGTAGGCCATGTCCTCGGAGATGAACAGGCAGTCGAACGTGACGTGGGCCAGGATCCGCTGGAGCATTTCGCTGACGAAACGCGTCCAGAAAGCGGCCATCTCGTCGACCAGTTGCGGGTCCTCGATCATCATCATGCACAGGCCTTCGAACCCGCACCACTCGCGCATCTGCCAGAACGGCCCGCTGATCGAGACGCTGAGCAGCCAGTCCCGATCCGCCGCCTTCTTGCAGCGCTGGACGAAATCGTCTGGGAAGCGGCCGGGCGCGTCGAGGCGGTAGCGTTCCTTCATCGCCTCCCAGTCGGCGCGGTTCTCCACGGGGCACTTGATCCACCGCCGCGTGACGAAATCCTTGGCGTTGCGAAGATACGTCACGTCGAACTGATCGGAGATCTCACAGATGTTCCCCTTCCAGTCCTGCACGATGTAGTGGCCGTCCTTGTGCTCCAGGACCTTCTCTTCGAATATCGGGAGGTTGCGGAAGTCCGCGCCCAGCCACACCATCTCGCCGTGCCGCTCGGGCGTGATGCCGAGGATCTCGCGGGCGTGAGCGACAGGGTCCACGCCGACCGGCAAGCCTTCCTTGTGCCACCGCGCCAACGTCGATTCCCGGCCCCAGCCGGGGGCAAACGGAATGCGATCAACCGGGGCAAACGTCAAGGCCGCAATGTACCGCTCGCGCGAATTCATGCTCATCTCCTGGGTTGGGCGCCAACAGCCTATGCCGTCTGATCATTTTCGTCAATCGCCTGGCTGACATTTGCGCGATGGTCGATTGGGGCGGCGGTCGGCAGCACGCGGCCTTGCCTCAATACCGCGAAGCCTGACGCCCGGAAGTCATTTCCATCCATCCTTCATGGCGACTACAATCGCTGGCCTGGAGGGAGCGGCGGGCTATGATGCAGGGCTTGTTCATGCTATTGGTGGAGACGCTGGTCGATATCGCCACCGCCATACCACTCGTCACCGATACAAACCGGCCGGTGTATGCCAAGCGCATTGGCTGGGATGCCATGGCGGGGGCGTGGGTGCTGCGGCACGGGCCGGGGATTGTCTTCGTCACCTGCCTGGCGGCCGCCAGTCCGGTGGCTTCTGTCGTGCTGCTGGTGGCCGTTGGCGCCGCGTGGTACTGGACGGCGGCGGCGTGCGCGGTGGCGACACTGGGCTGCCTGTGGGCGGCGCGCGTCATCACCACCCGCGTGTGGTTCACACGCGAAGCCATCACCGCGCCGGTCTACTGGGGTCTCGGCCGCAGGACCGTTCCGATCCGCGAGATCCGCAAGGTGACCTGCACCCCCTTGACCCGCGATTTTCTCGTGCACGACCCTCACGGTCGATGCATCGTCGTCTCCACCTGGCTGCCCGGCGTGCGGAAGATGCTCCGCGAACTCAGCCTGCGCCTGGCCGTCCGACTCGATCCTGATGCGATGGACCAACTCGAGCACACGCCGTGATCGAACCTCTTGATCCGATCCCCGGCTGCACAGGGAGGCCCATGCTCGCGAATACCTCCAGGTCAACGCCAGATCGGCCAGCGGAACCGCCAGGTACATCGGCCGCGTTTCGCCGCCGGCCGCGACGTTGCTTACAGCCTCACGTGCCGCAGCCGCAGGGCGTTGGCGATGACGGATAGTGAACTGGCCGTCATCGCCGCCGCAGCGATCATCGGGCTCAGGAGGATGCCGGTGACCGGATAGAGCACTCCGGCGGCTATCGGAATGCCCAGCCCGTTGTAGATCAACGCCAGGAAGAGGTTCTGACGGATGTTCCGCATCACCATGCGGCTGAGCCCGCAGGCCTTGGCGATGCCGCGAAGGTCCCCCTTGAGCAGGGTCACGTCGGCGCTCTGGATCGCGACGTCGGTGCCGGTGCCCATCGCTATTCCGACATCCGCCTGTGCCAAGGCCGGTGCGTCGTTGACTCCGTCGCCTGCCATCGCCACCTTCCGCCCCTCCCCCTGCAGCGCCTTCACGACCTCGGCCTTGTGGTCTGGAAGCACCTCCGCCTGGACCTCATCGATCCCGAGTTTGCCCGCGATGGCATGGGCAGCGCGCTCACGATCACCGGTCAGCATCACGAGGCGGATTTCGAGTTTCCTGAGCAGTGTGACGGCTTGCGGCGTCGAATCCTTGATCGCATCAGCCACCGCCAGCAGCGCCACGACCTGATCGTCCACGGCGACATAGACGCTCGTTTGCCCCGCGTCGCCGGCGGCTCGCGCTTCAGCCATGAGTTGCGGCGAGACCGCCATCGCCTCCATCGCCTGGGGATTCCCCACGACAATCTCGCGTCCGTCGACCCGCCCTCGCACGCCTTTGCCTGCGACGGAAGAAAACTCCGCGGCATCCGCAAGCTTCAGCTTTCGCGCGTCTGCGGCCCGGACGATCGCCGATGCCAGAGGATGCTCGCTGCCGCGTTCGAGGCTGGCGGCAAGGCGCAGGGCCTCACCTTCGTCAAACCCCTCCGTGACCACAATCTTGACCAGCCGAGGCTTGCCCTCCGTAAGCGTGCCCGTCTTGTCCACCACCAGCGTGTCGATCTTCTCCAGCACCTCCAGGGCCTCGGCCTTCTTGATGAGGATGCCGAGTTGAGCCCCTCGCCCCACGCCGACCATGATCGACATCGGCGTGGCCAGCCCGATGGCGCACGGGCAGGCGATGATGAGGACCGCGACGGCGTTGGCGATGGCGTAGGCGATGGTTGGCTCGGGTCCCCACAGCGTCCAGGCAATGAAGGTCACCACTGCGGCCACGACGACCGCGGGGACGAAGTATCGAGCCACACTGTCCGCCACGCGTTGGATCGGCGCGCGGCTGCGCTGGGCCTGCCCCACCATCTCCACGATCTGTGCAAGCAAGGTGTCCTTGCCGACCCGCCGGGCCTCCATGATGAAGCTGCCCGAAGTGTTGATCGTCGCCCCGATCACCTTGTCCCCCCGCTGCTTCTCAACCGGCATCGGCTCGCCCGTGATCATCGATTCATCTACGCTGGAGCCCCCCTGGATCACGCTGCCATCAACGGGGATCTTCTCTCCCGGCCGAACCCGCAGGCGGTCGCCGACCTTAATATCCTCCAGCGGCACGTCTTCTTCGCTGCCGTCCGGCCGGACGATCCTGCCGGTGCGGGCGGAGAGATTCAGCAGGCTCTTGATCGCGGCGCCGGTGCGTCGGCGGGCGCGCAGTTCCAGCACCTGCCCCAGGAGCACCAGGGCGGTGATCGTGCCGGCGGCCTCAAAATACACGCCGACCATGCCGCGGTGGTCGCGGAAGGATTCGGGAAAGATGCCGGGCGCCACGGTGGCCACGACGCTATAGCCCCACGCCGACAGCACGCCGATGAAGATGAGCGTGAACATGTTGGGGCTCAACCGGATCATCGACTGCCAGCCCCGCGCCAGCAGCGGCCAGCCGCACCACAGCACGATGACGCTCGCCAGTGCAACTTCGATCCATCTGCCGACCTGGGCGTCAACCCCATGGCCGGTGAACATGTGCGACATGGCCAGCACGATCAGGGGCGCCGCCAGCACTGCAGAAGTCCAGAAACGCCGGCTCATGTAGCCGACTTCCTTGTCCTGCTCCTCATCGGGGCCGGCCCCGCCCTGGGGCTCCAGCGACATGCCGCAGATCGGGCAATCGCCCGGACCGCGTTGCGTCACCTGCGGGTGCATGGGACATGTGTAGATACTGCCGTTGGCTGCGGCGATGGAGGGGGTGTCCTGCTTTTGCCCGTCCACCGGGGCGGCCGAAGGCTTCAGGAAGGCTTGGGGGTCTTTGCGGAACCGTTCCCCGCAGCGATGGCTGCAGAAGAAGTAACGTTGCCCGCCATGATCGACAACATCCTTCGCGCCTCCGGGGGCGACGATCATGCCGCAGACGGGGTCCTTCGATTGCTCTTCCATTGCGGCCTCATGTTCGCTGTTAGGCTGCCGCTTGGTCCCGATGACGATCTGCGGGTCCGCGGATCTATCCCCCATCCCACCCGCTGCCGGTGTTCATCGTCAAGGCAGCACTCGCGCCGGAGCATAGCGTCAGGCGGATGGTTCACGCATCGAATGCTATCCCTCCACTTGGATGATTCCAAATCTCCTTCAGACTCTCCCTGCCGGCCGTCCGGATCGCCCCATTCATGCTTTCGTCCTCTTTCGCCGCTTCATCAACGCCAACCCCCCCATCGTGATCAGCGTCAGTGTCGCTGGCTCGGGCACTACGCCAAACTGTCCGTCGTAGTCCACGACCGCCCACACCGTGTTATCGGTGGTATTGATGCCCCAGCGGCCAAGATCATCGGCAAGGCCGGTCGAGCCAAGGTCGGCGAAGTCGCCCAGTACGGGGCCGCGGCTCGTGCCGCCGTAGTTGCCGCTTACGGCGTTGCGCCAAAGCGGGATCCCGGTTCCCCCACCGTTTGGATCAAGCCATGCCACGTACATCCATCCGCCTGACGCCAAGAGGTTCTCCGTGATCCCAGGCATGTAGACGATCAGGCTGGGATCATAGGTCATCTCAAGAACATAGGGATCGGCCTGGCCCAACGCCCCACCAGTGTTCACCATGCCGGAGAGTTGAAGGACATCGCTGATGAGGCAAGGGGTCTGGTCCGGGAGGGGTGGGTGCTGGCTGGTCCCGCCCACTTCATGTTTCGACTGTTCCCCCTTCGTTCGAGTTCTCCACTGCATGGATACGGTGTTGTCGCTGCCCGTGCTGTTGGTCCCCGCAAGGAGCGTGGCAATGGTGCCGACCATCGGAGCGCCATTCCCATCCGTGGCCCCCGTCACGGTGGATTGCACCCCCGTGTAGCTGCCGCCGATTCCCACTTCGGAACTCACCGCGGGCCCAAAGGCGGTCAAAGAATTGCTGCGGTCGGCCGTGGCATTGCTCGATGTATAGCCGTGCGAGAAGATCCAACTGCTTTCTTTCCCGTTGGGCGGTTGCCCTTGTACGTGCGCGCCGGCGAACAGGCCGGTATCCAGAGTGGGAAAGGCAAAGGAAGACTGCGTGAGCGTCGGGATCCCCGTGACCGTGTACGTGATCGAGTCGCCGTTGTTCAGCGTGTGGCCGCTTGAGGTCGAGAAATCGAACCTGAGATCGTAATAGCCCTGGACGCCGTCGGCCTTGAAGGCGTCCGTGCCCTTGCTGATCGTGGGGCTATCGAAGGTCCCGATCTTCGACAGTCCCGCAAAGTCCAGGTTTGTGGCGTTCAGGGCGGGATCCAGATTAAGGTAGACGTCGGAGACGAATTCCAGGTTCTGAATGTTTGAGCATTTGATCGTCAGCCAGACGGTCCCAACGCCACCTTGGTCGTCGGCCATAATGGTCACCCACGGCGCCGTCCCGATTGGGGCCGGCCCGGTGTATGCATCGTTCAGGCCGGCCGTCAAGATCGTCCCGAAGGCGGAGTTGGCGGAAACGAAGCTCGCGATGGCCAAGACCGCCCAAAAAAGAACGCCTCTGCCTGCCATGTTCATCTTCCTTCTGTTGATCGCAAAAAAAAGCCGACGTGGCTAGCCCCCAAGGGGTGCTAACCGCGTCGGCTTACTTGCTAACAGGCTTCCGGCGTTAGCCGGATTGCCCTTCATCTAGTCTTCCGCGCTGGAGCCCGTGCTTTCGCACTCGCTCTCTGAACCCTCATTATAGCGCAGAGGGCACTCGATAGGTCATAGACATCGCTCGGGTGCCGCATGGCAGCTGCAAGGCTGGAGGAAACCGCAGACGCCGGCCCCCTGCGTTGTCGAGATACTGGCCCCAACCCAATAGCCACGGACAAGAATGGCGCACCCGACAATCTTGCTGCCTGGGTATGACGAACGGGGGGGAATTCGCTCGTGGAAACGTCCAGGGACGGCAGAACCCTGCAAACTCTCGATATCCGTAATCATCGAACCGCGATCTGAGAGATGGGGCTACAAGAACAGATATGTTCGGCACCCCTTGGCGCCGCTACCTCATGGCGAGGATCGAACGTGCGGCGAGAGGGTCGATGCCGCAGTCGGCCTTGCCGCCCATGAGGACGAGGTCGGCGAGGGCCTCGACGCAGATCGGGTCGTAGCCGGCGGGCGTGCAGCGGCGGAGTTCGCGCACGGCCTCGATGACGGGGATGGCGCGGCGGTGCGGGCGGTCGTGCGTCATGGCGTCGAAGGCGTCGGCGACGGCCAGGATGCGGGCCTCCAGCGGGATCGCCTCGCCTACCAGCCCGTCGGGATAGCCCGTGCCGTTCATCCGCTCGTGGTGGTGGCGGATGGCCGGCAGCATCTCCTGAAGGATCGCCAGGGGTTTGAGCACCTCGTGCCCGATCTCGCAATGCTGCTTGATGCAGCGGAAGCTGTCGACGCTGATCTTGGACGCCTGCGACAGCGCCGCCGACGGCACGGCGAGCAGGCCCACGTCGTGCAGCTGGCCAGCGAGCTTGAGCTGGCTGGCCCGCTGGGGCGGAACGTCGAGCTTCAGCGCCACGGACTCGGCCAGCCGGCCGACGCGTTCGCTGTGGCCCTCGATGAAGCGGTCGCGACTTTCGACGAAGCGGACGATGCGGGTGAGCACGTCGGTGTAGTGGACTTCCGCCTCGACCGAGGCCTGTGCGACGGCGGCGGATTGGTCTCTAAGGCGGCTCACCGCGCGGTGCACCTGGAAGATCAGGGCACCGGCGATGAGCATGACGACGCCGGCCATCGCGGCGCTGGCCGCGACCCAGCCCACGAACGCCATCGCCCCGGCCACGATGGCCATTGCGACGACGCAGACGAAGACGGGGCGAACCACATGGCAGGCATCGGCAATCATTTGAATCCTGGGGCGCACGAAACTCTCCGTTGGGCTGATAAGTCTCAAATCGGCTCGAAAGGACTTTAAGATACGTTTGGGGGAAAGAGAAACGGAAGAAGAAGGCAATAGGCAATTGCCTTCTTCTTCCGCCTATTGCCTTCTTCTCACATCCGCTCGAGCGTCTCTATCCCCAGCAGGTTCAAGCCTTTCTGGATCGTGCGGGCGGTGAGGCGGCATAGGTTCAGACGGCTGGAGCGGGTGGGCTCGGCCGACTGCAGCACGGGGCAACTCTCGTAGAAGCTCATGTAGGCCCCGGCGACTTCATAAAGGTAGGCGCACAGCAGGTTCGGCAGGCACTCGGCCGCCACCACGTCCAGCGTCTCAGTGAACTGGAGCAGCTTGACGGCCAGGGCACGCTCGGCCGGCTCGGTGAGCTGTATGCCGGCGACCAGCGATGCCTCGCCCGTTTCGCCCTTGCGGAAGATGCTCTGCACGCGTGCGTACGCGTACTGCATGTAGGGGGCGGTGTTGCCCTCCATCGAGAGCATCTTGTCCCACGAGAAGACGTAGTCGCTCGTGCGGTTCTGGGCCAGGTCGGCGTACTTCACGCCCCCCACCCCCACGGCCTGGGCGATCTGCCGCCGTTCGTCCTCGGGAATCTCGGGGCTCTTGGCCGTCACCAGCGCATAGGCCCGCTCGACGGCCTCGTTGAGCAGTTCGACGAGCTTGACCGTGCCGCCGCTGCGGGTCTTGAACGGCTTGCCGTCATCGCCCATCATCGTGCCGAAGGCGATGTGCTCCAGCGAGACGGCCTCGGGCACGAAGCCGGCCTTGCGGGCGACGGCGAACATCTGGCGGAAGTGCAGCGACTGCCGCGCGTCGACGACATACAGGACTCGCTGGGCGTGCAGCGTGCCCACGCGGTAGCGCACGGCGGCCAGGTCGGTGGTGGCGTAGAGGAAGCCCTCGTCGGACTTCTGCACGATCAGCGGCAGCGGCGTGCCATCCTTACCGACGAACTCAGGCAGGAACACGCACTGCGCGCCCTGGGATTCGGTCAGCAGGCCCAGCTTCTGCAGGTCGGCCACCACGGCGGCAAGATCGTCATTGTACGCGCTCTCGCCGCGGACGTCGTCGCGCGTGAGCAGCACGCCCAGTCGCCGGTAAATGTCCTCGCAGTGATGCAGCGAAGCGTCCAGGAACATCCGCCAGTTCTGCAGGCAGTGCGCGTCGCCGCCCTGAAGGCGCACGACGTACTGCCGCGCCTCGGCGGCGAAGGCGGCATCGGCGTCGAACAGCTGCTTCGCCTGGCGGTAGAAGTTCTCCAGGTCGGCCAGTTCCGTCGAGACATTGTGGCCGGCGGCGGCTTCGCGATCCATGAACGCCAGCAGCATGCCGAACTGCGTGCCCCAGTCGCCGACATGGTTCTGGCGGATGACGTCGTGGCCGAGGAAGCTCAGGATGCGGGCGAGTGCGTCGCCGATGATGGTGCTGCGGAGGTGCCCGACGTGCATCTCCTTGGCCAGGTTCGGGGCGGAGTAATCGACGACGACCCGCTGGGGAGCGGCCGGCGTGGAGGCGCCCAGGCGGCCGTCGGCAACGGCGGCGGCCAGTTGGCCCTGGATGAACTCGCGGCGCAGGTGAATGTTGATGAAGCCGGGCCCGGCGACCTCGAGCTTCTCGACGAGGTCGTCGATCTTGGCGGCGGCGACGACCTTGGCCGCCAGCTCGCGCGGGTTGGCCTTGATCTTCTTGGCCGCGGCCATCACGCCGTTGGCCTGGTAGTCGCCGAACTGGGCCTTGGCGGCCGGGGCGATCAGGGCGGGGGAATCGGACGGGGCGCCGGCAGCGGCGAGGGCCTGCTGAAGGCGGTTCTCAAGTTCTCGACGGAGGTTCATTGTCTTTGCCTGTCTTCTTCGATCTCGGTTTGGCGTTGGCCGGCTTGGCGGCCTTGGCGGGCGTGCCGCTGGCCGATGGCGCGGACGGCGGCGGAACAGCGGCCGCCGCGGCGGCGGGCCTGGGCTTGTAGTTGAGGTTGATGCGCCCGTCCTTGCTCACCTCGACAGTGGCGGGGAAGTCGCCCAGGTCGAGGTTCTTCACCAGCATCTGCGCGACGCGGTTGACGGGGATGGCCGTGGCCTTGGCGAGCTTGCTGACGCCGATGAACTGGAAGTCGGCCGGCCTGCCGTTGGGCGGGCATAGAAACCACCCATCGCCGATCAGCGGCGTGGGCTTGGGGAATGTCTTGCGGATGGCGACGATGAAACCGTTCTTGATCGATTTTTCGAGTTCGGTCATGGAAGCTATTCCGTGGGCTGTTCGGGGGGCAGTTCCGCGGGCAGTTTGGGCGTTCGTGTCGATCGCTGCCACCGCACGCGCGGGGCCTCGCCCCAGATGAGCTCCAGATCGTAATATCGCCGCCGCGTCTCGTCGAAGACGTGCACCACGACGTCGACGAAGTCGAGGCAGATCCACTGTCCGCCATCGAGGCCGGCCGCGTGCCACACGCGCTGGTTTTCGGCCGCGGCGTGGGCCATGATGTCCTCGGCGACGGCGCGCATCTGGCGCCCGCTGGAACCGGTGCAGATGACGAAGTAATCGGTGACGGGGCTCACGCCGCGCAGGTCCAGCACGATGATGTCGCGGGCGTTATCGTTCTCGGCCAGTCGAGCGGCCTCGATGGCCAGCTTGCGGGCCGGGTCGGACTTTATGGAACGTGTTTTCGTGATCTTTGCCATAGCTCTCGCTGATTCTTCTAGCCGGGCGCAGGGGTGGCGGCCTTCCAAGGCCGCCGCCTTTGCCTGTTGAGGCGGCGGCCTGGGAAAGCCGCCACCCGGTTCGGTTCTCGATCAAGCCAAGTCTACCAGTTTGCCGCTTCGGGGGTAAGAGGAAACGCAAGAATACATGACTCGCAGGCATCGGCACCAAGAAGCAGCGAACCTGCCTGCCGGCAGGCAGGCCGCAGATTATCGAATTCTGTCACCCGCTTCCTGACGCGAAGCTCTTCGCCTATTGCCTATTGCCAGTTGCCTATGCGCCTTCCTCGCCTATTGCCTTCCTAATGAAACAGGCCACCGGGAAGGTCGTTCCCGGTGGCCTGTGGGTGCTGGATGAAGCCGGCGTTTACTTCTTCATCTTGACGCCCTCTTCCTTGGGAATGCGCATCCCATAGAAGGAGCGGTAGACGAAGATCAGGGCGATCATGAACAGGACCGCGCCGATAATGGCCTTCACCGGGATGCTGTGCCCGAAGATGCTCGTCGTCTGGTCCATGGTCACCGCGATCTGGGTGGCCAGCACGCCGAACAGCGTGGTGAACTTGATGACCGGGTTCATGGCCACCGAGCTGGTGTCCTTGAACGGGTCGCCGACGGTGTCGCCGACGACGGTGGCCGCGTGCAGCGGCGTGCCCTTCATCTTGAGATCCACTTCGACGATCTTCTTGGCGTTGTCCCACGCGCCGCCGGCATTGGCCATGAAGATGGCCTGGAACAGGCCGAAGAGCGCCGTCGCGATCAGGTAGCCGATGAAGAAGAAGGAGTCCACGCAGGCGGCCGCCAGCGTGC
>CAZTVF010000042.1:0-37824 GCA_964616985.1 uncultured Planctomycetaceae bacterium
ATCCCACCAGTGTTCGCGCGTTCATTTCTCATCCCATTCTTTTGCTTCCGGCAATCTGTCGCTTCGCCCTCGGCGTGGGCGAAAGACGATAGGCTATTGGCACACGTGCGTCCCGCGATCGGCCCGGGCATGCCGGCGCGACGCAAACATCGCGGCGCCTGCGGCAGGTGAACTTCGGCATGGCAGCCCAGGCGGCGGCCTTGGCGAGCGTTATTTCGTTTGAGTCGCGTTCAGGGCGGCGAGGGCAGCCTTGGCGTCGCGGGCGATGGCGCTGGCGTCGTTGGCGGCGGCGAGTTTCGTCAGCCCCCGTCGCCCCTGCTCGCCCCCGAGGAGTTCCAGCAGCCAGACCGCGCGGGTGAGCCGCAGGCGCGAGCCTCCCGCGATCGACGGGCTCCCGGCGCGCTCGATGAGCGTCTGCAGGCGAGTCTTGAGCTCTTCCGACGTGGCCGCGGCCAGGGCGGCTTTGAGATCGGGCAGGACGATGTCGCTGAGGTTGCCGAGGTAGAGGCTGGCGTTCTGGCGGGTTTCGAACTCCTCCGCGTCCAGCTCGGTGATGCAGCGGGCGACGGCGGCGCGGTCGATGACGATGGGGCCGACACGGTCGGCCAGCAGGCTGGCGCCCGCATCGCCGGAGGCCAGGATGATCTCCTGTGCCCGCAGGGCGTTGAGCGCATTGGCGTCGGCAAGGCCCTCCCATGCGGCCGCGAGTGCTTCGGCCGAGGGCGCCGGCGCGGCTGGCGCGGCGAAGCGGCTGATGTCCCAGCGGTACGCGAGTTTGTCGGCGCTGCCCGAATAGAGGCTGCGGCCGTCGGGGGCAAACGCGACAGCGTAGACGGGCAGCTTGTGCCCAGCCAAGGCTGCAATCTCCTTGCCGGTGTCGATGTCCCAGAGATGAACCTTTGCGTCCGTGCCGCCGGTGGCGACCAATCGCCCGTTGGGGGAGACCATGGCGCCGACGCTGCCGAACTGCGCGGCCCCGTTGAGGCCGCGGACGAATCGACGGGTCGAGACTTCGTAGAGCGTGACCGCATCGGCCTCGCCCGTCACCGCCAGCAGCAGCCCCGTGGGGCTCAGACTGACGCTGGTGACCGCGACGTTATCGCGGAGGCCCAGGGGGTCAGGCATCGGCTTGCTGGCGGCGGTGTCCCACAGCACGGTGCGCCATCCCGCGACGATGACCGCCAGCCGCCCGACCGGGCCGGACGAGACGCGGGCCATCTGCCAGTAGTTCGGGTCATAGGCCGGGCGGATCGTGCCGAAGCGCCCCGTGCGGGGATTGAGCAGGCCCACGCCCGCGTCGCGGCCGATGAAGAGCAGTTGGCCCTCGGCGGTGAAGGTGAGGGACTGGACATTGCGGGCGTAGACGCCGGTGGCGTTCGCGTCCTTCACCTCGGCGAGCTTCCAGTCGCTGGTGCGCCAGATGCGGATCGAGGGTTCGCCGGCGGCGGCGGCGAGGAACTCGCCGTCGCGAGAGAAGGCCACGTCCACCGTGCCGGTCTGGCCGCCGGCCAAGCCCTGGAGATACGCGCCGTTGGCGTCGTAGATATGGACGCTGGGCAGTTGCTCCTGCGGGCCGGCGGCCCCGAACGAGGCGGCGGTGTTGGCCACGGCCAGCCGCGTACCGTCGGGCGAGACGGCCAGACGCTGCACCTGGCCCTGCACGGGCAGGTTGATCAGGTTCTTTGCATCAGCGATGCGGCGGACCCGGACCATCTGGTTCTGCTGATTGATGAACACCATCAGCGAGCCATCGGCCGAGGTCAGTTGCGGGGCACCGCCGTTGTGCTGCAAGCTGATGCCGAGGTTTCTCGACTGCCATCGATTACAGTCCACCTCGTGGAGTTGCCGGAAGCCGGTGTTGGGCGCCTGGTACTGCGCGAAGAACTTCTTGCCGTCCGGGAGGTATTGCAGCACGGTCACGTTGTCGATGGCGCCCACCCGCGCGCCGGTCAGGGCGTCGACCACGATCGTGCCTATCGGCCGCCGTGCGGTGCGGTCGGGCTTGTTGGGCTCCTTGATGACCTCGTTCCCGCCGGTGTTGCCGATGGCGAGGTGCTTGCCGTCGGGGCTGAAGGCCAGCGAGAGCACCGACTGGGCGCCGGTGGCGATCTTGCGGATGGCGTTGGGTTCGCTGAGGTCGCAGACAGATACGTTGCCGCCGTTGTGTCCGCCGACGGCCACGGTGTTGCCGTCGCTGGACACGGCCATCGACTGTGCATTGCTCAACGCCTTGATCTCGGCCACGCGCGACTGGTCGGCCACCTTGTATAGGCGCAGGCCCGCGGAGTCGGCGACGACCAAACGGCCGCCATCCGGCGTGAATGCCAGTGCCGTTGCGGGATTGTTCATCGGCTCGAGCGTGGCGATGGGCTTGCCGCTGGCCACGCCAAACAGCTGGATCTCGAACTTGTTGTTGCTATAAACCGCGGCGGCAAGGTAGTTGCCGTCAGGCGAGAAGGTCATGCCCGCGGCGGACTGCCTGGTCCTGTCCGTGACCCACCGCGAACGGCCGGTGAAGGTGTCCCACATGTAGATGCGGCCTTCGGTGTCAGCCGTCGCGAAAACGGTCTTGTTGGGCGCCATGACGGCGAGCCACGGCTGGCCCAGATGGGCCATCCGCGTCGTGCCGAAGCGTGCGATGGCCCCGCTCGGGAGCGGTTCCTCAAACGATTCCTGTGCGGCGGAGGAGGTGGGCATCGAGGCGGGTGTGGTCGTCGGCAAAGTGCCGCGCTGCGACGCGGGCGCGGTGGTCTGCGCCAAGGCCACGCTCGCCATCCACAAGATCAACGCCGCCGATACGCCTGCTCGCATGATCACTCCTTGCTGCCCGGGGGCAGACGTGTATTGTCTTTGACCCGGGGCGGCCGTTCAAGCGAGATTGATGGCGATTGCCAGGGTGGCGCGCTCAAAGTGCCTGGCAACGCCTGCTGCCCTATGGTGACGCCCAACTTGTCCGAAACATGTCAGCCATTCATTGGGCGGCGGCCTGGGCTTGCTGCCGAGCGGGGCCGGCTATAGGGCGACCAAAGGAGAATCATGTCTTGCGCATCGTCAGCTGGAATCCGTGGGCGATCAGGTCCTGCCGCAGTAGGGGGGCCAGTTGCCGCTCGATCGCCGGGGTCAGGAGGTTGTCGCCCTCGAAGGACGGCGTGAAGTCCAGCACCTGCACTTTGCCCGAACTCATCATCTCGCGCAGGCCGTACTCGTCGATCCGCTTGCCGTTGATGTGCCCCAGGTGCAGCATTCCGTGGACGTAGGCGGCGATATCCGAGCCGGTGTTGGCCGCGACGCGAGCGGCCACGCCGGTGGCTCGGGCGTGGGCGATGATCTGCTCGGGCGTGAGGCGCAGGTGGATCCATGGATAGTCGTCGAAGTAGCCAAACATGTGGTGTCCGAACGGCGAGTAGTACAGCGGCCCGGCCTGGACGTACACCACGCCGCCGGGGCGCACGACGCGAAGCATCTCGGCCAGTGCGGCCGCCGGGTCGCCGCAGTGCTCCAGCGTAGCGATGGAGTAGACGAAGTCGAACGCCCCGTCCGGCAGCGGCATGTGGTGTGCGTCGGTCTGCACGTACGAGATGCGGTCGTGGGGGAACGCGCAGCCGATCGAGTCCAGCACGTCCACGCCCGTCACGTGGGTCGGGTCCTCGGCCAGCACCAGGTCGCAGACGAGGCCATCGCTGCAGCCGACGTCCAGCACCTGCTGCCCGCGGAGGCGGCCGGTGTATTGCAGGGCGTGGGCGAGGTAGCACTTGGTGTAGGTGAGGCGGTGGATGTCCTCGCCCTTGTACAGCTTGGTCCCGCCGTCGGGCGATGCCACCAGCAGGCGGCCGCTGAGCTGCGCGGTCAGGCGGACGAGCGGGCCGTCGTTCCAGAATTGCTTCAGATCGTCGTGGGGCACGATGACGACGTCGTACTTCTTCGCGACCAGTTGGGCGAGCAACTGGGGCGACACGTGGGCGGGCTCGAAGGAGTCGCTGGGGCCGCCGGCAGTGTTGAGCAGCATGCTCGTCGCACGCCCGGCGACCTGGGCGGGCCCGCCGCGCGGGCACAGGATGTCGGCGTCGATGGCCTCGTTTGCCGCCAGCAGGGCCTCCAGGCGCGGCGCGGCGGCCGTCGCCAGCACCAGCGCGCGGGTACGGCGGCCTTGGCGGACGGCGTCGATCAGGTCCAGTTCGCGCTGCACTTCGGCCACCGTGTTGCCGATCATTCGGCGATCGAGTGCGGCCGCCCGCAGCGTATCGGCCGTGGGGGCCTGCCCGGCCGGAATCGCGTGGTACTTGGTGGAGTAGTAGACGATGTCGTGCCCGGCGTGGGTGACGATGCGCTGCGGCAGTTGGTTCACGCGCCGCCCCTGCGAAGGGGCGGGCGGCAGCGGGGCCGCCGTCGCGTCGCGCCGGGGGTTCCGCAGGCGGCCGTAGCCCTGCAGGTTGCGGCGGCAGCGGCGCAGGAAGCGAACAGTGGCGCGGGCAGAGTCCTTGGGGAACCACGGGTACGACAGCAGGCGGTTCTTGATTCGCCATGACAGCGAAGGCGGAGGCGCCGGCACGAAGTCCGGCGGCAGCGAGGCCTCTTGCGGCCGGGGCGGCGCGATGGCGGGTGTCTGCTGCGCCGGCGGCTGGGGCGCCGCGTCGGCGGCCGGGGCGGGGGCCGCCGGGGCCGCGGATTCCTGCGGCTTGCCGGTAAGTTTCTCGATGATCGCCTTGACGTCCTCGGCCGTGCGGCAGCGAATCAGGCCCGGACGCTGCGTGTCGGCGGCGAGGGTCAGGTTCAAGTGCCCCAGCGAGATCGGGCACCCGTAGTACCACTCCATGTAGTGCACGATGTTGTAGCCGTGGAAGCTGCCCAGCACCAGGCGGGGGGTCGTGCCCGACTCCAGCGTCTTCAGGTACAGGGCCTCCTGCAGTTTCAGCGGCGAGGCGCCTTCCACAGTCATCGCGTCCTGGTGCGACAGTAGTTTGTCCATTTCGCGCGGGTGGACCAGGGCGGGCAGTTCGTCCATGAAGACCGCGCGGTGGCGCTGGCCCTGTGGCTCCAGCAGGTGCACGACCTTGAAGTGTGGCCGGATCGCCTCGAAGAACGCCCTTGCCTGCTGTTCGCCCGGCAGGTCGCTGTCGAACGCGATCGCCTTGCGCACCTCGGGCGTCAGCACCGTGCACACCTGCTGCGAGAAGTGGTTTTCCAGCAGCGACATCGAGGGGGCCAGGCACCGCTGGCGATAGTCGCACTCCACGCAGGGCTTACGCCCGTGGTCGACCTCGTGGCGGAACTGCTGCGCCTCGGAGGAGTCCCACACGTCGTCGATGCGGTTGCGAAGCAGGTTGGGCAACGGCTGTTTGAAGCAGAGCGTCGCATCGCCGTGGCAGTCAACGCCCAGGTCGAGCCGGTGGGCCTCGCAGGTGAAGCTGCTGAGGTCGAGGAAGCACGTGCCCGAGGCAGCCCCCATGATGATGCGGCCGTAGTCTTTGCCATAGAACGCCTGCAGCCAGGCGCGGAGCTTGTCCTTGGCGAACCAGAGGCTCTCCCAGATCAGGCGGTAGGGCAGCGCCCCGTGTCCGACGCGGAGGATCATCGGGAAGACGGCCATGCTGTACTTGCGGTCGGTGCAGAACTTGACGATGTCGCCGTACTCGTCGATGTTGCTGCGGACCATGGTGAACGACAGCAGGACTTGCGCCCTGTCGACGTCGAGCAGGTCCAGGCCTTTCATCAACTCGTCGAAGCTGCTGCCCTCGCGAAGGTACTCGTGCGTTTCCTTGCGGAGGGAGTCGGTGGACACCTGCACCAGGCAGCGGGTTTCGTTGAAGAGTCCGGCGTAGCGGTGCAGGAGCTTGCCGTTAGTGACGACGTGGATCTTGCCCGAGAACTGCGAGCGGATGTACCGGATGAACTCCTCGAACTGCGGGTGAATGGTGGGCTCGGCGATGTTGCCGATCTGGATCGTGTTCCAGTCCTTCAGCATCCCCTTGGTGCTGCAGCGGAAGTCCTTGAGGTCCATGAACTCCGTCTGTGAAGCGCTGAACGGGTTGTATGTCTGGCACATGATGCAACGGATGTTGCAGTTATTCGTAATGTCGAGGCGAAGCTGTCCGCGCATGAAGGTTTGTTCCTTGTTCGCGCTGGTGGCGCGTCATGCGCATTGTGCCCAACCGGGATCGCGTCTGCAAGAGAAGGTTTGTTCTCACCCCAAACGGGTGCGTTCGCCTTTGAGGGAACACATAAGAAGGCACAATGAATCCGGGGCCGGCTCTCGCTTGCCTTTCAACGCTGTTGACCCGCTGGCAGCGAACAGCGCTCAAAAGCGAGCGACCTCGGGGTTTTGTCTTGTGCAAAGTTCTTGGGGCGCCACTGAAGACCAATGCCTCCCAGACACCGCGAGGCAGCGATTCGATTGGTGTTCCGGCTGGACTATTGGCCCTTGGGCGCGGCCGCCAGGCCCTGCTGGACGCTCTGGCAGAGGATGTCCAGGCGCCGCAGGCTAAGCGTCGCCGCCTCGGTGTCGCCCGACTTGGCCTGCGATTCGATCTGTGCGCCGATCTCCGACAGGCAGGCGTAGCCATAGCTACCGCCGGCGCCCTTGAGCTGGTGGGCCAGGCGGGTCAGTTCCGGCAGGTGGTTGTGCGCGAGCGACTCGCGCATCGCCGCCAGTTGCTGCGGCAGGCCGGCGACGAACTGTGCGATGATCTCTGACAGGTCCGGGTCGTCGCAGAAGCTCGACACAATCGGCACGATAGTGCTCGAAGGCGCGGCGGCCGCGGGAGCCGCTTCGGGCGCTTCTGCCGGCGCAGCCGGCGTCCCGGCCGCCCAGCGAGCGACGGTCTCGATCAGGCGGACGCGGTCGATCGGCTTGGCAAGGTAGTCGCTGCAGCCGGCGGCGAGGCAGCGGTCGCGGTCGCCCGACAGTGCGTGCGCCGTCAATGCGATGATCGGCAGGTCGTGCCCCGTCTGGCGGAGCCGGCGCGTGGCGTCGTAGCCGTCCATCTCGGGCATCTGCATGTCCATCAGGATGACGTCGAACCGCGTGCCCGCGGCGAGCTCCACCGCGGCGCGGCCGTTGATGGCGAGCGAGACGTCGGCGCCCGCCTTCAGCAGCAGCGTGCGGATGAGACGCTGGTTGTCGGGACCGTCCTCGGCCAGCAGGATGTGCCGCCCGGCCAGCACTTCCTCACGCGTGGGGGCCGGCGATGCCGGCGCCGCGGGTGCAGCCGGGGCGCATTCCACCTCGTGCGGGCAAGGGATCATCTCCACGCCGTGCAGGGGCCCCGTGGGCAGTGTGAGGATGAACCGCGTGCCGCGGCCGGGGGTGCTGTCGATTTCCATCCGCCCGCCCATCATGTCGATGAGGCGCCGGGAGATCGCCAGCCCCAGCCCCGTGCCGCCGAAGCGGCGAGAACTGGAGGCGTCGGCCTGGTAGAACGCCTCGCCCAGGCGATGCATCTGCGAGGGCTCGATGCCGATGCCCGTGTCGATGACCTCCATGCGGATCGCCGGCTGGCCCGCCAGTCCCTCGGCCTGGAAGGTCGTCACCACGCGCACGCCGCCGGTCTCGGTGAACTTGATCGCGTTGCCCACCAGGTTCAGCAGCACCTGGCGAAGGCGGTTCTCATCGGCAAGGATCGTCTGCGGCAGCTGGCCGTTGTATTCCACCGAAAGCGTCAGCCTGCGCTCCTGCGCCCGCACCCGCATCATGCTCACCACCGCCGCGATCATGTCGCTCAGGCGGCAGGGGGCGGGGGTCAGCGTCATCCGCTTGGCCTCGATCTTCGAGAGATCCAGGATGTCGTTGATCAGACACAGCAGGTGGTCGCCGTTGCGCCGGATGGCCGAGAACCATTCCTCGCGCTCGGCCTCGGTGTGACGACGCTCGACCAGCAGGTCCGTGAAGCCCAGGATCGCCGTCAGAGGCGTGCGGATCTCGTGACTCATGTTGGCCAGGAACTCGCTCTTGGCCAGGCTGGCGGCCTCGGCGGCCTCGGCCATCTGGTTCGCCCGGTCGATCGCCTGCTCCATCTGGCGGTTGGCGTCGGCCAGCTCGAGATTCGCCATCTCCGCACGCTGCCGGGCGAGTTCCAGTTCATCGTGCGCCTTGCGGCGTTCGGTGATGTCGCGCATGTTCGCCGTCAGCAGGCGCTGGCCCTTCACGGTCAGCACCGACAGCATCACCTCGGTGTCCACCAGGCTGCCGTCCTTGCGGCGATGCTGCCAGTAGAACGTGTGCGTGCCCTGGGACATCGCGCGGCGGCGGTGGCGCGGCCCGGCCGCCGACGAGTCCTACCCGTCAGGCTGCAGGTGCGGCGAGAGTTCCGCCGGCGTGCGGCCGAGGCTCTCCTCACGCGGCCATCCCAGCATGCGGCAGGCCTGCTCGTTGCACTCCAGGAACCGGTCGTTGAGCAGGAACAGCCCCTCGCCGCAGTTCTCGAACAGCGAGCGGTAGCGTTCTTCGCTTTCTCGCAGGGCCTGCAGTGCCGCCCTGCGCTCGGTGACGTTCATCGCCACGTGCACCACGCCGACCGCCCGGCCTGAGCCGTCCTTGATCGGGTTGCTGCGGAGCTGCCAACTCCTGCCGTCAGGCGTTTGGGTCTCTCCGTCCTGGAACACCCCGGTGTCCAGTGCCTTCATCGCCGTGCATCCGTCACAGGGTTCCTTGCGGCCGTGAATGGCCTCATAGCACAGGCGCCCGCGGATGTCGCCGCGTTTGCCGAAGGCTTCCTGCCCGGCGGCGTTCGTCCACAGGATCCGCATCTGCGGGTCGAGGTACTCCACGACGATGTCCTTGAGTCCGTCGAGGATGCCCGCTTTCTCGCGTTCGCGAACCGCCAGCGTATCGCGCGATTCCACGAAGCGTTGCCCCACCGCGTACAGCCCGCTCAGCAGCGTGGCGATCAGGCCGGTGATCATCATCCACACGAGGCGCGACGTGGCGATGGCGTGCTGCCACTTGTCGGCGACGATGTCGACGCCCAGGACGGCGACGACCCTGCCGGCGGCGTCTCGGACGGGCGCCGCCGAGGAGATGAAGACGCCGTAGCGGTCGCGGTAGGGGCCGAAGGTGGCCGCGGCGCCGCTGAAGAAAGCTTCCTTCAGTTCGGCCGGCGCGTCGGCATAGAGGTCTCCCGGCGCGGCGAAAGAGGGCGATGTGGTCTCGGTGCCGTCGACAGCAAAGTAGATGGCCCCTTGGCGAAATCGCATCGTGTACAGCCACTTCACGTCCGGGTTGGCCTTGGCGACGGCCGTGAGAACCGCGTGATGCCGCCAATAGACGGGGCTGTCCAGGTCGGCCGGGCTGCTGGTGAGGGAGGCGACTTCATTGCCGTCCAGCATGATGATGGCCGTCTGGGTGAGGCGCATGAGGTCGTTTCGCACGGTGGCGTCGGCCTGTCGCCCGGCCCAGCGGGCGGCCCACCATCCGCCGGCCAGCACGATCGTCAGGGTGGCCGCGAAGACGGCGCCCGAGGCCAGGTTCCATCCGGTGGAGGTGATGGCCGCATTCTGGCGGAGGCGCAGGCGGTACGCCCAGACCGCGCCCGCCAGCAGCAGCACCATGACGGCCCGCAGCAGTTGCACAGGCACGCCCATGACGTCGTGGAAGTTCTGGAGGTTCAACTGCGACGCCGGCCAGAAGGGCGCCGCCGGCGGGATCAGCGCCGCCAGCAACGTGTGAGCGGCCAGCGTGATGGCCACACACTGCAGGCAGGCCGATCCGACCTTCACGCGGGACGATTGCCGGTGGACCAGCCAGGCGGCCCCCAGCCCGCCGGCCAGGCAGAGCGAATACCCCGCCGCTGCGTTGAGGCCTGACCACCCGGCCAGGCCGCCCGAGGCGGTCAGCAGCAGGCCGAGGAACAAGGCCCACAGGCCCAGGTTGGCCCGCGTCGTCTTTCGCAACAGGCCCCTGGCGAACTGCGCGAGCACCACGAAAGCGGCGATCAGGATCAGTGTGCGGAGGGCGAAAAAGACCGTGCTGTCGCCGAAGCTGGCGGCGGGCAGATCCAGCCATTCCTTGCCGCCCTTGAGCAGCCCGTAGAGGGCCAGCCAATTCCATGGCAAGCGGCTGCGGTCTTCCCGGATGCCCAGGCAGACCGCCGCGAGCATAATCAGGGACAGACCGTAGACAAAATGTACGAAGTCTAGATGACCCGTAACCACATCACATTGCATGTCTGACTCACTACCGCCGACCCATGAGTTGCTTCGGCAAAAAGGGGGGCGGACTTGCGTAATGCAATGTGGGGCCGTGATGGTCAGCCGTTAGAACAGCTTTCCGGCTGCCTTCTTGCGTTCGAAGGTATTGCCGGCGCGCTGGGTGACGAGGCCCTTGAGCATCAGCATGGTCATCGTGCTCATGACCTTGCCGCTTTCGATGCCGCTGCGGCGGGCCAGGTCGTCCACTGACAGCGGCCCATCGACCAGCAGGCCCGCCAGCGTCTTCTCGACCTCGTTCATCGCCGCCGACAGCAGCGGGGCGGGGGCGGGCTCGTCGGCGGGCGTGATCTTCGACCCGACCTCGCCGAGATGCTCCAGGATGTCCGGCAGGCATTGGGCGAGGATCGTGCCGTTGCGGATGAGTTCATTGGTGCCCTGGCTGGCGATGGAATCCACTCGCCCGGGCAGGGCGAAGACCTGGCGGCCTTGCTCCGCCGCCACGCGCGCCGTGATCAGCGATCCGCTCCGCCTCGCCGCCTCCACCACCAGCACGCCCAGCGAGAGGCCCGAGATGATGCGGTTGCGCGTGGGGAAGTTGCCGGACAGCACCGCCGTCCGCATGGGCAGTTCCGACACCAGGGCCCCGTGTCCGTCCGCGATCTGCTCGAACAGGTCGCTGTTCTCCGGCGGGTAGTGCTGGCACAGGCCGCAGCCCATGACGGCGATGGTCCTGCCGCCCGCGGCCAAGGCCCCGCGATGTGCGGCCGCGTCGATCCCGCGGGCGCCGCCTGACATCACCGTGAAGCCGGCGCGGGCCAGGTTCTGCGCGAAGCGGTCGGCCTGCTCCAGGCCGTATTGGGTGCATTGCCGCGAGCCGACGATGCCGAAACCGATGGCATCGCATTCCTCGATCCGCCCGCGGCCGTAGAGCACCGGCGGGTAGTCGTAAAGGTTCTTGAGGCCGCCGGGGTAGCGGGCATCTTCATAATGAAGGATTTCGACGCCGCGCTTGGCGGCCTCGGCGATCTCTTCGTCGATGTCCTTGTCGGTGACCGCCGCCATCGCCGCCGCCGTCTTCTCGCCCACGCCCTCGACGCGCCGCCACTGGCCCGGCCCGGCGGCTGCCACGCCCTCGACGCCCTCGAACGCCTCGACGAGTCGCTTGAACAGCACCGGCCCCACACCCGCGGCGAGGTGAAGGCGGAGATAGGCACGAAGTTTGTTGTCGTCACCCATGGTTCACCCTTGTCTCCCAACGCGCGATAGATTACCGGTGCGAGCTTGCTTCATCCAGAGCCAATGTCGCAGTGCAGATGCGAGCGCGACCCAGAGACGGACCGACCCACGCAGTGGGCCGGCGTTGGGGACGCGCACGTCAGCAGAACAGCAGCGGCAGGTAGTCGGGCACGACGTTGTAGGGCGGCAGCTTGCCGGTGGCAATGTCGTACAGACGCTCGTGCGTGGTGCGGGCGGCGGTGACGATGGGCTCGTAAGGCCGCCCGCAGACGTCGTAGAAACCGATGTTCCAGTTCTCGCCATCGAAGCGGCCGATCACCGGCTCGTCATAGTGCGTGAAGTAGTGCACGCCCACGCACCACGGCATGGCCGCGGCGTTCTCGACGTACACGCGGAACGCCTCGCCGCGCTGGTGCTGGTCGCGCACGTGCCCGATGCCGCTGGCCGGCAGCCCCACGTCCAGCGCCCCGAAGTGCCACTCGCCGATCATCACGGGCTTGTTCAGCCGCTCGCTGATCGCCCCCAGGTCATCGGGCACCCGCTGACGGTAGCAGTTGACGCTGAAGACGTCGAACACCGCCATCGCCTCGATGGCCCACTCCGGCGGCACGGTGTAATACCGCGCCCCCAGGTTCAGGTGGTGCTTGTCCACCTTGCGGCACTCCTGGCTGAGCAGCGAGAACAGCCGCTCCACCATCGTGCCGCTGAAGGCCTCCATGTCCGCCTGCGCCGCCGGGCTGGGCCGCTGCGCGAACCGCCCGTGCGTCATCTCCGCCAGCGTCACCTTCATGCCCCACGCCGCGGCCAGGCCCGCGTCGTCGTGGTACTTGGCGGCCAGGAACCTCGCGAACTTCTCTCGCGTGTGCGAGCGGTCGCCCACGGCCAGCATGCCCTCGACGGGCGTCTCCTGGGCAAAGCCCCACGTGGGCTCGTTCATCAGGAAGTAGCCGATGAATGCCGGATCGTCGGCCGTCACCTTGAGCTGCTGGGCGAAGTCGTGCGCGTCGCGGGCGAACTGCGGCGAGAAGACGTCGGGGAAGTCGCGGTACACCATCGGCGTGTGCTCGAACGTCAGCCCCAGCGGCCTGACGTAGGGGAAGCCCGCCGCGCGGGCCATCTCCCAGTCGGACCAGTTGGCGACGGTGTTGAAGCCGCTGTGCTTGAGCTGCGCGAGGGCGATCTGGCTCCAGGCCGCCCGCCACTTGGGGCCAAACGCGCGGATGAAGTTGGCGCCGAGGTAGTTGATCGTGGGCCCGGTCACGGGGTTTTCGGCGTAGATCTCCGCGAACTCGCCGTCGCGCGGGGGCATCCACGACAGGGCCTTTTCCAGCCCGCGGTAGGCGCCGGCGATGCTGGGCCTGACGCAGTCCATTCCGGCCGACCAGAACGCGCAGCCGGCGGGATCGACCAGCCACCAGCGCTCGCCATCGTGGTGCGTGCGGAAGAAGCCGGTGGCGGGGAAGCGAACCTTCTCGCAGCCGCCCCATTGCGAGTAACCGGCCGGCCAGGTCTGGCGGGGGGCGTCATCGAGCTGCTGGCGGAGGCGGTGAGTGACCTCGAGCACGTCGCGCGACTTCTGCGGCCAATCGTGCAACTCGCTCTGACCCAGCGGGTCCACCAGCGAGCCTGCCGGCAGGAGGATGTCGTCCAGCAGCGGGGGCGCCTCGGCCGCCGCGGTGATGGCGGTGGTGCACCAGCGGAAGTTCAGCGGGCTCTTGCGGATCAGTTCGAGCCTCATGCGGTCGACGCGGGCGAGGTCGATGCGCTGGCCCGCGCACAGCGGTTTCAGCCACGCCCCCTCGCGCTCGTACCGCCAGCGGTTGAACTGGATCGCCTCCAGCGGCACGCGCATGCGGGCGGAACACTGGTTGAGCATCGTGAAGACCATCTGGAAGGCCGGCCCGCCTTCGCCCTCCTGCAGGGTCAGCTGCAGGATGCCCGAAAATTTGCCATCGGCCAGCATGTCGGCCCACAGGTAGTTCGCGCCCACCAGCGCGCCCGGCGCGAAGGAGTAGGCCAGGCCGTCGCCCAAGGCCGCGGCCTCGTACCACGTCGCGCCGGCGATAGGGGACGGCGTCGCGTCCAGCTTGAGTTGCCCGATCAGCTTCTCCGGCCTCAGCACGATAGGGGTGTAATGCTTGTTCATGCGGGAGAAAGTAACCAGTAAACGGTAAACAGTAAACAGAGATGAGCATCCGCGCGGTTTGCGTCCCGTAGGGTGGACAGGCGTGCCCACCAGTCGATTTGACTGCGCCCGTGGCGACGCTGGCGGGCGGCGGCCCGATGGCGGCTTGTCCGTTCGGCGCTGTGGCAGCTCAAGGGCGTCCATCAGCCGCTACAGCGCCGAACGGGCAAGCCGCCTTCAGACCATGGGGGCACGATCCGTCCGGTGGGGTGGGCCGCCGTACGCGAAACCGCAAGCGAGGAGAGGATCGGTGTCGTTGGTGAGGTCTATCCCCGCAGCGTTTGCCCGATGATGCCCGAGAGGTTCTGCGCCATCTCTTCAAACCCGCTGTCGATGGGGTGGCAGATGTCGGCCGAGAGCCCGGTGACGCGGGTGAGCACGTCGCGCCCGTCGACGTGGACGAGCTTGGGCAGGTTGATCGCGGCGATGGCGTCGCGGACGACGCGGCGGAAGGCGGCGGCCTTGGGGTCGCCTTCGTAGTCCATCCGGAAGGGGAACATGTCGATGCAGAAGATCCACTTCTCGCGGCGGGCGGCGGCGAAGACATCGAGGAACGTCTTCACGCGTTCGGCAAACGCCTCCACGTCGATGCGGTTCACCAGGTTGATGCCCAGTTCCAGAACGGCGAAATCCCAGTCGTCGCGCTGGGCGAGGTATTGGCCGATCTCCGCCTCCAGCCACGCCCCGCCGCCGAAGCCGATGTTCAGCACGTCCACGCCCAGCAGGTGCCCTGTCCGCAGGATGTACGTGCCCGTCGGGTGCGAGCACGAGTACCCCTGCGTGATGGACGAGCCGTATGCCAGCATCCGCCGCGAGGGCAACTGCTCCGGCCGCGGGGGCTCTATGTCGCCTTCGATGTCCATCAGACGCAGCGGCACGTCGTGCGGCAGTGCGATGCGGCACAGTCGCGGGTCGAAGGCGTGGCCTTGCTCTTTCGCGATCCGCTGCAGGAGCGTGATGTGGTCGGGCAGCTTGATCTCGATCTCGGTGGGGTGGTCCCACACCATCACGCGGGGCCGCAGCGTGAAGCATCCGGCCAGCACGTCCGCGGGCCCGAAGCTCGAACTGGTCGCCAGCTTGACCTTCGCCGAGGGGCCCTTGAGGTTGAAGCGGATCTCGCACCCGGCTGGGTAGGTCGCCAAGCCCTGCACGCTGGGGTTGAGTTTCGCCCGCAGAGCGTCGGGGATTCGGCACAGTAACTCGCCCTCGCCCTGCGAGGGTTTGATCAGTTCCGCCACGTTATGCAGCCATGCGTTCTTGTAGATCATGCCCGGATTGTCCGCAGCGCGACGCGATTGTCAAGCATCGCCCCGAGGCATGGTCCGTAGGGTGGGCAGGCATGCCCACCAAAACGTGGCGAATGTCTCACACGGTCGTGGCGGGAAGCAACGCCGGATTGTCTCGTCCGCGAGAGGCACGGATTTGCCGTAGAATCCACTCGGAGAGGCCGCCGTACGCGAAACCGCAAGCGGTGATCGGGGGTGGATTCTCTTCTCTCCATCGCTCTGTGAGAGGGGGTGGGCGGGTTGTTGTGTTCCCAAAAACGCCTTGACCATCGGGGGCGGGGCGAGTACAAGTGACGCTCTTTGGTCGTGGGCGGTAGCATTGCGCCTACGCAGGTAACGTGCCTATGGCAGAGAAGATGGGAAAACCTGAAGATCTAGCCGTTCTGCGGCAGAGGATCGACGAACTGGACCGCCAGATTGTCGACCTGCTCAATGAACGCGCCAAGGTCGTCATCCATGTCGGCCGGGCCAAGCAGGCCAACGGCACGCCCATCTACGCCCCCGATCGCGAGCACGCGGTGCTCCAGCGGATCGCCGACATGAACCCCGGGCCCTTGCCCCAGCGCACGCTCCAGGCCATCTACCGCGAGCTGATGAGCGGCTCGTTCGCGCTGGAAAAGCCCCTGATGATCGGGTACCTGGGGCCCCAGGGCAGCCATTCGCACATGGCCGCCCAGCGGAAGTTCGGCGCGTCGGTGGAATACCGCCCGCTGGCCGACATCCGCGCGGTGTTCGAGGAGGTCGTCCGCGGCCACTGCGATCTGGGCCTGGTGCCCATCGAGAACAGCGTCGGCGGCGGCATCATCGACACGATGGACAGCTTCATCACCACCAACGTCCGCATCTGTGCCGAGGTGGTCGTCGACATCCATCACAACCTGCTGGCCAACTGCCCGCCAGAGCAGATCAAGGTCATCGCCTCCAAGCCCGAGATCTTCGCCCAGTGCCGCAACTGGCTGTCGACCAGCTTCAACGAGGTCCAGCTGCTGCCGGTGGCCAGCAGTTCCAAGGCGGCAGAGATGGCGGCGGCCGAGCAGGGCCTGGCCGCGATCGGCTCGACGCTGGCGGCCGAGATCTACGGCCTCAATACCATCTTCGCCAACATCGAAGACAACCCAAATAACATGACGCGGTTCTTTGTGATCTCCAACTCGGCCGCCAAGCGGACGGGGCAGGACAAGACCGCGATGATTTTCACCACGGCCCACAAGGCCGGGGCGCTGGTGGACGTGCTGAACGTGTTTGCGCGGCACGGCATCAACCTGACGAATATTGACACGCGGCCCTCCAGCCGGCGGAACTGGGAGTACTTCTTCTTCGTCGATGCCGAAGGGCACAGCGAAGACCCCAACTTCATCGAGGCCCTCGACGAAGTCCGCCCGCACTGCGGCGAACTGCACGTGCTGGGCAGTTTCCCCAAGGCCGTGGACAAGGTGTGAGGGACGGAAGAAGAAGGCAATTGGCAATAGGCAATTGGCAATAGGCGGAAGAAACAGAAGACAGAAGACTGAATCACGATCTGTGGATCGGGATAGATAGAAACAAGGAGTGACGATGTCACGGAAGCTTTTCATTGCGGGTAACTGGAAAATGAACACGTCGGCCGCCAGCGGCGTGGCCCTGGCCGAGGCGTTGGTGAAGGAAATGGGCTCGAGCGACGCGGTGGACCTCGCCGTGTGCCCGCCGTTCGTTTACCTCTCGGCCATCAGCAAGGCCGTCGCCGGCAGCAAGATCGCCGTGGGCGCCCAGGACATGTTCTACGAGAACGACGGCGCGTTCACCGGCGAGATCTCCGGGGCGATGCTCAAGGACGTCGGCTGCAAGTACGTCATCCTGGGCCACAGCGAGCGCCGGCATATCATTGGCGAGACCGACGAGCTGATCAACCGTAAGATGATCAAGGCGCTGGCCGACGGCCTGCTGCCGATCTTCTGCGTGGGCGAACTGCTCGAGGAACGCCAGGGCGGCAAGACCAACGACGTCGTCACGCGGCAGATCAAGCGCGGCATGGAAGGCATTTCCAAGGCCGACGCCGCCAAGGTGACGATCGCATACGAGCCCGTCTGGGCAATCGGAACGGGCGTGGTCGCCTCGCCGCAGCAGGCGCAGGAAGTGCACGCGATGATTCGCGCCTTGCTGACGAGCATGTACGACGCCGGCCTGGCGCAGGGCCTGCGGATCCAGTACGGCGGGTCGGTCAAGGCCTCCAACGCCAAGGAACTGCTGGGCCAGCCTGACATCGACGGCGCACTGGTCGGCGGTGCAAGCTTGAAGGCGGCGGACTTCGTCGGTATCGTCAAGGCCGTCTAACGCAACGGAACCCTCCTCCGCCGCTGATGCGGAAGGTTAAATAGAGAGAGCGACATGGCAACTTTTCTTTCGACGCTGTTCCTGGTGGTCTGTGTCCTGCTGATCATCGTGGTGCTGCTGCAGAAGGGGCGCGGCGGCGGCCTGGGCGCCGCCCTGGGCGGCGGGGCGGGGCAATCCGCCTTCGGCACGCGAACGGGCGATGTCTTCACGTGGGTCACCATCGTGCTGACGGCGCTGTTCCTGCTGCTGGCCATCATCACCACGGTCGTCTATCGCCCGCCGGTCACGCCGGTGGACATGCCCGTGTTCGATCCTCCGGCCTGGCCGGCAGGGGCGAGCAAGGAAATCCCGGTGAACATGGCCGTCCCGGGCGCCAAGGACGACACGGTCATCCATTACACGCTGGACGGCACGACGCCGACGGACAAGTCGCCCGCCTATGCCAAGAGCGCGATCATGGTTGCCGAAGGCACGACCCTCAAGGCCGTCGCCATTCGTCACAGCCGCTCCAGCAAGGTGCACGAAGTGAAGTACGAGCGTCCGCAACTGAACACGGCCGCCCCGGCGACGGCGCCGGTGGAGGCCCCGGCCACGCGGCCCGCGGCCTCGGCGGCGACCGCGCCGGCCCTGTAAGGCGCGCTATCGTGATAGCATGGGATGGCGCCTCCTGCCGATTGGCGGGAGGCTGCCACCCCCGATCCATGATCAGGCCGCCAGTGTAACGGGAGACCACATGCTGCGTTCCATGACGGGGTTCGGCTCGGCGCAGGCTTCGGTCCAGGGCGTGGAATACGCCGTGGAAGTCCGCTCGGTCAACAACCGCTATTTCAAGGGTGTGATCAAGCTGCCGGAGAGCCTCTCGTCGCTGGAGGCGGAGATCGAGAAGATCCTCCGCAAGGAGGTCTACCGCGGCACGGTGACGCTGGCCGTCCGCATGCGGATCTCCGACGACCAGCGGGCGTACAAGGTGAACACCGCGGCGCTGGCCAGCTACATCGACCAGCTCCGCGTGCTGGAGGTGGAGGCCAACCCGACGATGAGGATCGACCTGGGCCAGCTGCTGCAGCTGCCCGGCGTGTGCGAGCCCCCGCCGGTGGAGGAGATGTGCGAACGCACCCGCGAGGGCCTGATGGCCCTGGTGGTCAAGACCCTCGACGAGCTGCGCAAGATGCGCGACGCCGACGGCAAGGGCCTCAAGGACGAGTTCACCGGCCACTGCAAGCTGATCCTGCAGCGCGTGGATGAAGTCGCCGCCCGCGCCCCCCAGGTGGTGCGGGATTACCAGGAGCGGCTGACGGCCCGCGTAAAGGATTTGACGGCGGCCGCCCGCGTTGAGATCGACGCCGAGAGCCTCGCCCGCGAGGTGGCCGTCTTCGCCGAACGATGTGACGTGGCCGAGGAGGTCTCCCGCCTGCGGACGCACGTGGAGCAGTTCCTGGCCACGATGAACGTGCCCGAGCCCAGCGGCCGCAAGCTGGACTTCATCGCGCAGGAGATGCTCCGCGAGGCCAACACGATCGGCTCCAAGGCCAACGACGCCACGATCGCCCAGGCCGTCGTGGACATCAAGACCGCCATCGACCGGATCAAGGAACAGGCGCAAAACGTGGAGTAACAGACGTATCACGGGCGTCCCGCCGGTGCGTTTGGCGTGGCACGGGCGTCTCGCCCGTGCGTCGCATGGCCGTCCCGGCCATGCACGAATGCACGACCGAGACGGTCGTGCGACTCACGGCCAAGATGGCCGTGCTACGAGTGATCGACTATGCCCGACATCGGCAAACTCATCGTGATCAGCGGGCCCAGCGGCGTGGGCAAGAGCACCATCGTCAAGGAGGTGCTCAAGCGGACGGGCGCGCTGTTCAGCGTGTCGGCCACCACGCGTGCCCCGCGGGCGGGCGAGGTCGATGGCCACGATTACTTCTTCATCGATCGTGCGAAGTTCGAGAAGCTGGCCGATAACGGCGACCTGCTGGAGCACGCCGAGGTGTTCGGCAACCTCTACGGGACGCTGGCGGCCCCCGTGCGGCGGGCGATCGACGCCGGCCAGCGGATCATGCTGGAGATCGACGTGCAGGGCGGCCTGCAGGTGCACAAGAAGGCCCCCAACGCGACGTTTATGCTGATCCTGCCGCCCGACTACGAGGAACTCGCCCGGCGCCTCGGCGGTCGGGGCACCGAGACGCCCGAGGTCAAGGCCCGCCGCCTGGCCGCGGCCAAGGAAGAAATTCGGACCGCTCAGGCGAGCGGCGTGTACAACTACTGTATAATCAACGACAACCTCGAGGACGCGATCCAGAAGGTCGTCACCATCGTCAACCAGGAGAATTGCACCCGATGATCGAAGCATTGAAGAGCGAAGAGTTGGTCAACAAGGTCGGCGGAAAATTCAAGCTGACCGCCCTGATCCAGAAGCGAATGGTCGAGCTCATGCAGGGCGCCCGCCCGCTGGTGGAACGCAAGAAGGGCATGACCGACATGGAACTGGCGATCCAGGAGATCCTCGACGACAAGATCGGCATCGACTACGAGAAGTCCGACGTGCCGACCCCCGAGCAGTTGACGAAGTAGCCTGAAGACTTTGTCCACGAATTGCACGAATTGCACGAAGAAGAGCAACCGCGAAGCATTCTTCTTCGTGTAATTTGTGTAGCGAGGGCTGAGCGATGAGCGAGAACGAAAAACCGCTGAGCGGATACGAAGTGCTGCTGTGCGTCACCGGCGGCATTGCGTGCTACAAGTCCGCCGACCTCACCAGCCGCCTCGTGCAGGCCGGGGCGGGCGTGACGGTGGCCATGACCGAGTCGGCCAAGCAGTTCATCGCCCCCATGACCTTCCAGGCCCTGACGTGGCGGACGGTTTACATCAACACCTTCCAGTCTGCCGACGACTTCCGCTCGCAGCACATCTCGCTGACCGAACTGGCCGACCTGATGATCATCGCCCCGGCGACCGCGAACATCATCGGCAAGATGGCCAACGGCATCGCCGACGAACTGGTGAGCTCGCTGTTCATGTCGTCCGCCGGCGAGTGCCCCGCGTTGATCGCCCCGGCGATGAACACCCGCATGTGGGAATCGCCCGCGCTTCAGGCGAACATGGAGCGGCTCAAGGGCTGGGGCGTGCAGGTGGCCGGCCCCGAGGACGGCTACCTTGCCTGCGGCACCGTCGGCGCCGGCCGCATGATCTCCCCCGAGCACATCTTCAAGATCGCCGGCGAACTGCTCAAGAAGAACCCCGCCAAACGCCGCGTGAAGTAACGGGCGACATGAGTTGTGGCAGGTGCCATGCCGAAGCGTACCCGCGCCGGCATGCCACGGCCGAGATATGCCGGCGCGTCGCAGACAGCAGGATGCTTCGGCCAATCGGTCAATGCACGCCACCGGCTAAACATGCTTTTGCCCCTGCGGGGCTAAAAACATGGCACCCGGACAGGCAGTGGGCTTCGGCCTTTCTTCTCTTATCCGCGTTCATCTGTGTTCATCCCTGCTCCCGTCTTCGCTTTCCCGTTTACTGATTTCAGTTTACCGATTACTCTAACGCCATGCGAGTTGTCATCACAGCCGGGCCCACGCGAGAGCATATCGACTCGGTGCGGTTCATCACCAACGCGTCGAGCGGCAAGATGGGCTACGCCATCGCGGCTGCGGCGGCCGCGGCGGGGCATGAGGTCACGCTGCTCGCCGGGCCGGTGTCGCTGGCGGCGCCCGCTGGCTGCACGATCGTGCCCTTCGTGTCCGTCGACGACCTGCGAAAGGCGATGGAGAAGCATTTCCCTGCCTGCGACGCCCTGGTCATGACGGCCGCGGTGGGGGACTTCCGCCCCGAGAAGCTTCTGCCCGGCAAGATCCGCCGCGCCGACGGGCCGATCACCATCCGCCTGATCCCGACCGAGGACGTGCTGGCGGGTGTGAGCAAGTCGCGCCGCGCGGGCCAGCGGATCATCGGCTTTGCCGTCGAAGAAGGCACGCCGGCCGAGATCGAGGCCAAGGCCCGCTGCGAGATGGCCGCCAAGGGCAGCGACCTCACCGTCGTCAACACGCCGGCGGCCATGTCCGCCGACCGCAGCCTTGCCTGCATCCTCTCTCGCGACGCGGTGCTTCTATCCTGGGCCACGCGGCCCAAGGAGGAGCTGGCCAGGGAGATCGTCAAATTGTTGTCTTAGGTCTTGTCTGAAGGAGTGCCCATGTCCGAATCAGTTTCGTCTCTTCTCGATCGCGTGTGCGGGATGCTCGCGGGCATGATCAAGCCCGACGTGGTCGCCTCGGCCAGGCGGCGGCAGGCGGCGGTGTTCGCCAGGCAGGGGGGTGACTACATGCCGATCACTTTCTTCAAATGGCCGGACCTGACCGGCTGGCCGAACTTCGACTGGGCCCAGCGGTTCCACGACCCCGACATCAGCCTGTACATGCAGGTCAAGGACCTGCTGGCCGCGGCGAACTCTGCTGCCGACAACGTGCTCGGCGTGCGGGCCGACATGGGCGTCGTCAACTGCATGAGCCTCTTCGGCGTCAAGTTCGCCGTGCCCACGCACACCAAGACGATCGTCACCGAGTACGTCCCCAAGGACGCGCTGCGTGAGTTTCAGCTGCCGGCGGACATCTCCGGCATGGGCACCATGCCGCGGGTCATCGAGCATTCGCGTCATCACGCGGCCGTGCTGAAGAAGCACGGGCTGGACGCATTCGTCAGCGTGCACCACTGCGACACGCAAGGGCCCTTCGACGTGGCCGCCCAGGTTCGCGGGCACGACATCTTTATGGACCTGTACGACGACGGCGAGTTCGTTCACTGCCTGATGGACAAGTGCACGGCGGCGTATGTCGCCGTCACCAAGCTGTGCAAGCAGTTGGAAGGCCAACCGCTGGGCCGCGGCAACGCCTCGGGCTATTGGATGGAGAACGGCAGCGCCCGCATGTGCGGCGACAGCGACATCCTCGTCTCGGCCGACCTGCACCGCGAGTTCATCCAGCCTTACCAGCAGAAGGCGTTCGACGCGATCGGCGGCGGCTGGCTGCACTACTGCGGCGGGTATCCCAATTCCAGCCGCACCGAGGGCCTGCACCTGCACGCGAACTACGCCTCCACGCGCGGGCTGTACGGCCTGAACTGGACCACCGCCCGCGACTGGCTGGGCGAGATGCGCCGCCTGCATGCCTTGGGCCCCGTGCACGTGGGCATGGTGCTTCGCGATGCCTCCGAGACGCTCGAACAGTACTTCCGCAAGGCCCTGAGCCCCTACGCCGGCCGGCGCGGGCTGCTCCTGCAATGCTGGGATCAGGTCCGCCCCGGCGAGGCCGACGAGGCGATGGACGTGTGGCACAAGGTGCAGGACGAGATGTTTTCGTAGGGTGGGCACGCCTGCCCACCATCGATCCTGATGATGGACCACGTCGTGGCGGCGTCACCAATTGTGCGGCAAGACCGCGACGCCGCCCGGACCGTATGGTTGACCCGAGTGAATGGTGGGCACGCCTGCCCACCCTACGAGTTGCTAGCTTGGTGGCCAAGCTCGCCACGGCGAGTCTCGCCTGCGGCGGACCTGCCGCCCTGGGGCCCTTTTGACTGGAGAGAAGTGGATGAGCAGTCCGATAACGATACAGATTAAGAAGAAGCCGGGATGCGACGAGATCCCGCTGCCACGGTACATGTCCGACCAGGCGGCGGGCATGGATCTCTGCGCGGCGTGCGATTCCGATATGGACATCGCCCCGGGCGAAGTTAGACTGATTCCGTGCGGCTTTTACATGGCCGTGCCCGCCGGCTACGAGGCGCAGGTTCGCCCTCGCAGCGGGCTGGCGTTGAAACATGGCGTGATGCTGCCCAACTCGCCCGGGACGATCGATGCTGATTATCGCGGCGAGGTGTGCGTGATCGTCGGCAATGTCGGGCGAGAGACGTTCGTCGTGAAGCGCGGCATGCGGATCGCGCAGATGGTGATCTCGCCGGTGACGCGGGCCGAGGTGGCGGTCGTGGCCGAGCTGGACGAGACGGCCCGCGGCCACGGCGGCTTCGGTCATACCGGCCACTAGTTGGATATGAGGGTGGCGGCCTTGCCGGGCTGCCCCAGAGCGCCACGGACAGCGGCGGCTGGGAAGGCCGCTCCTGGATCGTGTGAGTTTTCAGTATCGTGCGATGGCACGAGGGTGGTAGCTACGGATGGCTAAGCAAGAAGAGAAGAAGGATCGTGCCAAGGCCCCGGCCCCGAGCCGGCGGTTCTGGCGGTACATGTTCGTGCTGGCCCTGGCGGGCGTGGTGACGCTGGCGTGGCTGAGCATGGTGAGCTTCAACCAGAGCGACCCGCCCAGTCCCAACATCTACCCCGCCCAGGCCCCGCAGAATTCCGCGGGAATCGTGGGCGCCTACCTGTCGTACTACCTGAGATACTGGCTGGGCGCGGGGGCATACATGGCCCTGCTGTTCGCGTCGGTGGCCGCCGTCATCCTCATGCTGGGCGGGCGAATCTCCGACTTCCCCTGGCGCGTCATGGGCGTGCTGCTGCTGGTGACGGCCACCAGTGCCGCGGTCTTCGTGGCCAAGCCCGGAGCGGCCGAGGACGTCGCCAGCGGCTATTCAGGCATCCTGGGTTTCGCGGCCGGACGCTTCGTGCTGGAGCAGTTCTCGCGGATCGGCTCGTACATCATCATCGCGATCACGCTGTGCGTGGGCCTGCTGCTGGCGGCCGACAGCCTGGTGCTTCGCCTGCCGCGACTGGGCCGCAAGGTCTGGGACCGCCGCGGCGAGGTGGCCGGGATTGTCAGTTCCATGACGCCGAAGATCTTCAAGGGCGGCGCGGCCGAGCCTGCGGCCATCGCGGCGGGGCGGGGCAGCGTGACGGGCGGCCCTGAACTCAAACGCCCGCCGATGCCCAAGGAGAAGGAAGCGCCCCAGCCCCCCAAGACCAAGGCCGAAGAAAAGCTCGACGCCAAGGCCGAGAAGGCTGCCGCCGCCGAAAAGGCCGCTGCGGAAAAAGCGGCCGCCGCGGAGAAGGCCGCTGCAGAGAAAGCGGCTGCCGAGAAGGCTGCCGCCGACAAGGCGAGGGCGGAGCGCATCGCGCCGCTGGTGGTGGTGCCCAAGCCGGCCGCCCCCGCGCCCAAGCCCGTCAAGGTCGAGGCCAAGCCCAAGGGCGACGGAACCTTCGAACTGCCGCCGACCGACCTGCTGGCCCCGCCGTCGGGCGGATATGGCGAGAAGCAGGAACTGCACGCCGCCCGCAACAAGCAACTGCTCCAGCAGACGCTGACCGACTTCGGCGTCGAGGCCCAGGTCGTGGGCTACCAGACGGGCCCGGTCATCACGCTGTTCGAACTGGCCCTGGCCCCCGGCGTCAAGGTCGCCCAGATCGAGAACCTCGCCAAGGACATCGCCCGCGCCCTGGCCGTGCCCGGCGTGCGCATCGTCCCGCCGCGATTCGGCAAGGACACCATCGGCGTCGAACTGCCCAACCTGGACAAGGAGACCGTGCGCATCAAGGAACTGATGAACATGGCCCCCTCGGCCGACAAGGACATGCGCCTGCCGCTGTACCTGGGCAAGGACGCCGGCGGCAACGCCATCGTCACCGACCTGGCCGGCATGCCTCACCTGCTCATCGCGGGCACGACGGGCTCAGGCAAGAGCGTGTGCATCAACACCATCATCATGTCGCTGCTGATGACGCGAAAGCCCGAGGACGTGAAGCTGATCCTCGTCGACCCCAAGATGGTCGAAATGGCCGCCTTCGAGAACATCCCGCACCTGCTGTGCCCGATCGTCAACGACATGCGCAAGGCCGAGGAAATCCTCGAGTGGGCCGCGACGAAGATGGACGAGCGCTACGAGTTGCTCAAGGAAGCGAACGTCAAGAACATCGCGGGCTTCAACGCGCTGAAGAAGGACGAGATCTACAAGCGGCTGGAGATCACCGACGAGCAGGAGAAGGCCCGCATCCCGACGCACCTGCCGTACTACGTCATCATCATCGACGAGTTGGCCGACCTGATCATGACGGCCGACAAGGAAGTCGAGGCCCACATCATCCGCATCGCGCAGAAGGCCCGCGCGGTGGGCATCCACCTGATCCTGGCGACGCAGCGGCCCAGCGCCAACGTCGTCACCGGCCTGATCCGGTCGAACATGCCCTGCCGCATCAGCTTCCGCGTGGCCAGCCGCCTCGAAAGCCGCATCATCCTGGACCAGAACGGCGCCGACGTGCTGCTGGGCCAGGGCGACATGCTGTTCCTGCAGCCGGGCTCGGCCAGTCTGACCCGCGCGCAGGGCACGTACGTGGCCGATAGCGAGATCCGCACCGTGGTGGACCTGCTCCGCGAGAAGGGCGAGCCGCAGTACGACAGCGAGCTGCTCCGCTTGGACTCGGCCCCCCTGGGCGAGGGCGGCGGCGAGAAGGACGAGATGTTCGACCAGGCGGTGGAGATCGTGCTGGCCAGCCAGCGCGGCAGCGTCTCGCTGCTGCAGCGACGCCTCCAGGTCGGCTACAGCCGCGCCAGCCGCATCATCGATCAGATGGCCGAGGCCGGCCTCCTGGGCGACTACAAGGGCTCGCAGGCCCGCGAGTGCCTCCTGACGCTGGAGGACTGGCAGGCTATGAAGAGCTCCATCGCCAAGGACCAGTCGGGCGAGTCGGCCGCCAACGGCGAACCGACCAGCGTTTAAAAGAATTGCGGACCTGCCTGCCGGCAGGCACGTTGCGGAATACGGAATCGCCTGTTCTGGGCCGATGCCGCTTGGGAAGAACAGCGGACAAATAGCCAGGCCCCAATTGTGCTGCGCATCTTCATTCCGCAACCTGCCTGCCGGCAGGCAGGTCCGCATTCCGCAATCACAATGGCCGACAACGAAGCAATTCCCGAAGGTGCGGTCGAAGCGCCGCCGTCAGCGCCTCTGCGGCCGCTGCGCGTGGCGTGGCTGGCGGGCGAGCAAACGCTCGAGCGGTACTCCCGCATCCTCCAGCCGCTGGCGATCGGCCTGCTCGACGAACTCATCGACCTCACGGCCATCTGCCCCGAACGCGTGGACACGCGGCTGCTGCCCAGCCCGCCGATGCAGATCCTCACGCACGGCCGCCTGAACTGGTGGGGCCTGTGGAGCCGCAAGCTCCAGGACATCGCCGAGCGGGTCAGTGAGAACGACGTCCAACTGCTGCACGCCCTCGACTCGTCGGCCGCCGATCTGACGCAGCGTCTGGCGGCGATGCTGAACGTGCCATACATCGTCAGCAGCTACGAGCTGGACGACGGGCGGCGGCTGGGGCACGCCGAACGCGCCGCCGCGGCGGTGCTGGCGGCCTCCGGCGACATCCTCAAGAACCTCCGCCGCCACCACGTCACCGACAGCGAGCGCGTGCACCTGGTGCGCCCGGGCGTCTACCAGGTGAAGCACGCGACGTGTTTCATAGAGCCCCAGTACAGCATTACGGTCGTCGCCGGCGGGGCGCTGGACGACTATGCGGCCCTGGCGGCCGTCATCCGCAGCTTTGCCGAACTGGCGGGCCGGAAGTACGACTGCGCGTTTTTCATCATGGGCAATGGCCGCTACGAGCGTCCCCTGCGGTCGCTGGCGGATAAGCTGGTGCTGCGGCACCAGCTGACGTTCGCCGACGCATTGCCGACGGCCCAGCTGCCGGGGATTTTCAAGGCCGCGGACATCTTCATCACGCCCTCGCCGCCGCGGCGGCTGGACGTGCAGGCGCTGCTGGCGATGGCGGCCGGCGTGCCAGTGCTGTCGGCGTCGGAGGGGGCGGGGGATTTCCTTCGCGACGGGCAGACCGCGATGCTCTACCGCAAGGGCGACGCGTTGGAATTGACGGCCAAGCTGATGGGCCTGCTGGAGGACCGGGCCAGTGCCCGCTCGCTGGCCGAGAACGCCCTGGCCTACCTGCGCGAACACCACAGCCCCGCGCACATGGTGGGGGAGCTGGCGAAGATCTACCGCGACGCGCTGGCGACGAAGAAGTAGCCTACGCTTTCGCCTGGACCCCGAAGTCGTTGAGCAGCTTGGCCAGCGGGGCGCGGAGCTTCTCGGCCAGCGGCGTCATGGGCAGGCGGATCTCGTTGCGGATCATGCCCGCCATCGCCATGGCGGCCTTGATGGGGATGGGGTTGGTCTCGACGAACATGCCGCGGCACAGCGGGAACAGCTTGAGGTGCTGCATCGTCGCGTCGGGCAGGTCGAAGTCGCGGATGAAATCGCACAGCTTGCGGATCTCGGCCGGCAGGATGTTGGCCAGCACGCTGATGACGCCGCTGGCGCCCACGGAGCACAGGGGCAGCGTCAGCGAGTCGTCGCCGGACAGGATGGTGATGTCGCACGACGCCGCCAGCTCGCTGGCGACGTCCAGCTTACCGGTCGCTTCCTTGACCGCGATGACCAGTTCGATCTGCTCGTACATGCGGACCATCGTCTCGACGGTCATCTCCACACCGCAGCGGCCGGGGATATTGTACAGCACGATCGGCAGGCCGACTTCGGCGATGCGCTGCACGTGCTCGAACATGCCCTGCTGTGTGGGCTTGTTGTAGTAGGGGTTGACGATGAGGCATGCATCGGCGCCCGCCTGCTTGGCGTGGCGGGTGAGGTCCAGGGCCTCGGCGGTGGAGTTGGAGCCCGTGCCGGCGATGACCGGCACGCGGCCGGCGGCGGTCTTGACGGTGAACTCGACGACCTTGTCGTGCTCGGCGTAGCTCAGCGTGGGGCTCTCGCCCGTGGTGCCGCAAGGAACGAGCCCCTGCGTGCCGCCGGCGATTTGAAACTCGATCAGCTTGCCCAACGCGTCGTAATCGACCTCGCCATCGGCAAAGGGCGTGACCAGCGCGACCATCGAACCTTCCAGATGCATTCTCTCGGACATTGCGACACCTTCCTGTGATACATCGCCTCCGGCTGGGAGGCGAATCTCGGGGATGATACCGTCCGGCGGGCGGATGGGGAAGGCGATTTGCCTGCCGTGAGGGCGGTGTTGCCGCATGGATCAATGCAGGATCACCGTCTTGGACCGCTCCCGCCGTGGGCTGACATGTTGGGGGCGGCTTCGCCAAGGAAACTGCAGAGCGGGCGCCGGTTACAAGGTTGCAGCTTGCGAGGCCGGAGACTCGTTGGGCCTGTGACGATCGTTCGGAGCGGAGGCTCACGCAATGGTCTTGAGAATCGCCACGTAAGCCTTGACGGTCGCATGCAGGCCCATCTCCAGGGCCTCGGAGATCAGCGCGTGGCCGATGGAGACCTCGAGCACGTTGGGAACGGCGGCGACGAAGGCGGCGAGGTTCTGCAGGCTCAGATCGTGGCCGGCGTTGACGCCCAGGCCTGCGTCGTGCGCGGCGCGGGCGCTGGTGGCGAACTGCCGCAGGGACTCGTCCTTGCGCCCGCCGGCGAAGGCGCGGGCATAGGGCTCGGTGTAGAGCTCGACGCGATCGGCGCCCAGGGCGGCGGCGGGGCGCATGTCGGCCCCGGCGTCCATGAACAGGCTCACGCGAACGCCCTGGCTTTTCAGATCATCCACCAGCGGCGCGAGGCGCCGGCGATTGGTCTCATTCAGCACCCAGCCGTGGTCGCTGGTCAGCTGGCCGGGGTCGTCGGGCACCAGCGTCGCCTGCGCGGCCCGGGCCTTGCGGACGATCTCCATGAAGCCCGGGTACGTGCCCTCGGGGCCGGCGAAGGGATTGCCCTCGATATTGAACTCGATCGCCGCGGGCAGCATGGCCACGAGGTCGTCCACGTCGCCGGGGCGGATGTGCCGCTGGTCGGGGCGCGGGTGAACGGTGATTCCCTCGGCGCCGGCGGCAATGCAGATCTCGGCCGCTTGCGTCACGCTGGGAATGCCGATGTTCCGCGAGTTGCGGAGCACGGCGATCTTGTTCACGTTCACGCTGAGCTTGGTCATGGTCATCGGTTTCTATTTCTGGCCGTAGTAGGCGCCCGCGCCGTGCTTGCGGAGGAAGTGCTTGTCCAGCAGCGGCTGATCCATGGCCACCAGGGCGGGGTTGATCCGCAGCGTCTCGCTGGCCATGCGGGCGAGGTGTTCCAGCACGACGGCGTTCTGCACGGCCTTGTCGGGGGAAGGGCCCCAGGTGAAGGGGCCGTGCTGGCAGACGAGCACGGCCTGCATCTGCGCCGGGTCGATGCCGGCGAAGCGTTCGACGATGAGCTTGCCGGTGTTGGCCTCGTACTCGCCGCGGATTTCGTCGGGGCGGATGCAGCGGGTGCAGGGCACGGGGCCGTAGAAGTAGTCCGCGTGCGTGGTGCCCAGGGCGGGCAGGTCGCGGCGCGCCTGGGCCCAGACGGTCGCGTAGAGGCTGTGCGTGTGGACGACGCCGCCGACGGCAGGGAAGGCGCGGTAGAGTTCCAGGTGCGTCGGCGTGTCGGAACTGGGCTTGAGGCCGCCCTCGACGACGGCGCCGGTCGCCAGGGCGACGACGACCATGTGCTCGGCCTTCATGTTGTCATATGGCACGCCGGAGGGTTTGATGACGATCAGGCCCGCCTTGCGGTCGATGCCGCTGACGTTGCCCCACGTATCGATCACCAGCCCCTCACGCACGAGCCTGAGGTTCGCCTCGCACACCAACTGTTTGAGTTGTTCCAGCATGAGAATCCTTCTGTGAATGCCCCGATTCTACAGAAACGCCCGGCGCCCCACAATCCAAAGCCCGCTGCGGTGCGTGCTGTCCTGCTTCCACGAACAGCGAAGAAAGGGTGAGCGACTGCTCACGCGGCGACCTTGGAGGCTCGGCGGCGGAGGACGGTCAGGATGATGATGGCGATCACTTCCACGGTCAGGATCGCAGGCAGGGCCATGCCCATCGCTTCATGAATGGGGTTGGGGAGGACCCGCAAGCACATATGGTGGAACCCCCAACTGGCCATGAGCGCCCAGTAGGCGGCGCTGAGCCAGAGCAGTGCCGACGCGAGCAGCAACGTCCTGTCGAGTCGCCCGCGGCGCCGCATCTCGGCCCAGCCGCTGAGCGAGGCAACCACCGAGATGCCGGAGATGTTCAATAGGTAGTTTCTATGCTCGCTGTGAAGCTCCAGCCACGCCGGATCGACAGTGAGCCATATCCAGAACCAGCCAACGCACAGCAGCGGAGGAAGCGGGATCAGCCATCGCAGACGTCGCTTGATTCTGGCCCCCGCAAGGAGGGCCAGAGAGCAGAACGCGCCGACGGAGACGATGATGGCAGGAGAGGTGAAGTAGAGGAAGTCGTAGTTAATGTAGGATCGCAGGTGCCCGCCCTCAAAGGCCCACACGACGGCCATGGCCACCAGCGGCACGACCAGCGCCACAGGCAGCAGCCACGTGGGGATTGGGGCAGGCCTGCGACAGATACGGTTTGAGATTTGCATCAAGAGCGCGGGGAGGACGATGAGAAAGGGCATCCAGAGCGGCAGGGGTGTGCCATCGTCCAACGCCGAGGCGAAGGCGGATAATGGCTGCGGGCTGTGCCCCAGCGAATGGACCAGCTCTGCTGCCAGCTGGATGGACGCGGCGACGAAGAGGCCCATCGCCAGGTATGTCATGACGGTAAAGAGGATGCCGAGCAGGTCCAGCAGCAGGGTGCGGCGGCCATCGTGCGGCAGCGGGTCGGCCATGATCCATCTCCCGGGGGGTATTGCGTCGCCATCAGGGTGTTGATCATACAACCGGGGCGGGGCGGTTGCGATGAGAAGTGGATCACGCCGCGTCCTCAAGCGGCGCCGGTGTGATTTGTCGCCAGCGGCTGGCCGCGAGCAGCCCACACCGTCCGGCCGCCGTGCGCGAAACCGCAAGCGAGCAAAACCGGTCGGGCCCAAGCGGGGGCGGAGGAGACCGACCGGCTATTCTCTGGCGGCCCTTCGGGCCCGGCGCGGCGATGGATGATAGTCCCTACTTCCACCCCATGCGATCGGCCATTGAGCAGAGGATGGCGTTGTAGGCCATCGACTGGGCGGACGAGGAGGAGGGGAGGATGCGGACGCTGTAGCCGGGGATGTCGACGCTGGCGTCGGCGGGGCGCCACGGCAGGTCCAGCCACAGGAAGTTGGGGCGGTCCTTCAACTCGGCGGGGCGGCCGTAGGGCGTGGTGTGGATCAGCCGGATGCCGCGCTTCATGATCGCGGCGAACGCCTTCATGTTCACCGGCGCATAACCCAGGTGCAGGGCGGTGTCGCCGCGGGTGAAGTCCTTCGGCAGGGCGATGCTCAGGTCGCTGTAGGAGTGGCCCCACTCGATGGGATATTCGGAGGTCTTGGGCTCCTCCATCGGGATGTCCAGGATCCGCGGGTAGCTGTGGCCGACCAGCACGGCCCAGTTGCGCTTGCCGGCGGCCTTGGCCTGGGCCATCCACTCGCCGGCCTGGTCGAGCTGGGCGGCCTGGTTGACCAGCACGTCGAGGATGCGGTCCATGGCGTCGAGGAATTCGCCGCAGGCGTACCCGGGGGCCAGCGGCGGGATGAAGCGGTCCTCGTGGAACAGCGGCACCGGCCAGGGCTCGCGGAGGTTGTTGTGCGCGACGGTCACCATGCCCGAGTTGCGGACGAGCGCGCCTTCCAGCCAGACACTCATCCAGATGGTGGGCATCTTGCCGCCGCGGATGCACGCGGTGATCATCTCGCCGGTGGCGATCCAGGCGCGGACGAACTGCTCGAACAGCCTCACCGGCGCCAGCGGGCGGTACTTGCCATAGCCGTAGAGGCCTTCCTCGGGCTCGGCCCCGCCGGTGAAGCCCGCGAAGCGGCCGCTGCCGACGGCGGCGACGTCATCCTCGCGGCCGATGACGAACAGCTGCGACTTGGACTCCATCAGCTTGGCCAGGACCTTGTCGTTCTTGGCGTCCCAGTTGCGGCGGTCGGGCACGCAGAAGAAGGCGACGTCGTTCTTGTCCTTGGGCTTGCCATGGCGGATGCCCATGAGCCCGCCGGCCCGGCCGCCGAACTCGTGCGGCCAGAACGGGCAGACGGGGGAATCGTAGAGTTCGCCGCCGGCCAGCAGGTGCGAGGCCATCTTCTCGCCCATCGCGCTGATGGCGGGCACGTCCTTGCGGACGCGGGCGAGGCTCTTCTTGACCAGCTTGAGATACTGCATCGCCGGCGTCTGGGCCGGCAGGGACGACTTAGTCATCATTCTTTCTCACTTCAACGATCCACCAATCCTGCCGCCAGGCAGGTTCGTGGACAGAGGCTTCTTGTTACATCGTTTCCGTTACAGGTCCTTCACTCGCGGTTTGTAGCGAGCGACCAGTTTGGCGTTGTATTCATCGCCGCCGGGCAGGTTGGCCGAGCGGAAGATCGGCGGCTCCAGGCCGCGATTGAGCATCTCGGCCACGCCTTCGATGACCAGGCGGTGCGCGATGAAGGCGTCGACCTGCGTGGAGGTGGGCGCGACGGGCACATCGAAGCCCTCGATGCGGAATTCGGCGTCGCCGAAGGGGTTCTCATCGTCGATGCACAGGTCGGCGTAGTCGAACACGTGCTTCTTGTTGGGGTGGCGGATGTGGTGGTCCAGCGGCAGCTTCTTGCGCCAGTCGTTGGACGACACCGCGATGATCTTCGCGCCGCGGAGCTTGGCCTCGTCGGCGGCGTCGATGGTGGTGGGGTTCATGCCGATGTTGTGGAAGATGATCAGCAGGTCGCCCTCTTTGACGTCATAGTAGCGGATGAGGCACCGCGCGTAGCCGGTGGTGCGTTCGACCTCGAGGTACTTCAGGGCCTGGCAGAAGGGGCTGATGTCGTGGCCCATGATCGGGTTCACGTTGGCCAGCCCGCCGGCGCGGAAGAACATCTCCACCAGCATCATCACCGTGTGCCCGCCGCCGCCGTACACGTGGATCAGCCGATCCTGCTCGTACGCGTCGGCGATCATCACGCCGGCCTTGCGGAAGTTCTCGGCCTGGTGCGCCTCGACGGCGGCCATGCGGGCCTGCACGTCCTTCAGGTACGCCTGCCCTCGCTGCTTTTCATCGGACATCGTGTTCTCCTCGTGAAAGCACTCGTCTTGGGGGTGTTCTCAAGGTATGGGGGGAATAGTGTAGACCCTCGCCTGCAGGAAGCAAACAAAAAGGAGGCGAGGAATGCGACGGCGTTTTGGAGTGCGGTGGCACAGGCCGCGCAGCGGCCACGACACAGCTTTGGATCTATCGCACCCACGGCGCCTGAATCCATAGCGGCGTCGTTGCCGCGGCACTCCAAATGGGGCGCAGGCAGTTCATCCCCGCACCCATTCCGTTCTTGACCGCGCGAAGGGGGGGCGGCTATGCTGACGGCTGCGGGAAAGGAGTCACGACATGGCGATCCAGAACTGGTCCGAAAACACGCGCGTGGTCGAGCTGGGCGATGATCCGGTTTTCACGGAGGAGATCAACTCCCTCACCGACGCCCTCGACGACAAGGCCACCGACGTGGTGCTGAATTTCGCGGCCGTGGGGTTCATCAACAGTTCCAACGTCGCGCGGCTGCTGCGGCTGCGGAAGAAGATGCTCAGCCTGCATCGCCGCCTGATCCTGTGCGAGGTCAATACGCAGGTGTGGGGCGTGTTCCTGGTGACGGGGCTGGACAAGATCTTCGAATTCACCAACGACATCTCCACCGCCCTGGCGACGCTGCAGTTGACGGGCGGGGATAAGAAGAAGCCGTAGAAGAAGGCAATTGGCAATTGGCAATAGGCAATTGGCGAAGAGGCCTTGCCAAACTGAGAAATAAGCATGCTTCCGCGGGTGTTTCGCGGAAGCATGTTTTTTTGTGTCATCGCGTCAATCGTTGCCGGAATGAAGGCGTGTCCCGCGTCTGGCATTGCCTTGGCTCTTCGCCTATTGCCAATTCCCTATTGCCAATTGCCTTCCTCTTCTCACATCACCGCCAGGCCGATCGTGTGATCGCTGGTGATGAATTCGCGAGGGTCGGTGATCTTGCCGGTGATGGCGCTGGCGGCGGCGGTCAGGGGGCTGGCCAGGAAGACGCCCGCGGACTTGTGGCCCATGCGGCCGGGGAAGTTGCGGTTCGTCGTGGAGATCACGTTGATCGGGTCATTGGCGCGGCCGAACGTGTCGACCGGGCCGCCGAGGCAGGCGGCGCAGCTGGCGGGGCCGATCTTGCAGCCGGCGGCGGTGAAGATCTCTCGCAGCGTCTTTCCGCCGACGGTCCGCGTGTCGAGGTCCACGTCGATCTCCGTCGTCGCGGGCACGATGTACGTGTCCACCTTCACCGTCCTGCCGGCCAGCACGGTGGCGGCGGCGATGAAGTCGGTGGTCTTTCCGCCCGTGCACGAGCCGATATAGGCGCGGTCGATCTTGACCTCGGCCAGTTCGCGCGCGGTGGCCCGGCGGTCGGGCGAGTGCGGCTGGGCCACGGTGGGCTCCAGCTGCGACACGTCGAACTCCATCACGCGGGCGTAGACGGCGCTGGAGTCGGAGTGCACGACGTCGTAGGGCTTGTTGGTGCGGCTGCGGACGTACTTGAGCGTCACGCGGTCGGCGGCAATGATGCCGCTCTTGCCGCCGGCCTCGATGGCCATGTTGCAGATCGTCATGCGCTCGTCCATGTTCAGCTCGACCAGTGCGTCGCCGTCGAATTCCATGGCGGCGTAGTTGGCGCCCTCGGTCGTGATCTCGCCGATGACGTGGAGGATGAGGTCCTTGGCCATCAGGTAGGGGGGCATCTGGCCCTTGAAAATAAACTTCATCGAATGCGGCACCTTGAGCCACAGCTTGCCCGTGCCCATCGCGAAGCCCGCCTCGGTGTTGCCGATGCCGGTGGCGAATTCGCCGAACGCGCCGTGCGTGCAGGTGTGGCTGTCGGTGCCCAGCAGTAGTTCGCCGGGACGCGTGTGCCCGTTCTGCGGCAAGGCCGCGTGGCAGACGCCGCGGTAGGTCGTCTTCTCGGGGTCGGCGTACGGGGCGGGCATGCCCTCGACGCCGCTGACCACGAAGTCGGGGTCATAGAAATGCTTGATGCCCTGGCGCTTCACGAAGTCGCGGAGGATGTCCAGATTGCGGTGCGACTTGGCATCGGCCGTGAAGATGTAGTGATCGGGCACGATCACGATCTTCTCGGGGTTGAAGACCTTGGCGTCGCGCCCGAACTTCTCCTCGAACACGCCGATGGTGCCCGGGCCGCAGATGTCATGCGTCATCAGGATATCGACCGAGCACCATACGTTCTGGCCCGGCGTGACATGGCTCTTGCCCGAATGCGCGGCAAGGATTTTTTCCGTAATCGTCATTCCCATTACAGCACTCCAATAGAAAAAGAGACTATGAACGTTGCGCCATGATACTGCTGCGCCGGGAATGAATCAACCGTCACCGCCGCCGTTTGCCGCCGCGGGTGCGTTCGCCTTGGGGCTTTATTCCGTCTGCGCAGAAAAAAACGGGTTCACTATTTAAGACAGCCCCCCAGGCCGCCGATGCACCTTCTAGCAGCTTCAAGGAGTATGGCCATGGAAGATACAGTACAATTCCCGGTCGAGCGAAGGCGGCACCCGCGAACGATGGTGCAGATGACTTTGCGCGGCGTTCGCCTGGACCCCGAAGAAGGCGAAATCCTCGACTCCCTCCGCATGGTGGACATCTCGCGCGGCGGCATGGGCGTGTATACCGATCGCCCCGCCTACCGCGGGCAGCGGTTCGTCCTGTGCCTGCCGATGTCCGACATCGGCGGCCGGCGCAACGTGTATGCCACCGTGATGCGGTGCCGGACGACCGAGGACGGCTATCGCGTGGGGCTCAAGTTCGACACGATCTCCACGGCCGGCTGGTCCAGCGTCAACCAGGGCATCGCCGCGGCAGCCTGATTCGGCCGCCGTCGCATCAATAAGGATTACCCACCGGGCTCCATCGCGGAGCCCGTTTTGCTTGTGCGAAACAGCGACCCTGCCCGTCGCGCAGACTTTGCCGAATAGGGGGTTTGGTGAGGGGGCGCGATCCAACCCTCCGTCTCATTCATCGCTTGCGTCTTAGCTAACGTCCGCCCGCCTTCTATGCTTGGAGCGCGGCGGGGACACGGCGGCAAATCCCAAGCCCCTCGCGCAGAAGAAACCGGAACCGCCGCCCCCACTACATCAGACACCGATGCGTCATGGGTCACTGAAGTGACCATGCCCGGGACCCCCGGGCGGAGCGCATTCGCGTCGCCCTAGTATTGCCTATTGATCTGCTTCCTGCGATACTTGCGGCACTATCCGGAGCCGATTTCGTACTGACGGTGAAGGGGAGCAAACAAAGGTCATTCATGCTGAAATTACTTAGCGCTGCGTTTATCACTCTCATCGGCGGCAGCCGCAACGACCGCATCGTCCGGTCGCGCCTGCGTTTCGTCCGCGACCGCGTCAACCCGTTGGAGCCCCAGATCCAGGCCCTGACCGACGAGCAGATGCTGGCCAAGACCCCCGAACTGCGCCAGCGGCTGGCCAATGGCGAGAGCCGCATCACGATCCAGGCCGAGGCGTTCGCCCTGGTCCGCGAGGCCACCCGCCGCGCCCTGGGCATGCGTCATTTCGACGTGCAGCTGGTCGCGGGCACGGTCCTGGACAGCGGCTGGATCGCCGAGGAGGCCACCGGCGAGGGCAAGACGATCTCCTGCTACCCGGCCATCTACATGGCCGCCCTGGAAGGCAAGCACGTCCACCTGGTGACGACGAACGACTACCTGGTGAAGGTCGGCGCCGAATACGCCAAGCCCACGTTCGAGAAGCTGGGGCTGACGGTGGGCTACATCCTGTCGGAGATGGGCACGTACGGCAAGGAGGCCGAGGCCCGCCGCGCCGCCTACGCCTGCGACGTCACATACGGCATGAACAGCGAGTTCGGCTTCGACTACCTCCGCGACAACATGAAGATGTCCGTGGGCGACCAGGTGCAGGGCCCGCTGGATTTTGCGATCGTCGACGAGGTTGACAGCATCCTGATCGACGAGGCCCGCACGCCGCTGATCATCTCGGGCCCGGCCTACGGCGACACCGACCGCTTCCGCAAGGCCGACGCCGTCGCGCGCGAGCTGGTCGCCCGCAATCGTTCCTGGGACCAGGCCAACCGCCAGGTCGAGGCCGCCAAGCGCCACCTCAAGTCCCTCATGGGCGAGGCCGCCAAGGCCCGCGGCGAGGAGGCCCAGAAGATCCAGGCCCAGATCAACGACGCCGAGGAGCAGCTCGCCTCGGCCGAGGACAACCTCAAGAAGTACACCAAGTATTACGAGGTGCAGCTGGACAAGAAGGCCGCCCACATGACGCACGAAGGCGTGACGGCCGCCCAGGACATCGCCGGCGTGGGCAGCTTCTACGTGGGCGCCAACATGGAATGGCCCCACCTCATGGAGCAGGCCCTCCGCGCGCACCTGGTGTACGAGAAGGACAAGGAATACGTCGTCCAGGAAGGCCGCGTCGTCATCGTCGATGAGTTCACCGGCCGCGTGCTCGAAGGGCGCGAGTGGTCCGACGGCCTGCACCAGGCGGTGGAGGCGAAGGAACGCGTCCAGATCAAGCAGGAAAACCAGACGATGGCGACCGTCACCTACCAGAACTTCTTCAAGCTGTACAAGAAGCTGGCGGGCATGACGGGCACGGCCATGACCGAAGCGTCCGAGTTCATGAAGATCTACAAGCTCGACGTGGCGGCGGTGCCGACGAACCGCCCGGTCAACCGCATGGACCACAACGACCGCATCTACGCCGACATCGAGGCGAAGTACACGGCCATCGTGGAAGAG